>CALGDE010000013.1 GCA_937883785.1 uncultured cyanobacterium
TCTGTTCTCGTTTTATCAGCTCTCGTCAAAAGCGGCATAAGTGGGATGCTCCCCCAGCCTATGACTGTAATCCAATGGATTGCAATAGGAGTCCAGATTGAGCCTGATATCGTATATGCAAAAGTACAGGCAATTCCTAATACCGTGGTCGAGAATAGAAAGAATGGATTGATAAAAGTTTCTGAGGCTTGCTTATAGAAAAGGGTCGCATTAATGGGGTGACTCGCTACATAGGCAGTCAAACTTACTGCACCTAGAAGTAACTTGACTTTTATTGAGATGAGATTGTTCTTTACAGGAAGTAGTAGGACACGAAATATTAGTTCTTCAGCAAAACAAGGAAGAAGTAAACGGTCAACTAAAATACGGATGGTTTTTATTGCTGATAATTTTGGTGTTCTAACGTCCAGAAATCTACACCAAAGTCCTAGAGGTAAACAGGTTGCCGCGACGATTAGCAATAGAACTGCTGCCACTATCCAATCTTTTGTGGTTGGAACAGTTAGCATCGCTGAAGTGACTTTTTCCTGGATTTGAAACAGAAATTCCATCGGCGCAACCTTATGTTTACAGAGAGTTAAAAGAATGGCTGATTCTTTGAAAGTTAAACTTCTGGGAAACTTAAAGCGCCTAGAAAAAACGCTTTGACGCAGACTAAATCCTATAGCTACATAACCAACTTTTGGATTAATTGATATCTTTATTGAGCTCATATCTTGCAGTAAGGGGAGGGGAGTGGCAGAACAGGGTTACCACACCTCCGACTGTCTCTCCCCATGTCAAAGATTTTGCCTCAAGCCCAGGCTTTAGTGGGCTTATTGTTAAGTCTGATGCCCACCTATCATCAGCGGCGTAGCCTACAAGCCTTGCTGGGCTTGTTTCTGGAAGCTCAGGGGCACCCTTTGCCCGAGTACTGCCAAGATAAATCCCCTGCCGCCCTAAGCCGTTTCCTCAATTGCTATTCCTGGCCTACCCGTGCAGTGATTCGACAAGTGCGAGCCTATCTGGTGCAGGTGCTACTGGCCCATCGCCCGAAAGGACGCAGACCTCATCTTCAACTGATTCTTGACCTGACGTGTTTGCCCAAGCGAGGGCGTTTCAAGGCGTTAGCCCCCCTCATCCGAGTCTTTCATGGCAAGCGGGGTTTGCACGTGGTGCTCCTGTATGTGGTTGTGGGGCATTGGCGCTTTCCCTGGGGGGCGCGTGTCTATCGCGGTAAAGGCACTCCCAGTCAGGCACAGCTTGGATTACGGCTGCTGCGAACCATACCTAAGCCCCTCAAGCAGCACTTTCGGATCATGGTTCTAGCGGATGGTGGCTTTGGGAGCATCGCTTTCCTTCAGGGAGTGCGCCAGTTGGACATGCATGCCCTGGTTGGGGTGAGTCGACAGCGATGTATTCACGATGGTCGACACCTCCACGAATTGGTTCATTCTGGCTCCCAAGTGCGCCTGCGAGGATGGGACCGCCCAGTGTGGGTCGGCTGGTATTGGTTCAAGCGTGAGAAGGGAGAGATGCGTCAGCGGTTTGTCGTTTGCACTCGGCGCTTGAAGGGGCCACCTTGAGCTGGTGGGGCAAACGTCGGTGGCAGATCGAGGGCTGGTTCAAGACCGCCAAACACCGGTTCGGATTACACCGCTTCGGGCAGGGCACACTGCTTGGGGTTTATCGCTGGCTGGCGCTCAGCCTGATCGCCTTCACCCTGGCTCACTGGGGCTACTTACTGCTGGGGAAGCCCAGTTCTCTCGATTGGGGAGAAGCCGCCCAAGCGGCCCTAGAGCAGTTATTCCCAGCACTGGTAGCTTCCCTATTGCTACGGGAGTGGGAGCGCTTGCGACCGTTGCTGCGACAGCAAGGAATCGACTTCAACATCACTTACTGCAAGATATGAGTTGAGTGGGCATAATCAACGCTTTTCTCGCTTCTATTGCAAGTGCATCGGCGTTATCAGAATCTCTTGGCAAAACCGCCGCCGCTGCGTTAGCAGCTTCGATGGCTGTGTTGTCTGCAATCACAACATTTTTGAATCCTGCTGATCGATCTTCACAGTATAAAAAAGAAGGCCAAGGATAGATTTATTGCCGTTAATGTAGAGGCTCGAAAAGTTGCCATTGACTGTAATTCGGCAGATTCTGATGAGAGTTCGCAGCAAGTCAAGGAGAGGTTATACGAAATCCGTTTTTCTAGCCCCATAATTCTAAGATGGAGCCATGGCTAGAAAAATACACCTTTGCTCCCATCTGTCAGCAGCCGAACTGAAGGAGCGATATCAGACCAACACCGACCCCGTCGAGTCAAGGCGCTTTCACCTGCTCTGGTTGTTGACCCAGGATTACCCCCTCACCCAAGCAGCTCATGTGGTGGGACTCAATCGTGACTCTGGTTCGACGCTATAGCCAACACGGACCTAAGGGGCTACGCAATGGTCGCCGCACCCGGGCGAACGTAGGGCGCAAACCTCTGCTAATATCAAGTCCGGCTATTGAGGTGCGTCTTCAAATACAGCTCGCGCATATCGTCGCTGTAACCGCAACGAGTTTGATGATTCTCAATAAACTACCGTCCGCAGTGGCGACAGCGGTGATTTTGCTTTTTTCCTCGGAAGCCATTTTTTGAGATTGCGGTGGAGTGGCAACTAGGGCATTGCATAGGACGTTATCGAAGTGCGTTACTACGGCGGACTTCATCATCTCTGATATCTGCAACGCCGATATTACAGTCTGCCGTTGCGATCGCCCACCATCGCCATTTCTCCCGGCAGAGACTTAGTACCCGAATAGATTTCGCCTTTTTTAGTGTCTAGGGTGATAATCGCCCCTTCTCGCACCAAGGTTGTGGCGTTCTCCACTCCCAGCACCGCCGGAATATCCAGCTTTTTAGCAATCACCGCCGCATGACCATTAAGGTCATCATCTTCGGTAATAATGCCCGACGCTCGTCGCAGGGCCTCAATGCAGTCAACGCTTGTGGAAGGCACCACCAGGATTTCCCCAGGGTTAAGGTTATTGGCATCCATAGTTGACCGGGCCACATGGGCACGGCCGCTAACGGTGCCACTACCCAGCCCTCTTCCCTGTCCCAAAACGGACGTTACCACCTCCACTTTCAGCAGGTCCGTTGAGCCGGAAATACCTTGAAGGGTGCCCGCCGTCAGCACCACCAGGTCGCCCTCCTTCACTTGCCCCTGCTCTTGGGCTAGGGAAATCGAAGCCTCAAAGGTTTGCTGATAGGAATCTAGATCTAAAACCATTAATGGTTTGACGCCCCACACTAGCTGCAACTGACGGGCAACATTAACGTGGGGAGTAACCGCCAAAATGGGAGTGCTGGGGCGGAATTTTGACACGTTGCGAGCAGTAGCCCCGCTTTTGGTCATGGTCATAATCGCCGCCGCTTCTAGCTGCTCAGCGATAGAGCTCACGGCTTTGGAAATGGCGTTAGGAATGGAGTGGGTTACCCAGTCGTGCTGGGGCCATAAATGATCCTGCTCAATACGCTCAGCGATACGAGCCATTGTGGCCACTGCTTCAACGGGATGCTCACCCACTGCCGTTTCGTTAGACAACATGACCGCATCGGTGCCGTCAATAATGGCGTTAGCCACGTCGGAAATTTCTGCCCGTGTTGCCCGGGGGCTCGACACCATGCTGTCCAGCATTTGGGTGGCCGTAATGATGGGGATGCCCAGGCGATTGGCAGTGCGAATCAAGCGCTTTTGCAAAATTGGCACATCTTCCGCCGGTAGCTCTACCCCCAAATCCCCCCGGGCCACCATTACCCCGTTACATAAGGACAAAATGGCTTCCATTTGTTCAATGGCTTCGTGCTTTTCAATTTTCGCCACCACGGGCACGTTTTTCCCCGCCGCTGCAATCAACTCACGAATTTCCAGCATGTCCTGGGGGTTGCGCACGAAGCTTAGGGCAACCCAGTCCACCCCTTGATCCAGGCCAAAGGCTAAATCCTCTTTGTCCTTCTCCGTCAACGCCTTTACAGATAAATATACGCCGGGGAAATTGACCCCTTTGTTGTTGGAGAGCTTTCCCCCCACTATCGTTCGACAGTGTAAGGATTTGGACTCTTGATCCACTGACTCCACAACCATTTCCACTTTGCCATCGTCCAGCAGGATCGTTGCCCCAGAAGGCACTTCTTCCGCTAATTTGTCGTAGGTGACTGAGCTAATACTTTGGTCCCCAGGGACGCTGCGGCTGGTGAGCACGAAGGGGTCGCCTTTTTTGAGGTGAATGGGACCGCCTTCAAAGATTCCCAAGCGAATTTTGGGTCCCTGTAAATCCTGCAAAATCGCCACTGGACGATTCAGGTCAAAGGAAATTTGGCGAATTAGCTTAATGTTCCGCTGGTGATCGGCGTGGGTGCCATGGGAAAAGTTAAGACGCAAAGTGGTTGCCCCGGCCTCAATTAGGGCTCGCAGCACCTCGGGTTTACTGGTTGCCGGACCGATAGTGGCAACAATTTTGGTTCGGCGCACAGAGGGTTGCGACTGCATGAATTTTCCAAAGACCAACGGGTACTAAACATACCACTGCGATCGCGCTTCCCAGACAGATTGCTCCGTTATTCCACCGCCAACCCAACCACAGGCGGCAGCAAAGTTAAGGCTAATTGCGAGTAAATAACCCAGCAACTTGTGGAACTAATCTGTCCCCTGGAACACACAGCAGCGGCGCAGGAAACACTGACGATGCCACAGCTAACCCCAAGCAAGTTTTCAATAACGTCCTGGCTAAATTTCTAAAGCTTTATTATTAAGGCTTTGGTTTAGAGAAGTCGTCTTTCAAAATAAGCGTTAAGGCTCAGCTTCAAAATTTATTGATAGGTGGCGCTTGATGATGTCGATTATAGGATGTGAAGTCGATTTTTAAACTGAGAATAGAATCCTGGCAACGCAGCAGCAGCGCTGGTCCCCATAGCCTAAGGCTCCATTGCCGTCTGGCAACTCAGAGTCTCCCAGGCATCTTTTAAGGGTGGTCAACATTATCAAAGACTTATCAATTTTATTGTGGTGATTTATCTTGCGTTGGTTTATCGCCCCCTGAACCGGGTCCAATTTAGCCTTTAGAAATAACCCCCTTGGAAAAAGTGCCCGTTATTACCAATACTGGAGAATCAGGGGTGCACTCCTGCAAGCCATTGATTTTGAAGCTTTATCAATGACCATCCTTGGGAGGTGTAATCGCCAGAGGCGATGAAGCTCTGATCAGTTAGCCATACATGCATTTCCAGAAACGCATGCTTTTTCAGATAAGAAATAATGAAAATCGCAACCCTTATCCCTTTTGGATTTGAGGTTTACCTGATCCCAGTCCCTGGGACTTAGGATTTTTTAAACGAACCATTGATACCGACAGGGGGAAAAGAGGTATGGGATCGCAGTGGGAGTGCTTGCTGGAAAACGAGGGGGACTGGTGGGGATCCTTTGATGCCGTGGACGAGGAAGGTACCGTTCAGCCAGGTCCTTTGAGTTTTACGCAGCTGAAAGCCACCAGCGATCGCAAAACGATGAATCAAAAGGTGCTGCAATATGACCGCACTCAGTATCCCAAATGGGAAGGAATTTTGGCGACAGATGAGCCTTGGAGAGATTGGCCAACGGTGCGAAAAATTGAGGTGAGCTACCAGGCGGTCGGGCAAGGGCTGCTGTTCCAGCAAACGGGGGCATTTTCCCAAGGGGCATTGTTTGTGGGGCCCTATTCCCAATTCGGAGCAGAGATGGGGCTGAAGTCGGGGGATCGGCGGGTACGGTTGGTGCAACGCTATGACCCCAAGGGCAAAGCTATGCCCCTGACCCTGATTCGCGAAGCCAGCAGTCAGCCGTGGTTTGTGCCGCCGGGCACTCCGGAAACACCGGAGGATTTATTGGCAGCCTTGGAAGGGCGTTGGGTGGGGACGGCAACAACGGTGTTTCCTGACTTTCATTCCACCACCAGCGATAGTTCTTTAGTGCTGGAGCGCAAGGGTGAGCGCCTCCAGCAAAGGTTGACCTTTACGATGGGGGGCACGCCACGCACTGTGACGTCTTCCGCCCGCATTGAGGGACCGGAGCTAATTTTTGACGAGATGGGCCCCACCGTTGCGGTGCTGCTATTGCCCCAGGGAATTTCCTCCAATCGCCCCAAAGAACGCCCCTTTCGCCAGTCTTTTGGGCTAGAGCTAGGGTGGATGACTTCGGAGCGCGATCGCCAGCGCCTTATTCGCCGCTATAACGACAAAGGCGAGTGGGTTAGCTTAACCTTAGTGCAAGAAACAAAACGGTAGTCACCCGCCATCTCCACGCGCCGCTTCCCACAAGAGCCTTATGTAAAGGGCGGTTCCAAGTGCCCCACACAGTTGCGACAAATGGCAGTTGCGACAAATGACAGTTGCGGCGAATGACAGTGCTAGATTTCCGAATCTGGGGAACCGTTGTCAGAGGGAAGGTTAGCAGGATTAGGATTCGGTGGCGTTGGCGATCACCCACTTTCTGCGGAATCAAACAACACCTCGCCGTCGCGTACCGCCACAAATCGCATCCATAGGGGGCCCACCGTTTGCAAATCGTCATTAGCTAAAATTTGCACCTCCACCGGATCCCGCTGCTCCGTCAACCACACGGCCAAGCGAACTAAACCTTCCACCGTTGCAATGCGCGGCGTGTCGATCACCACCCCTGCCAGTCGAGCCCGAAACTGGGCTTGGGCAATCAATAGTTCCAGGCGATCGCGCACCTCGTCTCGGCTGAGGTTATCCCGCCCAAAGGTACCCCGAGTCAGAAGCGCCCCCGCTCGGATAACCGTTCGGTTCTCAATTACCTCCAAACCCACCTGCACCGGACCTTCGCCCACAACGTAATTGGCCGCTGATAGTACCCGCACCAGATATTCTTTACCATCGGGCAGCTGGGCAATGCCGCTGTCTAACTCTCCCCGACTAATGCGCAGCACCTGTTCTCGATCTAAGCCGGGGCGAATCGCCTGGGACGCCGTCTCATTTGCCACATTTAACAACTGCTGAAGCACCAGCCGCGCTTCCTGGGGCGATCGCACCTGTACCAGCGTCCCTGCTAGCACTTGTCCCCGGCGCAGGGCAACGCTGCCCCCCCGTAGAATTTGCGCCTGTTGCTCTAGGGATCGCACCTCCTCCGCCAACCTTTCTAGCTGCACCTGGGATTGGGAAAACTGCCGCTGAGCCGCCTGGAGTCGACTGCCCACCGACCGAAGCTGGGCTTCCCGCTGGGCAATTTGCGCCCCTTTCTGGCGATTTTCCACCCCTAGGCGATCACGGTCCACCTGTAAACGCTGCAACTGCTGGTCTAACCGCTTCCGTTCCGCCCCCAGCCGCTGAATATCCTTCTGTAAGTCTCCCGCTCGCTTCGACACCTGACCAAAACGCTTTTGGGCGGCGTCTAACCGTTCTTGGGAACGTTCCAGTTGCCCCCGCGTCATCCGCTGGGTCGCCCGTAGCCTATTTAGGCTTTGACTCACCTGCTTCTGGTCAGTGCTCGCCTCATCCAAATCTTCCCGCGACTGGCGCAGCTGGGTTTGCACTTGCTCTAATTCCAGAGCTCCCAACAGCACCACCAAGCCTACGGTTAATGCGGAAATCAGCCCGCCGGTAGCGATGGTAATAACCGTTGCAGTTTGGCGAGGACGCAAATTGAACAATCGCAGCCGCGCCTTTCCCACGCGGGAGCCCAGGCGATCCCCCACCGTGGCAATCAGCCCTCCCAGAGCGATCGCCGCCAAAACAATTAGTACATACCCAAACGCCATGGACCGCCCGTTACACTACACCGCCTAAAACAGGCGTCCCCTCCGGGTTTCCACCGCCAAAACCATTAAGACGCTTCTACGCCTTTTCCGTTCCAGTCATTAGCTACCCCGTCGAAGTTTCAGGCTAATGCCAATGGCATAAAAAACACAAGCGCTGCCCCAGAAAGCCATTACGCGTCCCTAGGCAAACTGATTACTTAAAGCCACCGGATCGTGGACGGTAATTTTCTTTTTCAAAATCGATATCATTTGGCGATCACGCAAGTCCCCCAACAGCCGCGTCACCGTTACCCGCGTAGAACCAATCGCCTCAGCGATCGCCTGGTGAGACAACTTTAAATCCACCGTCACCCCATCCGGGCTAGGAATACCAAAATCCCGGCACAAAATCAGCAAAAAGCTTACCAGCCGCGACTCCATATCTCGGTGAGCCAGGGTCTCAATCATCATCTCCGTCTGCAAAATCCGCGATGAAAGCCCTCGCAACATCACCATCGCCAGCTCCGGCTCCTCTTTTAAGCTCTTTTCCATCTGCTCAATGGACACCGATAGCAGCTCCACTGGCGTAAAGGCCACCGAATGATAAAACCGATCTGATCGATTTCCCGTTAGCAGGGATAGCACCCCAAAAACCGTATTTTCACGCAGGAGCGCCACCGTGATTTCTTCTCCTGACTCATAAACCCGAGACAGCTTTACCGCCCCCTTCAGCAGGAAATACACCCGCTCCGCCGGATCCCCTGGAAAGAAAATCGTCTTGCCCCGGTCGAAGGATTCCACCACAGGCGGAAACGCACCACCGCTAAGCTGCCGAAAAACAGTGAGTAACGGTTGTTCTGAAGTAACGGGCATAGAATCAGTGTTTTCCCCAGCCATTAGTTTTCGATCATCAAAAGCCTTAAACTGTCAAAGCCCAAGCACCGAGCCTCGGTCCCAGCACCAATCGCTTCTGCTCTGGGCGCCTAACACTGCAAACATCAAACCATTTGCATTATCAGGACAGCACCTAGCCTTAGAAAGTTTAATAAAGGCGCGACGTAACGCTGGTCGTTATTCAAGTTTTACCACTGACAGTAGCAATTATGCTGAATTTAACCGGAAAAAACGCATTAGTCACGGGAATTGCAAACAACCGTTCCATTGCTTGGGGCATTGCCCAACAGCTGCACGCCGCCGGAGCCAACTTGGGAGTCACTTACCTTCCTGACGACAAAGGTAAATTTGAAGCCAAGGTGGGCAAGCTGGTGGAGCCCCTCAATCCTTCTGTGTTTTTACCGTGCAACGTGCAGGATGACGCCCAAATTGACGAAAGCTTTGCCGCCATCAAAGAAAAATGGGGGCGCATTGACGTGCTGATTCACTGCCTAGCCTTTGCGGGCAAAGAAGAGCTAACGGGGGACTACAGTAAAACCAGTCGCGCCGGCTTCACCCGCGCCCTCGATATCAGTACCTATTCCCTGAGCCGCCTTGCCGCGGCCGCCAAGCCTTTGATGACCGAAGGGGGCAGCATTGTCACCCTCAGCTACCTAGGAGGCGTTCGCGTTATTCCCAATTACAACGTGATGGGCGTGGCAAAGTCGGCGCTGGAGTGTAGCGTTCGCTATTTGGCTGCAGAAATGGGACCCGCCAAGATCCGCGTTAATGCAATTTCCGCTGGTCCAATTCGCACCTTGGCATCGTCAGCGGTGGGAGGAATCTTGGACATGATTCACCACGTGGAAGAAATTGCACCTTTACGGCGCACGGTGACCCAAACGGAAGTGGGCAACACGGCGGCGTTTCTATGCAGCGACCTGTCTAGCGGCGTCACCGGACAAACCATCTATGTGGATTCTGGCTACAACATCATGGGCATGTAGCCCGTGGAGATGTAAGTAAAGCGACGGTTTATCACTGGCGGCAAAATTCAGGGCATCAAGGCATGTAAATATGCCGCCAACTTTGCATTTCTAACAATCACCAGCAGGGTCCTAGCGTCCATAAGGGTTGGAAAAAGAGCTAAAGTTGCGACCGCCAATATTGCTAGAAGGGGTGGGTTGCGGCTGGTCTAAGGCACCTGCGCCCGTTTGCGATCGCAACGGGCGGTTACCACCAACGGCGCCGGTGGACAATCCAGCATTGGGGGGCGGAGCGGTGTTGAGCTGATAGTTACGCAGCCCACGACTATAGCCTGGTCCACTGGTAGACGGCACAAGGGGACCAGATCCAGCAACGCTAGGCACCGTGGGGGCAACTCCATAGCCAGGGGTGGTGTAGGTTCTGGGCTGTCCCACAGGAGCGCTGCCATAGCTAGGAACCTCACCAGTTACTCCCACCCCAGCACCGGGAATGGGGCGGTTTGCACCATAGCCAGGGGTTGCCACCGCGGGCGACAGTGGCGACGATCGCCCAACGGTACCCGAGACGCCCGCCCCAGGCACACTGCCATCAAAAGTTCCCTGACGAGCGTTCACTGGCAGTTCAGCCTGCCCCTGAGCACCTCCTATGCCCGCTTGCCCCGGCTGCAAGCTTTGGAATCGTCCCAAGGCAGCATTCCTAGCCAACGCCCGTTCAGCAGGCGCTAAGGATAATCCCCGTTCAACAGGGGCTAAAGACAGCCCTCGCCCTTGGAAACTCCCGTCGGGCTGAAACTGTCCCAAGCTGAGGCGGCTACCGGAACTGCTATTGAAAATTGATGTGGCTGGCAGTGCCTGACGGGCACCGCCCCCTGTGGGACTTTTAGAAACGTTGTTCAGCAGCTTCAAAATGTCTTCTGACGATTTGGCTTTGGGCTCACTGTCCTTTTTGTTGCGATCGCGATTGCGATTCCGCTGCTGTCCCTCTATGCCCCCCAGGCTCCGCAATTCACCACTCAATACCTGGGAACTATCGATGTCCGCCGCTAACGCTTCAGGCGATCGCTGACTAGCTTCAAACTCCGCCAGCAAATCTTCAAACCCGTTTTGCCCCTCCTCCGAACTACCAGAAAAAGCATTGGGATTATCCCAATAGCGCCAGGCAGCCACCACCCCCAAAGTTAGCGCCATCACCGGCACCAGCAAAATGGGCTCCAGCAGAGGATTTCTACCAGAAGATCCGCTTTTAAACGTAGGTTCATTCATGGGTCAGAGGCAACACCGCCACCAGAGATTGTGCAGAGGGAGGCAGCAAGAAGTTGAAAACCTTTTCGTTGCTCCTCGAGACTATTCTATCTTGCACGCTAAGGTCCGAAACAATTGGTTAGCCAGGTCACCACGGCTACTTTTATCGCTCACCCACATTGAGAGACAACAACTCAAGAAGCAACAGCATCAAACAGGTTAAAGGAATTTCTATCCAAAAGACATTATGCAAAACCTGCAATCTAGTTATGCCTTATGACACTTACAATTTTCGTGTCGTAGCCGCAACTACAAAACGGACCAGTATATTCCTCCTAGTATTTATGCGAAGGTATCAACTTCAATAACCGTTAGATTCTAGAGCGGGAGAGAGACCGTGGCAGACACTGAAAAGAAGCCGATCAAAATTAATCCTGTTGAGAAAGTCAAAGCAGAAAAGGACGGTCTGGACGTCATAGGCCACCTTGAGGAATACGTGGAGGCTGGCTGGGAAAACGTCGAAAAGTCCGATATTCAGGTGCGCCTGAAGTGGATCGGAATCTTCTTCAGACCTGTGACGCCCAACAAGTTTATGCTGCGGCTGCGGGTGTCCGGCGGGCTGATGACTGCTCCTCAGATGCGAGCCATGGCTGACGTTATTCAGCGTTATGGAGACGACGGCAGCGGAGATATTACCACCCGTCAGAACCTACAGCTACGGGGAATCCGCTTCGAAGATTTTCCTGCCATTTTCAAAACCATGGACGAAGTGGGCTTAACGTCCATGCAGTCAGGCATGGACAACGTGCGGAACCTGACCACTTCTCCCGTGGTAGGAATCGATCCTGATGAGTTGATCGACACCCGCGAACTGATTCAGAAAACCCAAGATGCCATCACCGACTATGGCAAGGGCAATCGCAAGTATTCCAACTTGCCCCGTAAGTTCAACATTGCCTACGAAGGCGGTCGCGACAACTCTATCCACGCTGAGATTAACGACCTAGCTTTTGTGCCCGCTTACCGGGAAGGCGTGCTTGGCTTTAACGTGCATGTGGGTGGATATCTATCTGCACAGCGAGCCCAAGAGGCGCTCAACATGGGCGTTTGGGTGCCCCCCAATGATGAAGCAGTGGAACTGTGCGAGGCGATTTTAACGGTTTATACAGAAAACGGATTGGAAGAGGGCTTGCGTACAGCTCGTCCCAAGGCCCGGCTGTTCTGGCTGATGGAAAAGTGGGGCATGGAGCTTTTCCGCGAGCGTATTGAGGCAGAGCTGGGGCGCTCCCTATTGAGTGCGGCTCCTGAAGATGAAATTTGCCAAGACAAGAAAGATCACTTGGGCGTGCATCCTCAGAAGCAGGAAGGCATGAACTATATCGGACTCCATGTGCCCTCCGGTCGCTTTAATGCGGAAAATATGCACGCGTTGGCGGATTTGGCGGAAGCCTATGGTAACGGAGAAATTCGCTTAACCGTTGAGCAGAATGTGGTGATTTCCTTTATTCCTGACGATCGCATTGAGGCGTTGATGCAGGAGCCCTTGCTGCAAACCTTTAAAACTGAGCCTGCCACCTTGGAGCGTTCTATCGTTTCCTGCACCGGTGCCAGCTATTGCAACTTTGCCATTATTGAAACCAAGATGCGTGCCTTGGAAATTGCCCGCGAGTTGGACGCCAAGTACGACATCCCCGAGCGAGTGCGGATGCACTGGACCGGCTGTCCCAACTCCTGTGGTCAGGCTCAGGCAGGCGACATTGGTTTGATGGGCACTAAGACCAAGAAAGACGGCAAGTCCGTGGATGCGGTGAAGCTGTTTCTGGGCGGTCAAGTGGGTAAAGATGCCAAACTGGGCGAACTGGTACAGAAGGGCATTCCCTGTGAGGATCTACCGGAAGTGCTGGGCGGTATTTTGGTAGAGAAGTTCGGCGCAACGCTGAAATCTCAGGCTGCTGATTCGGAGTCTGCTCAAGAATCCATTGCTGAAGCCGTTTCAGTGTAGAAACGCTTTTGACCACAGATTTAGGGGGAAGATTTATTCCCCTGTGCCAGGCTGCCGCCCTTAAACAGTTGGCAGCCTGTTTTTTGTGGTGATGATACTTCTGGCTGTCCTTTCTACCCAAGGAATGGTCTAGGGACAGTAAACGTCATGGTTGTTGGCTGGGGCAAACGGTACGCAATGCGGCTTCAGCACGGTATCTTACGCTAGGCGCTTCGTCTTGAATCAAGATTTCTAGAATGCCTTGGCTGCTGGGGTTGCTTAAGCGTCCCAATGTCTGGGCGATCGCCTCTCGCAGCGGCACTGACAGCCGTCGACTGGGCATTAGCTGAGATAAGTTCAAAGGATCATCAAAAAGGGTAGACCACCAGCCTTGGACAATCTCGCTCGCTCGCAGTCGCCGCTCATCGCCGTTGACCCGCCCCAACATTTGAATGATGTCTTTGACCGTTTCCTGTTGAGTCAGCAGCTCCTGGTTCTCAAAACCAGAAAACACAATTCCCATGGATGCAGTTTTGTTAACACTGTCACCGTCGGCACTAGTTTGAATTTGGCTGGAATGGTGCGATAGCTGAGGTTCCGCCGCCAAGTTTTTAATTGTTTCGTGGAGGTATTGGGACAGGACTTCCAAGGCTTCTTCCCGGTCTGTCCAAATCAAAGCCTGTGTAACGTTGCGACGTAGGGGCACCGGCGTGGTGCTTTTATTTAACGTTTCGCTTAGGGCCACAACAGCACTGGGAGTTTGTAGACGCCCGAGGGAAATTGCCGCTTGCTCGCACACCACCAAACTAAAATCACTCAGGCGCTCCACTAAAATCGCCTCTATGTCATGGGCGCTGCTGATACCTTGGGCGCTGATGTCTGGAACGCCACATCCTTGAGCGTCGCTATCAATGTGAATGTGCTCTCCTGGGGAATCACCACCGTCGCTGTTTTCCCCTTCCCCTTTTTCTGCATCCTTAAACAGAGCCTTTGCCTTTCGCCCCAGCCCCAGCACCGCCTCTCGACGCACAGCACTGGCGGGATCCTTAAGTCCAGACAGTAGCAGCGGCAACGATCGCTCATCTTGAAAATTACCAATGGCTTCCAGAGCGATCGCCCGCAGTTGGGGGTCAGGGTCGTCCAGCACCATGGCCAGGGGCGTCACAATGCTAGGGTGGCAAATTTTCACCAGCGATCGCACCGCCGACGGGCGCGTTTCCGCACTGCCCAGTAAATCGGTCAACGTTTCGATGGCCGCCGCCCCCATAAACGTAATCGCCCCGGACAAAATCGCTAGGGTGTCGTCGTCCTGGCGCTGGCTCATTAACCGCAGCACCGTATCCCGTGCCTCGGTCATCCCGTTAGCACCCAGTTCCCCCAGCGATCGCCCCGCCATCCAACGCCCGTGAAAATCCTCTTCACTGTCCAGCAAAATCCGTTCCAGCACAGCAGCGCCGTAGGCTCCCATGCGCTTCCAAAACCGCGACACCGTCCGCCGCGACTCCGTATCCCCCAGGGACAGAACCAACCCCATCAGCTGAGCAATACGCTGACCATCGGCAGCTTTTTTTCCCTGCTTTTCCCAAACTTCAACTAGCCAGGGCAGTGCGTCGCAAACATCGTCCCACTGGGCAACAATTGCTGCCTCTTGAGCCTGGGCAAAATTATCTTCAAACCGCTGCGCCACATTTTGATCCATCGTTCCTTGCCGCTAGAATTTCACCCCAGTTTGATAAGCAGTACATAAACGAGTATCGGGGTCGCCATTACCAGACTACAACTGATTCAGACACCCACCGAAATCGTCCAGTAATTTCTACATCGGCGGCGACAGGAGGCCACGCAGGTCTTGTAGCAAAGCTTCGGCAAACGCGGAATTAACAAGTAACGAGTACTGCCTCAAAACGTTGGTGCGATGACCAAAACGAACGTGAAATCAAAAACTTAACCCAGCGTCCCGTTTGACGGAACGTTACCGAAGAAAAAATCGCCCTCTTGTTGCTCTTCAGTAACGTTTCTGTGAACACGTTTCCCCCTCTCTTGAGGGGAATTTTCACCCACGTTTAGTGGTAACACCGACGTCAAAAATGAATTCTAATTAGTCACAGGTTCCAGCCATAGGAGGCGTGGCACCCATCGCTTGCATCGACAAAATATGGTGGCGGAAGTTCACCACGTCGCCGATGACCGCGATCGCCGGAGCCGCAAAGTTATTTTCCTGCACCTTTTCCACAATGTCTTCCAAGGTGCCATAAAGCTCCTCCGCATCGGGACGTGTGCCCCAGCGCACCAACGCCACCGCCGTATCCGGCGATCGCCCCGCCTCCATCAGCGTCACCGTCACCTGGGGCAGAGTATGGACCCCCATGTAAATCACGATGGTTTCCGCCCCATTAGCGATCGCCGTCCAATCCACCGGAGAACGATATTTACCGGTGGACTCATGGCCGGTCACAAAGGTTACCGACGAGCTGTAATGACGATGGGTTAAGGGAATTCCTACGTAAGCTGGTGCAGCGATACCTGCTGTGATGCCCGGCACCACCTCCACCTCCACGCCAGCGGCCACGAGCTCTTCCATTTCCTCACCACCGCGTCCAAAAATAAACGGGTCGCCCCCCTTTAACCGCACCACAATTTTGTGGCGCTGGGCTTGAGCCACCAAAAGCTGATTGGTTTCCTCCTGGGGCAAGGAATGCCGTCCAGAACGCTTACCCACATCAATACGCTGGGCGGTGGGGCAAATTAGCTCCAATATCGGCGCACTCACTAGGGCATCGTAAATTACCACATCGGCCCGCTCCAGCAACCGCAGAGCCTTCACCGTCAACAAACCTGGATCTCCAGGTCCTGCCCCCACCAAGTACACCTTCCCTAGGTCACCCACTTGGGGCGATCGCGAACCCCCCTCACTCACCCTCTTTAAACTGGGCACATCCGGCGAAGACTGCCCCTGGGAACCTCCACTGCGCAGGGAAGGGAAGGGAGTGTTTTCAAGGGTGGAGTAGTCGGAAAAAGAGTCGCGATTAACGCGGTCCGTAAATCCGGCTCCAGGGTTTAAAGCAGTGAAAGATGTCATGGGTACTCTCTAGTTGGAATTGGCGTAGGTTAAGTTAAGGCCAGGCAGTGCCGGGAATGTTCCCGAAATCGGCGCTTCTTTACATCCAATCGCTTCAAAATCCCTGATTTCTGCATCTCAGTCTGTTGGGAGAAAACAATTTAGAAGAAATAATAAGAAAGACAGGGAAACAACGACCAAAACAGGCGAAATCAGCTAGCGACGAAGGATAAAGAAAGTGTGCGGGACGGGACGAACCAAATCCCGAGGGCAACGACAGGACAATCCCGGCTACTGAGTCATGCAGAAACCAGGGTTCAGCGAACGATGAACGGGGCAGTGTGAGAAATGGCAGGATAGGGGCGCTGGGGCACCAGGGGCAATACAGGTAACGTTGTAAGCAGCGGGCAAAAGTTTTGATACAAGTTGATTTGAGACTGATTTTAAATTGACGGAGAACCAATCAGCATCAGGAGTTTAGCGGTCCTGTCGTTAATTTTTCACGTACCCCTTCACTTGCCTTTTTTATCTGCCCTTTCTCGATGAAAATTCTTTTAGTTTCTAACTACTTACCGGACGGGCAACAAAGCATGCAGCGCTTTGCAGCGCTTTTGGAAAAAGAGATTCGGCAGACGGACCATAGGGTAAAGGTAAGTCGTCCGGCGCCGGTGTTGGGATATCTTAAGCGATCGCCCCACGGTATTGGGAAATGGCTGGGGTATGTTGATAAATTTTTGATTTTTCCAATAGTTTTATGGTGGCAAAAGCATTGGGCCGACGTGGTGCACATTTGCGACCATTCAAATGCATTTTATGCAAAGCACCTTCAGGGAGTGCCCCATTTAGTCACCTGTCACGATTTAATGGCGGTGCGCTCCGCCTTGGGAGAAATTCCGGAAAATCCCACTAAGTGGACCGGGCAAAAGCTCCAGGATCTAATCGTACGTGGACTGAACCGATCCCAAATGGTAGTTTGCGTTTCGGAAAGTACTCGCCAGGACCTGATGCGTCTAACCACGGTGGAGCCCTCCGCCACAGAACTGATTTATATGGGGCTTAACTATCCCTATTCGCCCATGGATGCTTCCCAGCAAACGCTGCATCTTCAGGAAATTGGACTATCGTCAGACACGCCATTCTTATTTCACATTGGCAGCGACGCCTGGTATAAAAATCGCCCTGGGCTGCTGGAGATTTTTCGCCAGTTAGTGCAGGCTCAGGGACTTACCCATTTACGGCTGGCGATCGCCGGTTCTCCCCTGGGGGATCACTCCCTGGAGTTTATTCACCACCACCGCCTGACAGATCACGTTGTGGAGCTGGGTCCCGTTTCCAATGAAGGGTTGCGGGCATTGTATTCATCGGCGATCGCCCTCTTGTTTCCTTCCCTACAGGAAGGCTTTGGTTGGCCAATTATCGAAGCCCAAGCCTGCGGCTGTCCGGTTTTTACCTCCAATGCCCGGCCGATGACTGAAGTGGGCGGCGAAGCGGCCACCTACATTGAGCCCCGTCAGCCTAGCCAGGCGGCTAAAACCCTGGCAGACCGTTTAAATCCGGAAGATTTGGGAAAAATGAAGGAGAAAGGATTAGTTAACGTCCAGCGATTTCACCCGCAGACCATGATCCATCAATACTTCGATGCCTATGCCCAGGCGTATAATGCCAGGCGGTAAAAAAAACGTTGCGAAATGCCTTAAATGCGGGCTCTGCCTCCATTCGTTTGAGTGTTTTTGTCACAGCATTTTGCCCACACTGTTTTTGCCTACGGTCTTTCTGTCCGTATGACGATGGCGCAAACACAATTTAAAAGCGCCGATAACGCCGCGAAAAATAACCCTATGAAAGTACTACACATCATTCCATCAGTGGGACCGGTGCGCGGGGGCACCAGCGTGGCGGCCTTGGAGCTGGTGCAGGCCCTGCGATCGCAAAATATTGACGCGGAAATCGCCACCACCAACGACAATGGCGACACCTGTTTAAATGAGCCTTTGCATCAGCTAACGGATTATAAAGGGACACCGGTTCGCTTCTTTCAAAAGCATTTATCCAGCGTCAACGCCATTTCTGAATTTATATTTTCTTGGGAGTTTAGCAAGTGGATTTGGCAAAATATTGACCACTATGACTTAGTGGAAATCCACTCTTTTTTCTCCTATGTTTGCACCTTTACAGGAGTAGTTTGCCGCTGTAAAAATAAGCCCTATATTATTAATCCCCACGGTCACTTTTTACCTTGGGTTATTAGTCAAAAGGCTCTTAAGAAAAAAATTTATATGATATTGGCGGAGGGCAAAAACTTAAACCGCGCCAATGCAATTCACTGTTCCACAAATCAAGAAGCCTTAGACGTTAAACACTATGGCGTTCGTGCCTCTCCTTTTGTGGTGCCCTATGGCGTTGATTTATCACCGGATCTTCCCAGCCCAAAGAAGTCTTTACAAGAAAAATATGGGGTGTCCACAACCACACCGGTAATTTTATTTTTATCGCGGCTACATCCTAAAAAACGCCTTGATTTTCTACTGGATGTATTGGCACCCCTGAAAGACAAGACTCCGTTTCATTTAATGGTTGGCGGATCGGGAGATCAAGATTACGAACAGACTTTAATCGAACAAGTTAGCCGTCTTGGGTTAGGCGATCGCGTTACCTTCGCTGGTTTTGTGGGAGGCGTAACTAAGGATTTATTGCTGCAATCGGCTGATATTTTCGCCTTGCCCACCTACGGGGAAAACTTTGGTATCTCGACGGTGGAAGCAATGGCGGCTAAGGTGGCGGTAATCACCACTCCGGCTTTACAGCTTGCCCCAGACATTGAGGGTGCGGGGGCGGGAATAATTGTTCCAGGGGAGCATCAACTGTGGATTGATGCGTTGGAAAAGTTGCTAACGTCGCCGGAACAGCGTCAGGCAATGGGACAGCGAGGTGAACATTTGGCGCGATCGCAATACGATTGGAATGTGGTGGGGCGTCAACTAGCCGACGTTTACCAAACAGTGTTGGACGGGCAAGGGTGTAGGTGAAACCTTAAATTCTGTGACCGTTTAATTGCTTACGAGCTTTCTAAAATTAGCTTTTTAACTTGCCTCAAAAATTCAGCATTAAAACACAAACCAACTTTTAAAAATCAGCTTCAAATAATAGCGTTTCTAACGGCTACTTTAGCGAATCAAATTTGCCGACCCAAGACCTATGACTGCTTCTCAAATTGCTCCCCTTCCCTTTGTTTCTTTAGTGGTTCCAACTTATAACCGGGAGGAACCTTTAAAAAATACTGTGATTGACTGTATCGCCCAAGATTATCCCAATTTTGAGGTGATTGTTGTAGATCAAACTAAAGAGCACACCCCTGAAGTTGCTGAATATTTAGAAGAAGTTGCTGCGACAGGAAAAATCACCTTGTTTGCACCGGATTTTGCTAGTTTGCCGGGGGCGAGAAACTATGCAATTCGTCGAGCCAAAGGTGACATTATTATTTTCATCGACGACGACATTCGCATGGATCCTGAATTTATCAAAAGCCATGTGAACGTATTTACAGAAAAGCCAAAAGTTGGTGCCGTTGCTGGTCGGGTCTTGCCTCCAAGTGTTGACGAAACAAAGTTAAAAACTTTCGCCGTTCAGCAGCTTCCTCCTGAGGCGTTGGATCCAGGAATTGCCTGGTATTATTTGGACTTTACCTACGTGGAAAACCCCCAGGAAGTGCTGTCGGCGCGGGGGTGCAATATGTCTTTTCGTCGAGAAGTTTTTGACGATTATGGTTTGGCTTTTGACGAACGAATGCAGGGCAGCGCCATTCGGGAAGAGTCTGATTTGTGTCTTCAGGTTCGCAAAACTGGCTATGATATTTGGTACGAGCCGAAGGCTGCTTTGGTGCATATTGGTGAGCCTACGGGGGGATGTCACAACATCAGTACTCGCACGTTTCAGTATCAGGTAACCCACTATCACAACCACTTTTGGATGGGGTTTCGAAACCTGACTTTATGGCAGAATTTGCGGCTCTATGTCCGACTATTTGATTGTCATGTTTTAGGCAATCCCCCCTGCAATAAAGATAAGTCTCTGAAGAAGGGAATTGTGCGGGGGGTATTTTATTTTTATGGATTTTTTAGTGCGGTGAAAACGGCGATCGCTTCCCTATTTTCTGATGGACAAATTTATAGTCACCAAGATCCTCAGCGGGGAGAAGTCACTAGAGAGATGACCGTTAGTTGAGGAAAATAGTTGAGGGAAATAACCGGGAGAGATACACTATCTAACCAGTGTGAACGCATCAGTAGCGGGTGACGAAAAACAGTGGCTGGACATAGTAAATGGGCCAATATTAAGCGACAAAAAGCCCGCGTCGACGCGGTTAAAGGAAAGGTATTTACCAAGCTGTCGCGGGAAATGATTGTGGCGGCGCGAGCGGGCGGTCCAGATCCGGCGGCGAATTTCCAGCTGCGGACGGCGGTGGAAAAGGCGAAGGCGGCGGGGATGCCCAATGCCAATATTGACCGGGCGATCGCCAAAGGTAGCGGAACCCTGGATGACGGGGTGCGGCTAGAGTCGATCCGCTACGAAGGCTATGGTCCCGGCGGAGTGGCAGTTTTGGTGGAAGCGCTGACGGATAATCGCAATCGAACGGCGGCGGATTTGCGGGTGGCGTTTAGTAAGAATGGTGGGAATCTGGGAGAGACGGGCTGCGTGGGCTGGATGTTTGATCAGTTTGGATTTGTAACAATTATTGGGGAAAACATTGATGAGGAGACGCTATTGATGGCGTCTTTAGAAGGGGACGGGGAAGGGTACGAGCCGTTTGAGGGGGAAGATGGGAAAGGGTTTGAAATTATTGGGTTTGAGGTGACAACTTCAGCTGAAAATTTAGAGAATTTAGAAACAGTTTTAAAGGGAGAAGGGTTTACGGTGTATCAATCGGAGGTTCGCTGGGTTCCTAATAATGTGCTGGAAATTAGTGAGATTGACCAGGCTAAGTCTTTGGTGAAAATGATGGACGCCCTTGAGGATTTAGACGACGTACAAACGGTGTCGGCAAATTATGAAATGGATGATGAGTTGATGGAGCGGGCGATCGCCTAAGACCCTTTCCAGCGCAATTTATATGACAATAAACAGGGGTTACTAATAGTAGGGATCAAGCACCCATGAGCAATTTTGAAACCTGGTTGGCGGCACTGCCCAACAATGCGGCGACGGGTTTGGCGCGGGCGGATGGAGTGTGGGAGCAGGTGCGATCCCAGACGCTGCCTCGGCGGGAGGTGTTGGATGAGACGGTGACGGCGCTAGGGATGGATGTGGAGGCGGCGTGGGATGGGGTGATTGCTGGGGGGACTTTGGGGATTGTGTTGGGGTTGGCGCTGGTGCAGCGTGGCTGGCGGATTTTGGTGGTGGAGCGGGGGGCGCTTCAGGGACGATCGCAGGAGTGGAATAGTTCGCGGCTGGAGCTGAGGGAGCTGGTGTCCCTGGGGTTACTGACGCCAGCGGAGTTGGAGGAGGCGATCGCCAGTGAATATAATCCGGTGCGCATCAAGTTTGATGGGGGCAAGGACTACTGGGTGCGGGATGTGCTCAATGTGGGCATTAGTCCGGCAAAGTTACTGTCAGTTTTAAAGAAAAAGTTTCTGGCAGCGGGAGGTATTTTATGGGAAAAGACAGCATTTGAATCGGCGACGGTGCACCCTGATGGGGTGTCGTTGATTTTAAAAAAACTGGGCAGTCGCGCTCCCGTTGGTGCCGGTGGTCAGGGCAGTGCTGATGCTTATAGAAGTATTGGCGACTCTGATAAGAATAGCGACGAAGTATCTCAGTTTGAGCAGATACAAACGCGGTTATTTATTGATGCCATGGGACACTTCTCTCCCGTGGTGCGACAGGTGCGTGGAGAGACGAAGCCCGATGGAATTTGTTTGGTGGTGGGAACCTGTGCGGTAGGAAATGAGGGGGAGTTCGGTAAGAACGATACGGCGGATTTAATTGCCACCACGGGACCAATTACGGGTAATAAAAAGTCGGCGTATCAATATTTTTGGGAAGCGTTTCCGGCCTCTTCTGGGCGTACCACTTACATGTTCACTTACGTAGATGCCAGTCGCGATCGCCCTACGTTAAAACAATTATTTGCTGACTATTATGATCAAATGCCTGCCTATCAAGGGTTAGAAGGAAATCCTGATGAACTGTGGCGATCGCTCGAAGTAAAACGGGCATTATTTGGGATGTTTCCTAGCTATAAGAACAGCCCCCTTTCGGCACCGTGCGATCGCCTAATTTTTGTGGGCGATAGCAGCGGCTGTCAGTCTCCTTTGAGCTTTGGTGGCTTTGCGGCGTTGCTACGGCACTTACCTCGTTTAACTGACGGAATTCATAGTGCTTTAACGTCGGAAAAGCTCGACAAAAAATCGCTCAATGAGCTGCAACCTTATCAGCCCAATCTGTCAGTAACTTGGCTATTTCAGCAGTCCATGAGCGTCAAGCCTGGGGATACGCCTAATCCCCAAGGCATCAATATTTTGCTGGACCGGGTATTTGGTGAAATGGCGATCGCTGGGGAATCAATTATCAAACCGTTCTTGCAGGACGTGGTGCAATTTCCCGCTCTATCTGTCGCTCTAATGCGCACCGCCTTTGCCGATCCGCTGATGGTTACCATCTTGGTGCCGCGCCTGGGGCTGCCCGCGTTGACCACTTGGATGAGGCACTATTTAAGTCTGGGAGCTTACGATGTTCTGGACCGCACGCTAGGGCAGCTGAAGTCAGATGACAACTTCCGGTTACAGCAATGGCAGGCGGCTTGGCGCTATGGCAGCGGGCGTGATTACCATTCGTAACTGGGACTTCCGCTAAACTTAGTCCGCATAGGTTACGCTACCCTTCCAGCGCGGCGGTGCGGTCCAGCAACAACAGGTCGCGTAAGCCGTTGGTGTCCAGGTCGGAGAGCCAGTTTTCGCCGGTGCCGACGATTTGTTCCGCTAGGGCTTTTTTGCTTTCGATGAGGTCGTGGATTTTTTCTTCCAGCGTGCCCGTACACACAAATTTATGCACCTGCACATTGCGGGTTTGACCGATACGGAAGGCGCGGTCCGTGGCTTGGTTTTCCACGGCGGGATTCCACCAGCGGTCAAAGTGGAAAACATGGTTAGCGCGGGTTAGGTTAAGCCCGACGCCGCCGGCTTTTAGGGACAAAATCAAGATCTTTGGCGCTTGGGGGTCGCTTTGGAAGCGCTCCACCATGGCGTCCCGCTTGGCTTGGGCAGTGCTGCCGCTTAGGTACAGGATTTCTTCGCCAAGGTGCTTGGAAAGTAGAGATTGCAGGCGATCGCCCCACTGAGCAAACTGGGTAAAAATCAAGGCGCGATCCCCTTCCGCCACCAGCTCATCCACCATTTCCAAGAGCCGCTCTAGCTTAGGGGACAGCTCCGGATCCGGCAATGTGCCCGCCCCTTTGTTTTCCTTGAGTAAGTCGGGATGGTTACAAAGCTGCTTGAGTTTTGTGAGCAGCGCCAACACCTGACCATGGCGCTGAATACCGTCGCTGCTTTCGATTTCTGCCAGGGATTTTTCCACCAGGGCTTGGTATAGTTCCGCCTGAGGTTTGGATAGCCCGCAAAAGACGGTCATTTCTTGCTTTTCGGGCAGGTCATCAATAATGGAGCGGTCCGTTTTGACCCGACGCAGAATAAAAGGCTGCACCAGCGATCGCAACGTTTGCAACGAAGCACTGTCGCCGTATTTTTCAATGGGCAACGCAAACCGCCGCTGGAAAAATTGCTTTTGCCCCAAATAGCCCGGATTGAGGAAATCCATAATTGACCACAGCTCCGACAGGCGATTTTCCACGGGCGTACCGGTGAGGGCAATGCGGAACGGGGGCGCAAACTCCGTGTCCTCCGCTTTATCGCTGGCGTCCAAATTTACCAACCGCCGCACCGCCTGGGACTGCTTCGAGTCGGAATTTTTAATATTTTGCGCCTCATCCAGCACCACCCCCCGCCAAGGCACCGATTGCAAGGTCATTTCATCGCGAAACACCAGGGCATACGTGGTCATGATTAGGTCGCATTTTTCTGCTTTCCGCGCCAGCGCCTTGCCCTTTGCCCGTTTATCGCCGTGGTGCACCACAATATCCAACTTGGGCGCAAATCGCTGGGACTCCCGCCGCCAGTTCCCCAACACCGATGTGGGGCAAATCAATAGCACCGGTCCGTTCAACGCCTCCCGCTCTTTAAGGTGCAGCAAAAATGCCAGGCACTGGATGGATTTTCCCAGTCCCATATCGTCCGCCAGACACGCCCCCAACCCCCAGCGCTCCAGGAACGACAGCCACGCCACCCCCCGCCGCTGGTAAGGTCGCAACGTTCCCGTCAAGGTTTCGGGATCCTCCACCGCTTCCAGGGACTGATTATTGCTGAGGATGCCCAGGAGCTGTTCCATGGTGCCGGACGCCTCAAAACCCACCACCGGCAGCTTGTCGATAACCGGTGAGTCTCCAGTGCTAATGCGCAGCGCCTCATCCAAAGACAGAGACATATTGCCCTGACGCTTATCGAAAAATTCCCGCGCCGCCCGCACATCCGCCGGTCGCAGCTCGATCCACGTGCCCTCAATTTCCACCAGGGGCAGCTCGTCTAAATCTTTCTCCGCCAGGATTTGCTCAAACTGGTCTTTGGTAAGCGATCGCCCCCCAAGGGTCAACGACCAGCGGAAATCTAGCAAACTGCTGAGCCCCAGTTTTATGTCGTCCTCTTGAATCGTCTCCGCCGTTTCCAAATTTAGCCCCAGCCGACTGGCGCGACTGTCGCGGTCCGCTAAGCTGGGCGGCAGCACGACCCCTAAGCCGCTGTCCTTAAACCGCCACGCCACCGTTTTAATAAACTCGTATGCCTGCGCCGCCGTTAATTCTTGAGATGTGGGCGATCGCTCTGCCAAGGTGGGCTCCAACACCGGATATAGCCGTGCCGCCAACCCCAACCCTCGCAACAGGGTGGACAGAGGATCATCCACCAGGCGATCGTCCGCCCGCAGCTGCTCCACGGGATACTGCCACAAAATTTCCGCCCCCAGCCATAGGGAGCGCTCGTCCAAACTTTGCAGCCCAAAGGCCAGCACCCAGGCATTGTCCTCTTGCTGGGGCGGCACCAGCTTAAACGCCGGGCGGAAGCTGGACTGGGTTTGGGCGCGGAGGGTGGGCTGGGTGCCTTGGGGATCGCGCATCAGCTCCGCCCAGTCCTGCACCGACGCCAGGGCCACCGTCCAGTTATTTAAAATCGTTCCCAACGGCATCAGGTCCGATAGGGGACTTTCGCAAGTACCGTCGGAGGATGCCAACTGCACCAACCAATCTTTCACCGTGGGGGCGATCGCCAAATTGGTGCTCACCCCACCCCGCGGTCGTTTTGCCGCCACCCGTCGCGCCCCCGGCAACGGCAACGTGCCCATCACCCGGCGCATATCCAGGTCCACCACCTGGGCAAGAAAATGCTGAATTAAACGACTGGGGGCAAGGGGTAGCTCCACGGTGGGAGGGGTAAATTTACGGGTGCGAATTTTGCGGCTGCGGCTGGCGGGTTCCACCTTAGACTCCGGCGGCGTTTGATCCTGATAAAAACGACACACCGTGGGCATGGTGCGCCCCAGCCGCTCTAGACGCAGTTGGTCCGCCTCGCTTTCCAACACCGGCCACCACTGGGCGCGCACGGTGCCATCAAACTGGGGTAACAAGCTGGGCACTGCCTTGCTGCGTGCCACCAAATCTAACCCCCACCGGGCCACATGGCTCCAGTAGCGTAGCTCCTCCCCAAAGACCTGTTCCTCACCCCGCGCCAGGGGTAGCTCCCGCAAAAAGGCGATCGCCCCTTCAATATCTAGGGCCAGCCCAGTGACCCACCAATTTTGCAAGGTAATTTTTCCGGCAGCATCTTCCGGGATAGGCTCGGCAGCTAGCAATGGGCTGTGGGCGTTCTCCACCGTGGGTAGGGCGATGGCAAAGGTGCGCGATTTCCCCTTCTTGGCGATCGTCGTCGCCGTATCCGCCGACAAGGGTCCGTCCTGCCCCAAATGCTGTAGCCACTCTTTAAAGGGCTTGGGAGCGAGGGTACGAGGATGGGGAGCCACCTCCCAGGTCATCGTCTTTTTGGGCTTCAAAGGTTGCCATGCCTCGCCCCAAAGCCAAAACTGTTGGGTTTGAGGATGCCAACTGCCGTGTAAGACTGCCATAGGTGGGAGTTAGGAAAAGATGCTAAGGGCCGCAATTTTAAAGGATTAGGGGCGGTGTTTTTGTTGAGATTTTGGTGAGGGCGCTGTCGCGATCCCTTCGTAATCTCTATTTATCTGCGGGATCCCATGGACGAAATAGACCAGGTGGCTAGGGCTCCGGCGATCGCCACCCCCGCCAATGTGAACAGCACCGTGGGCAGCCCCACCCAACTTTCCGCCAAGCTAGCCAACGCCAACGGCAAACTTAGGGCAATATTAATGGCGTTATTTTGTAGCCCAAACACCTTGCCGTGCATGGCTTCCGGCGTGGTGTTTTGAATGGTGGTTTGCATGGGAATGCCGCTTAGGGCGCAGCCGATGCCCACCACCCCCAGACAAATCAGCGTGCCCCATAGGGTGTTCAAATTAAACGCCAGGGCTGCCAAACCGCCCGCCACCACCGTTGAGCCCACAAAGGATAGTCGGGTATAGGGAATGCGATCGCCAAACTGCCCCAAAATCGCAGCCCCGATGCCCATTCCCACGCCGCCCATAGCCATCAACACCCCAAACTGGGACGCCTTTAGCACCGGAATCAGCTCCGCAATGCGCACGGCAATGACCGCCAGCGCTGCCACAATGGAAAACAAAATGGTGAGCTGAATAATGGCGTTGCGCACCACTGGCGTCTGGCGCAGATAATCTAACCCCTCTTTTAAATCCTCTAGGATATGGGGCTGATTTTGGCTATCTTCATCGCGCTTTTCCCCGGTCCTTACCAAAATCAGCAATAGCCCCGCCAGCAAATAACTGCCGCCCACCGCCAGTTCCTGACCCAAATCGGCACTGCCGGACCAAGGCTCGACCCAACCGTTGGCGATCGCCAACAGGGGCTCCCCCAAGGCAAACCCAATAATCACCGCTCCCATCATGGTGGTGGTGTACAGGGAATTGGCGGACAGCAGGTTTTCTTTCTTGACCAACATGGGCAAAGTGGACTGCTCAGCGGGGGCAAAATATTGGGTCAAAGTGGATACCGCAAACGTAATCCCCAGCAGCGCCCCAAAGCCCACGGGGGTGTAATAGTCCCCAATGGTCCATCCCGGCAAATCCGCCGTCACCAGCAACAGCGGCGGAATGCCTAACACCAGCAAACCGCGCACCAGGTTAGTGAGCACCAGCACCGTTTTTTTCGACCACCGGTCCACATAAACCCCCGCCAGGGAGCCAAACAGTACCGCCGGAATGGTAAACGCAATCATCACCGACGACACCCAGCCGCTAATGGGCTGGTCCGCCTGTTGGAATCGGGTGGTAATGATGGCGATCGCCATCACCAAAAATACTTTGTCCGCAAGCTGGGAAAAAATTTGTCCCGCCCACAGCGCCAAAAACTGGCGATTTTTCAAAACCGGCCAAAAACCGCGATCGCTCTCATCAAAAGCCGCCGCCGCGTCCTGTAAATCCTGATGTAAATGCCCGTCCCCCCCGTCACCGCGATCTGAACCCTGGGACGAGCCTTTAGACTCCTCCAAATCTGCGGTGATACCTTCTTTTGCCATGGGAACGAAAAACTAGGGACGGGTTTGGGTGTAAGTGTCGATTAGGGTCGCCGAGCGAATCCCCTTTCCTAAATGATATTGGGCATAGTGCCGAAGTGTGCGTTCAATTTGTACCCACGCTATGAAATCTTGCGGAGACTCTGGACGAGAATCTTGCGAAGGCGAGCTAATCCGATCCGTGTGCTCCGCATGCTCTCCCTTGGGTGACGCTAAGGATTGCAGCAAAGTGACTTCACGGGCGGTGAGAGATCGCGGCATAAACTTCGCCTTAGTGCGGGGATTTAACCGAGCTCCCTCTCCAGTATCCCCCCCATTCGCCCCAGAACCATCCCCCTCAAGTTCAGGAACCTGCACCCCATGCCCCGCCAACATGGCCGGACTGGCTCGGTCCAACGCATCCAACGTCACCACACCCCCGATCGCCGCACTAAATCCAATGCGCCACTGGGAATCTTCACCAATCACTACCGGCTGTTGGGTCAGCCCACAGGATTTAACCTGGGGAGCCACCCCCGCCACCCGCAGCAAATGGTAAATGCCGTGACATAGCAGCGCCAATAGTGACGCCACTCGCTCCTGGAAGTTGGGGGCGATCGCCAATGAATCCAGCCGCTGTAAATGCTCCAAAAGCGTATCGAACAATTCCGACTGGGGTTGCTCACTCAACGCCTGGGATAACACCAGCTCCGACCAATATTGCGCCGCCGCCAGCCGCCCCAAATCCCGACTGAGACCGGGATAGGACACCACCAACTCCGCTTGACCGATACGGTCCAGATTACGCCCCGGTCGGATGAGCAGTTGGTTCACCACAAACAACCGACTGCGCCCGCCAATTTTTGACTTGGGCTTCCGCGCCCCCGACGCCACCACCCGCATCAGTCCCCGCTCCGGCGTCAGCACCGTCAAAATTACATCCGCCTCCCCTAGGGGCATCGCCTTTAGATTAATCCCCGTTACTTTGTAGGGCGATCGCGACCCACTTCCCTCCTGTGCCATATTCACCGTCCATCACGTCAAAATTCAGTCTAGTGGCAATCGAAACTGTCCCTGGGTACTTCATCCTTAAACGCCCTCTCCGGAAGGACAAGCGTTCAACACGAAAAAGCCATAAAGTTGGATGTGATTCAGGTAATCTTTGATGCCGCCACACCTGTGCCCCATGATTAACGCGGACTCCTCACCTAACCCTTTTCCCCAGCTAGACGGATATACCGTTACTGAGCTCCTTTACCTGGGAGCACGAGCGGGGGTATATCGTGCCACATGCAACAAAGATGGGCGCTCAGTGGCGATTAAGGTGCTGCGCGATGGATTACCCAGGGTGAGTGATCGGGTGCAATTTCGCAATCAGTATGCGATCGCCAGCAACCTGGATATTCCCGGCATCGTCAAGCCTCTAGATCTTAAGGTTGACCAGGGATTTGCGCTGGTGATGGAGGATTGGGCAGGAATTCCCCTGGGTCAGTATCTTCAGCAACGGCGACAGCTGGATATTGGTGAAGGGCTAGCGATCGCCCGGCAGCTCACCAATATCCTCCACGATCTGCACCAAGAACGGGTGATCCACAAGGACATCAGGCCCGACAATATCTTGACTGATCGATCCTCAAGCCAGGTCACGCTGATTGATTTCAGCATTGCGTCGCTGTTGCCGAAGGAAGTTCAACAACTGCAAAGCCCGAATGTGTTGGAGGGGACGTTGGGGTATCTCGCGCCGGAACAGACGGGGCGCATGAACCGGGGTATCGACTATCGAACGGATTTTTATGGGTTGGGGGTGACGTTATATCAGCTGTGGAGTGGCCGGTTACCCTTCGAAGCGGATGATCCCCTAGCTGCCATTCATTCTCATATTGCCAAGACGCCGGAGCCTTTGGATCGCCTCAATTCCACAATCCCGGCGGTGGTGGCGGCGATCGTGGGCAAGTTGATGGCGAAAAATGCGGAGGATCGTTACCAGAGTGCTCGGGGAATTGAGTTTGATTTGGCGACCTGTGCGGCCCAATGGCGGGAAACGGGAGAGATTTTAACGTTTGACTTGGGGACGCGGGATCTGAGCGATCGCTTCTCCATTCCCGAAAAACTCTACGGTCGCGAGGCGGAGGTGGACGCTTTGCTGGAGGCCTTTGGGCGGGTGACCCAGGGACAGTCGGAAATAATGTTGGTGGCGGGGTTTTCCGGCATTGGCAAAACGGCGGTGGTGAATGAGGTGCATAAGCCGATCGCCCGCCAGCGAGGCTATTTCATCAAGGGAAAATTCGGGCAGTTCAATCGTGATATTCCCCTGTCGGCGTTTGTGGGCGCTTTCCGGGAGTTGATCGCCACCTTGCTGTCGGAGCCGGATGCCCAGCTAGCAGAGTGGCGATCAGCAATCTTAGGGGCAGTGGAACAGAGCGGTCGCGTGATTGTTGAGGTGATTCCCGAGCTGGAGCGCATTATCGGTCCGCAACCACCGGTACCTGAGCTGATGGGGGCTGCTGCCCAAAATCGTTTTAATCGACTGTTTCTAAAATTTGTGCGGGTGTTTACTCGGGCGGATTGTCCGCTGGTGATTTTTCTGGACGATTTGCAATGGGCGGATTCGGCGTCCCTGGAGCTGATGAAACTACTGATGAAGCAGGGGCAGTACCTACTGTTGCTGGGGGCGTATCGGGATAATGAGGTGTCGCCGTCCCATCCCATGATGCAAGTGATGGGTGAGTTGGAGTGGGCGGGGGAAACGGTGTGGACGATCGCCCTGGAGCCCTTGGATCTGGACCATACGGTGCAACTGGTGGCGGATACGTTGCACTGTTCCACGGAGTTGGCCCGTCCGTTGGGGGCGTTGGTGCGGCGCAAAACCGATGGGAATCCATTTTTTGCGACCCAGTTTCTTAAGGCGCTATACGAGGACGGGCAGATTACGTTTAACGGCGATCGCCAGCATTGGGAATGCGATATCACTGCGATTCAGCAGTTAGCTCTGACGGACGACGTGGTGGAGTTGATGGCGTCCCAGCTACGCAAACTGCCGGCGGCAACCCAGGAATTGCTTCAGCTCGCAGCCTGCGTTGGGAGTCAGTTCGATTTGGCAACGTTGGGCATTGTGGGGGAGCGATCACCTCTGAAAACCGCAGACCTGCTGTGGCCGGCGTTGGAAGACGGATTAATCTTACCCATCGATCAGATCTACAAATTTTTCCAAACTGGTGAGGGGGCGATCGAGGCGGGTGAGGTGGGTGACATGGGCGATCGCGCCAATCCCACCTACCGTTTTTTGCATGACCGCGTCCAGCAGGCCGCCTATATCCAGGGAGAGGACGACGATCAACGGTTGCTGCATCTGCGCATTGGTCGGCTGTTGCAGCGGGAGCTGACGGCGGACGAACGGCAAGAGCGATTGTTCGATATTGTGGGTCACCTCAATTTGGGGCGCACTGCGATCGCCGAAGCCGCCGAACGGAACGCCTTAGCGGCCCAAAACCTGGATGCTGCCCGCAAAGCCAAGCAGTCTACTGCCTATGATGCTGCTCAACGGTTTGCGGAGATTGGCATTGAGTTATTGGGGGGCGATCGCTGGGAAACCCAATATGAGCTGAGTTTGGCCCTGCAAACGATTTTGACGGACGCCCATTGTCTGGGGGGGAATTTCGAGGCGACCGACGCCTGTGGAGCAGTGGGGCTCGTCCACGCTAGGACGGCGATCGATAAAGTGCCGATTACCCTTGCTCAGATGAGCGTTCTCACGACTCTACGTCAGATGCCTGAAGCGATCGCCCTTGCCACCGGTGCTTTGGCGGAACTTGAGGTGACATTCTCGACGGAGGCGGACGTCGCCTGGAGCACCGAAGTATTCACAACCTTGGCGACGCAGCTGCAAGCCCACCCCATCGAGAGCCTGGTGGATTTGCCAACGCTGCGGGACCCACGGATATCGGCGGTGATGCAGCTCCTGGCAACCTTGACCACTCCTGTGCTTATGGTCAGCCCCGCCCTATTTCCACTGATATGCGCCAAAGTTATTTCCCTCTCGTTGGAATTTGGCAACAGCGCTGTCTCCACTACGGGCTATGTCGGTCATGGAATGGTTTTAGCCAACTATCAGGGGGAGGTGATGCAGGGCTATCGCTTCGGCAAAGTGGCCTTAGAACTCCTTGATCGCTTTGAGTCCGACTCCTATCGTCCCCTGGTGATGCTGCTGTTTGGCGGTTTCTTACAACATCGCAGGGAACCGATCACCGCAGCGCAAGCCCTATTGAAAGGGGGGTATCGCGCCGGGATGGAAGTGGGAGATTTTTTATTCGCGGGCTACAACATCAACCATTACTGCTTCAGTCGCTTTCTTGCTGGGGACAATTTGACGCCCCTAAATGATGAACTGCAACAGTATCGGGTTGTATTAGAGCAGGCGAAGCAATCTTCACCCGCTTCCTATTGCGCGATGAGCCAGCAAATGTGGCACAACCTCACCACTCCCACTACTGCGCCAGATCTACTGGTGGGGTGTTTTTTCGATGAGACAGAAAGATTTCCCCATTACGCCCAGAGCCATGAACTGGTGGGAATCGGCTTAGCCTACATCACCAAGTTGCAGCTAGCGTACCTGTTTGATCGTGATGATGCCGGTCTCGAGCATATTGAAGAGACCGAGCCTTATCTAGGAATGGTGATTGGCTACCTGAACCAGTTCGTATTTCACGCCTATGCGGGATTGACCTATCTACGGGTAGCGGGCAAACAATTGGCGGTGGACCAAGCCCTCGAACTCGCGACCCCACACCAGGAAACCGTGGCCCAGTGGGCACAACACGCACCGATGAACTATCAGCACCTGTGGGAGCTAATGGAAGCGGAACGGTTGCGGGTGCTGGGACGGTCCTACGAGGCGGCGGATTATTATGACCGCGCGATCGCCGGAGCCGCTGAACAGGGGTTTGTCAATAACGTGGCGATCGCCAACGAACAGGCCGCTAAGTTCTATCTCGCTTGGGACCGCCCCACCCTGGCAGCTAGCTATATGCAAGCGGCCTACGACAACTACGAGCGCTGGGGAGCCAAAGCCAAAGCGATCGCCCTCAAGCAAACCTACCCCCAATGGTTCGGCAAGTCCCAATCCCCCAGCCGCACCGGAGGCACCGATGGGAGCAATAATGACCAACTATTCGACGTCCCCACGGTCATGCAAGCCACCCAGGCCATCTCCCAGGAAATCGAACCGGATAAACTCCTGTCCCGCCTGGTGCAGCTTGCCTTAGCCAATGCGGGGGCAACGCGGGTGGACTTAGCAATCAAGCGCAAGGCCCACTGGACCCTCGTCGCCCGAGCCGAGATTGCCACAGCCGATACCCCAACAATCGGATCAGATGAAACGGGCTCGGATTTGGTGGTCGAGCTTTGCGATCGCCCCTTGGAGATGGCGGACTCGGTGCCCCACAGCGTTATCAATACCGTAATCCGCACGGAGCAGGTGGCGGTTTTTGACAACCTCAGCCAGGTCCCAGAATTCGCCGCCGATCTCTACATCACCCTCAATCAACCCAAATCCGCCCTCTGCGTTCCCCTAAATCGCCAGGGCAAAACCCTCGGAGTGCTGTATCTGGAAAATAACCTAACCACCGGGGCGTTTGTGGGCGATCGCGTGGATGTGCTGCAAACCATTGCCGGTCAAGCGGCCATTTCCTTAGAAAATGCCCGACTTTACCAGGAAGTTGCGAGCTACTCCCAAACCCTTGAAGCCGAAGTCGCCAACAAAACCCAAGCCCTCCGCCAGAAGACCCAAGACCTGGAACAGACCCTCGTTGACCTCAAGCACGCCCAAGCCCAGCTCATCCAACGGGAAAAAATGTCTGCCCTCGGTCAGCTGGTCGGCGGCATCGCCCACGAAATCAACAACCCCGTCACATTCATCCGGGGCAATATCCACCATGCCAAGGGTTACGTTGAGGACCTGCTTCAGTTGGTGTCCCTCTACGCTCACCATTACCCCGAGCCAGTTTCTGAAATTGAAGATGCTTTAGAGGACATTGATCTCCCCTTTTTGCAGGACGATGTCCAGAAGATATGGCAGTCCATGGCGACCGGCAGCCAGCGCATTGCCCAAATTGTCACGGACCTGCGCAATTTCTCGCGTTTGGACGAGGCGGATATGAAGGCGGTGGATCTCCACACCGGCTTGGATAGCACCCTGTTGGTATTACGTGATCGCTGCAAAGGCTCCGACAAACAACCGGCGATCGCCATCCTCAAAAACTACGGCGACTTACCCAAGGTCAAATGCTACGCTCGCGAGCTGAACCAAGTATTTTTCAGCCTGCTGGACAATGCGATCGACGCGATCAATGAGCTGGGTGCAGCAGCATCCCAGAGCACTCCCCAGATTCACATCGAAACGACAGTCCAAGGCGATCGCCACGTCACCATCAAGATTTCAGACACTGGCTGCGGCATCCCCGAGACGGAGCGATCGCAAATCTTCGAGCCATTTTTCACCACCAAACCCGTCGGCAGCGGCACTGGGCTGGGGCTATCGGTGAGCTATGCGATCGTCCAGCGCCATGGGGGCGAACTAAGCTGCAAACCGTTCCCCGGTGGCGGCACAACCTTCACCGTCGCCATTCCCCTAAGCACCTAGGATCGACACTCCTTAAAAATATGATGCACTAAACGCAAAATTGGGAAGCCCAGCGATCGCGCCAAGCTTCCCAACTCTTTATCAGCCATATTCCAGGCTTCTATGTCGCCTAAGCTCTATAGCTGAGGAACCACCTGATCCTTCACGGGAACCTCGGCGTATTCAGCCACGATTTGACGGAATTCCTCGCCATCAATGGTCTCCTTGTCCACCAATAGGTCAACTAGGCGATCCACAACCTCGCGATTATCTTCAACGAGCTTCAGGGTGTCCTGATAGCAGGCTTCAGAAATAGCGCGCACTTGGGTATCAATACGAGCTGCCACTTTCTCCGAATATTCAGAGCGGGAAGCACCCAGGTCGCGTCCCAAGAACACTTCGCCTCCCTGGCTTTCCAGAGAGAGGGGACCCAAGTCGGACATACCGAAACGGGTCACCATCTGACGCGCCATATTAGTCACCTGCTGCAAGTCGTTGCTAGCACCGGTGGTAATCTCAGAGTCGCCAAAGACAATTTGCTCAGCGGCACGACCGCCCAAAGCTCCGCAAATGCGAGCCAAAAGCTGTGATCGCGACACCAGCATCTGATCTTCGTTGGGGGTAAACCAGGTCAAACCGCGAGCCTGACCGCGAGGAATCAAGGTCACCTTTTGCACCGGATCGTGATCCTTCAGCAACGTTCCCACGATCGCGTGACCCACCTCGTGGTACGCCACCAAACGCTTACTCTTGCTGTCCACCATGGCAGTGCCTTCCATACCGGCAATCACCCGGTCAACGGCATCGTCAATTTCCACCATCTCAATGGCTTCCTTACGACGGCGAGCGGTCAAAATTGCCGCTTCGTTCAGCAAGTTCGCCAAGTCCGCACCGGTAAAACCAGGGGTACGACGGGCGATCGCCTCCAAAGAAACCTCGTCAGCCAACTTTTTGTTGCGGGCATGAACCTCAAGCACCGAGCGACGACCCTTCACATCGGGAGCCTCAACGGTCACCTGACGGTCAAAACGACCGGGACGCAACAGGGCAGAGTCCAGCACGTCAGGACGGTTGGTTGCCGCGATGATGATGATTCCGGTATTACTCTCAAAACCATCCATCTCGGTCAGCAGCTGGTTCAGAGTCTGCTCACGCTCGTCGTTACCGCCACCAATACCGGCACCACGCTGACGACCTACGGCGTCAATCTCATCAATAAAGATGATGCAAGGGGCGTTCTCCTTGGCTTTCTTAAACAGGTCGCGCACACGGGACGCACCCACACCCACAAACATTTCCACAAATTCAGAACCGGAGATGCTGAAGAACGGTACGCCCGCTTCACCAGCGATCGCTTTAGCCAAAAGGGTTTTACCGGTTCCCGGAGGTCCCACCAGCAAAACGCCCTTAGGAATGCGAGCACCAATGGCAGTGAATCGCTCAGGTTTCTTCAGGAAGGTAACAACCTCTTCCAGCTCTTCCTTCGCTTCGTCCACACCAGCCACGTCGTCAAACAACACGCCAGTTTTCGCATCCATTTGGAATTTGGCGCGGGACTTACCAAAGTTCATCGCCTGCCCAGGACCGCCGGGCACGTTGCTGGAGCGGCGGAACAGGAAGAACAAGCCCACCACCAGCAATAGCGGGAACACCAAGTTCCCCAAAATTCCAAACACAGCACCGTCGTTGCGCACCGGGTGGGAATCCAAGTTCACGCCGGACTCACGAATTTTGGACACCAAATCAGGGGCCGCCATGGGCAAGTCCACCCGCAAGCGCTGCACCCGATCGTCCAGCTCAGGATCAACCGCTTCAACGATCGCCGTTTGTCCGCCTTCATAAAGGTCAACCGACGTCACCCGACCTGCGTCGAGATACTCCAAAAAGCGACCGTAGGTCATGCGAGTATTCGCCGCGTTCTGTCCGGCACTGGTGGTGCCCACGTTGCTAGAAAACGCCCCTTGCCATAGGAAAAATCCCACCACCAACACGGGCAGGGTCCATAGCAGAATGACTCTCCAAGGTAGTTTCATCGATATCGCCCCTATGAGAACGTCTAAAAAAGTTTGCGATCGCCGGTAACGAAACCTCGCTGCCCAAAAAAGCAGCTTTGCCGGTGTTCATTGTGTCCAAAATCTTTGGACCTCAACCAATAGCCGGATTGATAGGCATCTTAGTCATCGGCCTAATTACGCGATGCTGCCTGCAAAGCATTAATTGAAAAATTAATTTCAAAGCAGTTGTTTCTTAATTAAATGTAACCTATCGTTAAGCAAGGCAGCAAGACGACTATTTTTCGCCTCAGCCCTTTCCCCCGTCAGCCTTGGCGTAGCGCAATTTTATTTATAGCTAACTCATGAGTTCCTGAGGGATTTATCCGCCACCCCGCCTTTGCAATGGGGCGAAAAACCCGGGCACAGATGAGAAATCAAGGCGTAAATATTAAAGTCTTCCCGTAATCCCTAGGGGCTGTCATCACTTAAACTCCAAATTTAAATTCCAAAGGCTTTGACCGTAACGGTTTCAGTCCCTAGATCTTTTGGTTTTAAAAGGGCGTGTACTCCCCACTGTATAAGGCCTCTGGCACTTAATTGATGATGCGCCCTAGCGATCGCCCAGGGAAACCTTGGCAAACCCATGGGGAACATCCGACGCCCCCCCCATAGACCCCGACGGAGTATTTCCTGAAAAGGGGTTGAGGCGATCACCCTCTGTCAAGTCCTCTAAATCATTAAAGTGGCGCAAAATGCTGTCTTGATCCTGAGAACGCCTAATATCAGCGCAGCTTAGGGTCTTCAGTCGCTTTAAATATTCATGATCACTGACCTGCCGCCCAGCCACAATCTTTGCCAACACTTCAGGCATCTCCGGGCGCAGAGACAACAAATGGGAAAACGCCATCGGCGACAACTCCAGCAGCTTAACGTTACTGGAAGCCCAAACGGTGGCGGTACGACGAATACCAGACATTAGGGAAATTTCCCCCATCAACGACCCCGGCGCCAAAGAAAAAACCTTCGGGGGCGCAAAATCCGTAAACTCCACCTCGCCACGAACCATGCCAGCCGCCAATATATAAGCCGTAAAGCCCTCATCGCCCTGGCGAAACAAGGTGTGCCCCTCTCGGTGGTGAACAATACTGACCCGTGACACCACACTCCAAATCTCACTGGGAGACAGTGAAATGTTTGATGATGCGAGCAAATCCATCAGAGCTGCCTGAATGATCTCGAAGACATTTTTGGGACGTGTAGTCATAAATCTCAAGCCCGCCATATTTCCACGTTGCTAGTGATCGATTCGCCAATGGTGAGTGATCTTGGTCACAATGCCAAGGATTGTCTAACTCTAGCGTCTCCAATTACCTGCTGGTTGTTCCCAAAGCCACTTTTCCAAGTGTTCCTGCCGGCACCCTGGAAGGAATTACACCGTAGCCCGCCTCCCCTGACCGTTTCAGCGTTAGCCCAAAAAAACCAGAAAATTGTTAATTTCTTATAACTCGCCTTTGATTTAAGTACAAAAATCGAATACGGTGACTATATTCAAACCTGAGGCGCGAAAACTCGAGCCTTTGGTTGAGTTTTGTTTATGGAAATTTGCTGTGGAAGCTGCTTTTTGAGGAGGCTCAATGGGGGGCGCACTCGGTTGGTTTTCGCGGATTTTTGCGGATTTCTTTTTTTGTTCTTTTCGCAAGTTTACTGTTTCGCAGATTTTTTGCCCCTGAAATTGCGGTGTTAACTGCGACTTTAACTGCGAATTCATGTGTAGTCTTTCAGGTCAGCGAGTTATGGCGTTATTAAGTGTGGATTTGGGGCGGACGGCAACCAAAGCCTGTGTCGGTCGCAACCCTGAAGAGGCGGTGATTATTCCGTCCAACGTGGCACCGGTGGGAGTAGACCGGGTACGCCAGGGCAGTTTTGAGGCGGGTTTTGCGGAGCCCCTTTGGGATATTTGGCTGGAATATCAGGGGGGCGGTTATGCCTTGGGGCAGCTAGCGGCAGACTTTGGGGCAGATTTGGGCGTTGGTCAGTCCAAGGTGGAAGACGCACTGGTAAAGGTATTGGCCTGCGCGGGACATTACCGGCTGTCGGGGCGTATTGCGGCGGTGCTGGGGTTGCCTTATCTGTCCCAAGAGCAGTTTGACCGAGAAAAGGAGCAGATGTTGAGTTTGCTGCGATCGCCCCATATTTTTAGCTATCGCGGTAAGGCGGTGGCGGTGGAGCTGGATCCGGTGTGGGTGGTGCCAGAGGGCTATGGCAGTTTTGTGTGGACGGAAGCCTGTGGCGGGTCGGCGGCGGAATTGCTAGGGCGGTCTGTGGCGGTAATTGACATTGGTCACCAGACCACGGATTTGCTGACCATTGACCGATTTCGGTTTGCTCGAGCGGCATCGCGCAGTGACGACTTTGCCATGGATGAGTTTTATCGGCGGGTGGCGAAGAATATTCCCGGTGCCGACAGTCAGTCCCTGGCGCTAATCGAGGCGGTGAATCGTCCGGAGGGACAGCGGCGGTTCCGGCCACGGGGAGAAAGTCAGCCCACAGATTTAGATCAGATATTGCCCAATTTGCGGCGGGCATTTGCGAAGGAGCTATCCCAGCGCTGTATTTCCTGGCTGCCGGAGCGGGTTACGGACGCCATTATCAGCGGCGGCGGCGGCGAGTTTTTCTGGCCCGATTTAGAAACGCTGCTTACGGAGGCAGGACTACAGGTACATTTGGCGGCTCCGTCTCGCTTGGCTAATGTGCTGGGTCAGCATGCCTATGCCACAGCGATGGTACGAGCTTCAAAGCGCAGCGCTTAGGTGCCTCGTATTGGATTCCTCGCTTTGGAGCAGGAGTATTTGGGGCAGGAGTATTTGAAGCAATTTGGACCGTTGAAATTGGAGCATTGACAATGGCAGCTCGACAGACATCAGTGACAAAAACATCCACGCGACGCAAAGCCACAAAAGGCAAGGTCACAAAGAAAACGGTTTCATTTTCCTTGGAGGAAGATCAGGGGCTGCTTAGCGCCATTGAAATTACTTTGGAGGAGGGAGAGTTTGATAGTTTCAATGCCCTGTGTCGCCATGCCCTAAGTCAGTTTTTATTTGCTGATGATGAGCCGGAGGAGGAGGTTGAGACGGTGTCTGCCCAGCCTGCGTTTGACCCCAGTGAAATGGGGGTGGCGATCGCCCAGGCACTACAAACCAATCTCCAGGCAAATTTGCAGGCAACTCTCCAAGCAAATACGCCGCAACCTCAAGCAAGTCCTGATGCAGAAAGTTTGGGCGGAGCGATCGCCCAACAGCTTATGGAGCAACTAAAGGCGACGTTACTGCCTCAGATAGAGGACTCCCAACCCACGATTAATATTGATATCGACTCCCAAGAAATTGGCTTAGAGGTGGCCCAGAAGCTGCTCCCAACCTTGCAAAACGCACAGGAAAGAACCATTACTGAGGCGGTGCATGATGCGATTCTTGAGGAGGGCATTGTGGGGGGGATTGGCAATAAATTAGAACTGACGCCCACAACGCCGACAGTGGCTACCAGTTGGGAAGAGGCGCGGGGCGAAATTATTGCCGGTGTGGCGACCCAGCTAGAGGCAAAGTTGCGGGAGAAAGATCGGGTGTTAAGTACCCTGCTGGAGGAGGTGAGATCGCTCCCTCGGCTGATGCAGGAGCTAAAACACGAGGTAAAAAGTGAAGTTCAGGCAACGGCTCCAGCTATTGCTCCCCAATCGGAAGATAACGGGGCGATCGCCAGTGAACTGGTGGCGGATCGGGTCGTCGGCGAGTTGGACGCCAAGCTAGATGCAAAATTGGATGCCATTGAGGCAGCAATCTCCCAAAAAATCCCCGTTGTTCCCCCCGAACCCGAAACCTCTGATGAAGAGAAAGCGCTTGAGGCAAACGACCAAAACATTGATCGCCTAGCTGCCTTTTTGGAGCAGTTTTAGCTACTGGAGTTTCCCTTGGCGTTTTACCAGGCATCCAACCTTGATCGGGCGATCTCTTGTAATACCGGTGAGGAAGAGCACCGAAGAATGTCATGGGAATTAGGCGATCGCCCCAAAGCATTCCGTAGTGTAGCCAGGGTATTAATCACCTGCTGTGCATCCTGACCCATGCCAACAGCGCCAACAATTTTCGATTGCGATCGCCATGATTTTTGCAGCATTATCCATAGGCTGCCGCCATCGTCACAGTGGATTTTGACAACGGATTGATCGGCATTGGCGTCACTGATTTGCCCCCATTGGGTGATGGGTGGATTAGTGGGGATGCTCCAGGGAATCGCACCGTAGTCGATGGGAGGGAACGCTCGTCCGCGCCACTTTTTGCTGAGACCGTGGGAAATGGCGGTCAGAGCTTCTGTCTGGGCGATCGCTGGCAGCGTATGACCACCTAACGCCGCACCGCACAGGTAAAGATACGGCAGAGTGGTTTGGAGATGACGGTTGGCGATCGCTCTACCGTTTTGGGTGGAAAAATTGGGACCGGCGTTAGGGATTAAGGGTGTGGGTTGGGTGCCCAGCAGAATGTGGTCCGTTTGGGGCGGGAATTGCTCAGCGGTGATTGTGGAAACAGAAGCATCCCAAACAATATCAATGCCGTCTATCTCCAAGAGATTTTGTAAGTGGCGATCAATGGGTTCGTATAGTCCATCTACTAAGCAGCGATTCGGCAGTAGCAAAGTGACCGAATCACCCTGTTGCGCCAACTTTTGACATTGGGCGATCGCCACCACATCTCCGCCAAAGACTGCCCAATTTTTTTGCGCCCCTTCCTCCCTGTCTAGATAGCTCTCTAAATCCTTCGGCAAGCAAACGGGGACATTGAACTGCTGGATATTTTTAGGGACTTGAGGAGATAACGCTTCGGCGTAAAGGTAGCGATCGCCCCAAAGCCATCGGTTTTCAGTACGAACTAACCATGGCGATTTCGTTGACCATAGTTTTGCTAATCCCTTGGGTGCGGGCGATCGCTCCCACACCCAATCCTCCAGCACCACATCAACACCGTGCCCCATTAAGTGCCCCAGCTGCGCCATGGGTAGCGGCAAATTGTGTGCAGACATTGGTGCCGCTTTTGGGACCGATTTTGGTGCCGGTTCCACCAGCGCCACCCGTGCTCCTCGACTAACGGCGAACTGGGCCCCCCGGCGGGCTGAATCAGTGCCCCCTAAGATGACCCAGTCGTAGCGATCAATGTAATCCAACAATACGAAGCCCCAGCAATTACGGCATTCCCCCAGTCCCATACAAAGCTCTTACAAAACCCGTCTGTAAACAAGGGTTGCGCGGGGTTAATGCTCGCGGGGGATTCGTTGGACCGTGCAGGAACCGGGATACACTGTTGCGGTACTAGTGAGTGAGGACGAAAAAATGCCCGTTGCCATTGGCGTAGTTGAGTCATTGGGATTCCCCGCAACGTTGGCGTGCGCCGATGCCATGGTGAAAGCGGCACGGGTAACGCTGGTGTTTTTTGATAAGGCGGAAAAGGGAAATTTTTACGTGGCAGTGCGCGGTCCCGTATCTGAAGTGGAGCGGTCCGTGGAAGCAGGCATCTTGGCGTCGTCAGAAACCATGGGCGGCAAAGTGATGAGCCACTATATCGTGCCGAATCCACCGCCCAATGTGGAAGACGTGCTCGATCTGCTTTACACCGACGCGGTGGAACCTTTCAGGGTTTAGGCGCTAACTTTGGGTCCAATATCAGCGTTAGGGCACGCAATTAAGGAATGCGGGCGATCCGCGTCGGCGCTAAATCGCTCGGCTTTGCATTTAGTCGCATCCCTAAAGGCCTAAAGAAGCGAGGGCGCTCTGGGCTTCATAGTGCAATCCGCCAGCGGTGCGGAACATTTCCTGGCCGGCGTGAAGGCGGGTTTCGTCGTAATTCAGGGGAAAGTACCCCAGCTCATCAAGCCCATCGCCAATGCGTTCCAAGCAGTAATACAAATGGGCAGCCACCCCGGCGACAACGCTAGGGTTGGGCATTGAGGCGAGGGAATGACGGGCTTGGCTGAGGCGATCGCCACATTTGTCCAAATAGTCACAAAATTTATCCATCAGCTCATCGTCAAAAGGGTCCGCCGATAGCTCCACCAGTTCCCCTTCCAACGAGTCCGTTAGGGTATCGATGAGGCGATTAATGGGTCTGTAAACCAACTTGATCCACTGATCCAAATCGGCGTCGGTGGATTGCCCAGTTTTTCGCTGTTGATATTGTCGAGTGGCGGTTCGGGTGCGGCGATCGCGATCCTGCTGGGCCTGTTCGGGAGTGTTGGGAAAATACTGAGAAAAAGGGTGACGCAGATAGGCGTCGTATTGGCGGCGGCGCTGCTCGTCCCCCAGCACCTCGTAAGCCGCATTAATCTGCGCAATTTGATCGTGATTACTATTAGGACCGTTGATATCCGGGTGATGGCGCTTCACCAGGTTGCGATAGGCGCTTTTGATTTCAGCGGCGGTGGCGTCAGCGGTTATCTGCAAGACGGCGTAGAAACAGGTTTCACTCATGGAAATGCACAGGGATGCTCACGGTGCTCAGGCGGATGTTGGGACGTTGAAGCTCCAGTAAACGCCAGCTTACGCCGGTACCGAAATTTTAAACGCTGTTGGCAAAATAGTTCACCGCATCCTGATGATGCTGTTGCCGCTCACCCTCGGTCCATCCCAGCTCATTCCCCAACAGTTCCACTACCCGCGTAATCGCCCCGTTTGTGGCCGCCGAATCTAAAAATCCCAGCCGGGTGCGCCGCGCCAAAATATCCACCGCCGTACAAGCCCCCTCGTGACGGGCTCCATAAATTACTTCTGCCTCCAAATAGGGATGATCGCCAGCCAGGGGTGACTCATAGCCGTCCTGGGCGATCGCCATAACATCGGGGGTGCGATCGCCGTAAGCCCGCTGCAAATGGGTCGCCACCGCCTCAGACAGCCCATAGTTATGAACCCACTTCGCCGCTCCGTCAGGTTCGTAATGTTTCCCCCCCGCCAGCGGAATCGTCTCCGTTTGGGGACCGGCGTGGGTTGGCTGTAGGTTACCCAAGGCGATCGCCTGGTTCACCGCATCCAGGGACATTTTTCGATAGGTGGTCCATTTGCCCCCCGAAATGGTCAGCAGCCCCGAATCGCTGATATTCACCACATGATCTCGCGACAGTTTCGCCGTATCGCTCGCCTTGGGATCAAACACCAACGGACGCAAGCCGGACCACGTTGACTTCACATCCTGGCGCGTTACCGGCAAAGCAAAATACTCCCGCACGTGACGCAATACGTACTCAATGTCCTCTTCCATCGCCTTCGGATTCGCCTGCAGCGTCGCCGCATTATCCGTGGTGCCCACCAACGTATGCCCCAGCCACGGCAGCAGAAACAGCAGTCGCCCATCCTCCGTTTTAGGAATCAGCATCCCCGTGGCTGGCGGCGAAAATTTTTCGTCCAACACAATATGAATACCGGAGCTCACCTTCAGCATAGGCGAGCAGTGCGGTTCATCTAGCTTCCGCAAATTATCGGTAAAAGGACCGGTGGCGTTAACAATAATCTTGGCACCAATATCCCAGCTTTTATCACTGAGGGTGTCGTGGAGGGTGGCACCGTTCAGCCTGCCGGAATCGTCCTTTTTTAAAGCGGTCACTTCCACGTGGTTAGCGATCGCCACGCCCTTTTCCGCCGCCGTCACCGCGATCGACACATTCATCCGCGCATCATCAAACTGCCCATCGTAATAAACCACTGCTCCCCGCAATCCCTCAGAGCGCAACATGGGGAATTTTTCCAACGCCTCTTTGGGACCAATATATTGACTAGGAGCCAGGTTCGCCTTCCCTGCCAAAAAGTCATACATCTTTAGCCCAATGGTGAAATAGGGCACCCCAAACCAACTGTAAATGGGCGTCACAATGGGCAGTGGTTTGGCTAAATGAGGGGCAATTTTCAGCAGCGTTGCCCGCTCTTTCAATGCGTCGCGCACCAAATTTAATTGACTGCGGTCAAAGGTTTTAAACGCCTGCTCCAGATATCGCACCCCCCCATGAATCAGCTTGGTGCTGCGGCTACTGGTGCCCGCCGCAAAGTCATCTCGCTCCACCAAAGCCACCGACAGCCCCCGAGTCACCGCGTCTAGAGCAATGCCCGTGCCGGTGGCTCCTCCGCCAATAACCAGCAGGTCAAATTGTTCTGAGGCGAGGCGGGCAAGGTGGCGATCGCGATGCATGGAAAAAATCGTGGGCTAGCAACTCCTTCGTTTTAGCGGACTTTTGCGATCAATGGGGGACTAAAAGGGGATCTCTGCCTCAGGGTACTAGGGAAATAGGTCCGACTACAGTTGATTTAAAGATACCGCTGCGACCGGTGAGCTTAGGGTGGGGTTAGATTAGGGGCAATTCTTTCTATTCAGTGCCCTGTGGGAGTATGGCGAATCGGGAACAGGTGGCGATGCTCCGGCGGGATGTGGCGGAGTGGAATCAGTGGAGACAGCGCAACCAGAGTGTTGTGCCGGATTTGCGGGGGGCGGATCTGCGGGGATGTGATTTACGGGGCGCGAATTTAGTTGGGGCGGATATTCGCAGTGCGAAGTTCGGACGACGGGGTAGGGACAAGGACGCGGCAAATTTGACTGGGGCAGATTTGACGGGAGCGACGGCGGGGCTACAGCGTCGATACATGGTGTTGCAGTTACTGATCTCAGCGGTTTTGGGGTTGCTCATTGGAGTATTGATGATGACTGTGGCGGTGTTTATTCAGGGGATAACCACAATCAACTTTGACGGGGTCAGCGATGCGGGGCAGTGGGTCATCAGGGGATCTGTTCTTATGTGTGCTTTGATACCGTTTTGGGCGATCGCCCGCCAAGGATTTACTGTTAAGGCTGTTGGGACTATGGCGACGTTCTACTCCATATTCGGAGCCGGAGCCTTCGCCGTAATTTTCGCCATAGCCGGAGACGAGATCGTATTCGGAGCCTTCTCCTTCTCCTTCTCCTTTGCCGGAGCCTTCGCCGTAGCCGTAGCCTGCGTCGTAGCCGTAGTCGGAGCCTTCGCCGGGGACGCCCCCTTCGCCGTATTAGCCTTCGCCGTATTAGCCTTCGCCGTAGGCATGGTCAGATATACAGTCACAGCCGTAGGCCTGGACGAAGCCTTCGCCTTAGTAGCCGTAGCCTCGCTTTTGTTGGGTTGGTATGTAGCTCGCACAGCGAAGCGAGGCTACGAAAAATTTGCCCTGGCCCGCCAACTGGGTCTTGCACTAGCAGCTATCGGTGGAACTGACTTCACAAAAGCAAATCTTATAAAAGCGATATTCAAAAAATCAAAATTAAGAAGCACTACCTTTCATAACGCCACCCTGACCCACACCAACTTCCGCGACGCCCAACACCTGGACAAAGCCAACCCCGGCACCAGCCTCCTATCCAATTTCCAAATCCTCGACCTCCTCACCACCCCCAACGACCACTACAAGAAAAACCTCTCCGCCATGAATCTGCGGGGAGCTTACCTCGCCGACGCCAACCTGGAACACTGCAACCTAACCAACACCAACCTCGCCGAAGCCGACCTCACTGGCGCATCCCTCAAAAATGCCAACCTCCGGGAAGCCAACTGCGTCGGCACCACCTTCACCCGCGCCCAACTCACCGGCGCCATCCTGGAATCCTGGAACATCGACAACACAACGGTCTTTAAAAACGTCGATTGCCAATACGTATTCCTATTAGAAAAAGAAACCCCCCAAGGAACCCGAGAACGCCGCCCCCACGATCCCAGCGCCACCTTCAACCCCGGCGACTTTGAAAAACTCTTCAGCGAAGCCAGCAACCTAGTGGAAGTGCTTATCCGCGACGGCTTAGATCGAGAAGCCTTCGGTAAAGTATTCCAAGAACTCATGGATAAATTCGGCATCACCCCCGCCGATATCAAAGGCGTCGAAAGAAAAGGCACCGACGTCCTCGTCACCGTTGAGGTCCCCGAAGAAACGGACAAAGGCGACGTGGAGAAAACCCTACGATTAGGCTACGACAAACAACTCGCCATCCTCGCCGAACAACGGGACGCCGCCCGCTTAGAAGCCAGCGAAGCCAAACAACAGACCCAACAAGAACGGCAAGAAAAACAACAACTCCTCGGCATTCTCGGCAATTTCGCTGATCGCCCCATCAACGTTAAAAACGAAATCAACAACCCCATCCACAACGAACCCAAAGCCATGAGCAACAGCGAAAGCGGCCGCACCATCAACACCGGCGGTGGCGACTACCGCGAAACCAACGTCAGCGAAGGCGGTCAATACGCCGAGCGGGACATCATCAACCAAGGCAACACCGGCATCAGCCTCCCCGAAGTCATCACCCTTCTAGGACAACTGAGCCAACAAATCCAAACCACTCCCGACCTGCCCGACAACCTAAAACAAAAATCCATGCGCTACCTCGGCGCAGCCACCGCCGAAGCAGAAGAAACCAAGCCCGATAAACAACTGATGGGCACCAACCTGAAAAAAATGGGTTCCCTCTTCAAAGAAGCCGCCACCACCACCGAATCCGCCGCCAAATTCACCAAGGCGATCGCCCCTGCAATGGCAAAAATCGGCGCTTGGCTCGCCATGACCCTCATTTGAATCACGTTACAATAAATCCAGAAACTGCAGGGGAGGCTTGACCCATGGCAGAAGTCTTAAATGCCAGCTCACTGACGCTACGGGAAGTATACGAGCGCTTCCCATTGGAAGAACACGTGCAGCCGGACTTGGGAGCTTATCTGGATCTAGAGCCTTTACCTGATATTGGAGCCAGTCGGCTGGAGCTGATTCGACAATCTTGGCGGCGATCGCTATTCCAAGGGTTGCTCAATGAAGGTTGCGTCAAGTTCTTGACCGTATCGCCTTTGCTGATGGAAGCAGGATATTTAGGCTCTTCTGACGTCCGAACTTTGCTGGAGGAAAAAATCGCCGAAATCGCCATTGAAAGTGACGATAGGGTGATTCGCGGGCGCATGGATGTTCTGGTGCTGCAAAATCCGAGCGATCGCCCTTCCCTTTGCGTCTTGATCATTGAGGCAAAAAACAGCACTGTCAACGTCTTGGAAGGGTTACCCCAACTGCTGGTTTATATTCACACTTTCCTAGACAAACAAAAATCCGTCTGGGGGTTATTAACCACCGGCACCGACTACACTTTTGTGCGATTACAGCAAGGAAGTTATCAGCTTTTCAAGGGATTGAATCTGCTATTTCCCGATGATTCTAAAATCCTTCTACAAGCTCTAATTGCAATCCGAAAACTGCAACCAGAGCCTGTTGTGGATTAATCGGGAATTGATTAGGCGTCTACCCACGATTGCGATCGCCCCACCGCCTTTTGCCAGCGAGCTAACCGCCGATTCCGCTCCTCAGCATCCATTGTTGGTTCAAAGCGTCGCTCTTCTTGCCAAAGTTCAGTAATCTCATCGGGACTGGACCAATAGCCCACCGCCAATCCGGCGAAGAAGGCAGCCCCCAACGCTGTGGTTTCGGTGATTTTTGGACGCACCACCGGCACTCCCAAAATATCTGCCTGGATTTGCAGCAGTAAATTATTCGCTGTGGCACCGCCGTCCACCCGCAGCTCCGTTAAAGGAATTCCGCTGTCGCTTTCCATGGCTTTCACCACGTCCGCCACTTGGAATGCAATACCCTCTAACGCTGCCCGTGCAATATGTCCTGCCGTGGTGCCGCGACTGATACCGACGATCGCCCCCCGCGCATACTGATCCCAATGGGGAGCCCCCAGCCCAGTCAATGCTGGCACCAAATACACATCCCCCGTATCAGGCACCGACTCCGCCAATGCTTCCACGTCGCTGGCAGTTTTAATGATGCCTAGCCCGTCCCGTAGCCATTGCACCAGGGACCCCGCCACAAAAATGCTGCCTTCGAGCGCATAGTCAGTGATCCCGTCGCGCTTCCAAGCCACGGTGGTAAGGAGCTGATTTTTCGACTCCATGGGGGATTTGCCGGTGTTCATCACCATAAAGCAGCCGGTGCCATAGGTGTTTTTCCCTTGCCCCGTTTCAAAGCAGCTTTGCCCAAAGGTGGCCGCCTGCTGGTCCCCGGCAATGCCCGCAATGGGAATGGCACTGCCAAATAAATCCGCGTCCGTTTCACCGTAAATTTCTGAGCAGGATTTGATTTCCGGTAAGAGCGATCGCGGAATATTCAAAATCTGCAAAATATCGTCATCCCAATCCAGGGTGCGAATATTAAACATCAGCGTCCGGCAGGCGTTGGACATATCCGTTGCGTGCACCTTCCCCCCCGTCAGCTTGTACACCAGCCAACAGTCCACCGTGCCAAAAGCGAGCTTGCCTGCCTCTGCCTTTTCCCGTGCCCCTGGCACGTTGTCCAACAGCCACGCTAGCTTGCTGCCGGAAAAATATGCATCCAGCACTAGCCCCGTTTTGCTACGGAACGTTTCTCCTAAATCTTGTGCCTTAAGCCCATCGATAAACTGCGCCGTTCGCCGGTCCTGCCACACAATGCCGTTGGCGATCGCCTCCCCCGTATCCCGATCCCAAACGATGGTGGTTTCCCGCTGATTTGTAATGCCCAGCGCCGCGATATCCCCAGCGCTTAGGTTAGCCTGGGCCAGGGCATCGACCACCACCTGCGCTTGGCTCGACCAGATCGCCTCGGGATCGTGCTCTACCCATCCGGATTGGGGAAAAATTTGCGGAAATTCTTGTTGGGCGATCGCTTTAATCGTGCCAGCGCGGTCAAACACAATCGCCCGCGAGCTGGTCGTGCCTTGATCCAAGGCAAGAATAAAGCGACCCATAACTAAACTCCCAACACACTAATGTCCCAACAACAAATTTCAATGCCCATAAACTGACTTTCTAAGCCATTCTTTAGGGCATTTTTACTGATACCGGGCCCAAGCTAAACGCCCAGCATCTAGGGTGGCAAGGGACACCGATATAACTTCATTAAATCCAAAAACTTATTCAAGAAAAAACTTCAAACAACAAATTCAAGACGAAGTAATTGGTATTTCTGAGTGATTGGAAGAGACCGCAGGTCATTTTTGTTCTTCCAATTTTGTCTTTGTAATTCACTACTTCTTTGTAATTCACTGCTTTAGATTCCACCTACCGCGCACCACTTTAATTTTCCAGCCAGAAATTAAAACTAATGAGAACTGATACCCAGCGCCGCAGCATTGCTCTCTTCTATCCCATCTTTGCGGGGGGAGGAGCCGAAGCCGTTGCCCTGTGGACTGCCTATGCCCTACAGGACACTTATGACGTCACCCTCTTCACCGCCCTTGATATGGACTTAGGTGACCTTAACTCCATGTATGCCACTGAAGTGTCGCCGAGCCGCGTCAAAATAAAGGCACAGTTTTCTGGGTTTTTCTGTGAGTTTTTACGGTGGATTAGAACCAAAAAAAATATTTTTTCGAAAACAATTGTTCACTACTCAATTCGATGGTTCAAGTCCCAAAGTCGATCCTACGATCTGTGCTTTTCTGCTTACAATGCCATTGATTTTGGTCGTTTGGGGCTACAGTACGTTCATTGGACCAATGTATTAAGGCACCCCGGCTTCTTCTGGATTTCAGGGTTTTCAGAGAAAAAAGCATTTAGCAATATTTCTGTTGCTAATTCCAATTACACCGCCACGGAAGTCAAGAAAGTTTTTGGGCAGGAAGCAGACGTCCTTTATCCGCCAGTGGTACATGACGAAACCATTGAGGTGGTGCCTTGGGAGCAAAGGGAGCCGTTTTCCTTTGTGTGCAGCGGTCGAATTGTTAAAGCTAAGTCACCTCACCGCATTATTGAGATTCTCAGTGAGGTGCGATCGCAAGGATATGACGTTAAGCTCCATTTAACCGGCGGGGGCGGTGGTGATTATGCCGATGGTTATGCTCGCAAAGTTGAGCGAATGGTGCAGCAAAATTCTGAATGGGTAACGCTACACACTAATTTGCCCTATCGAGAATATATGGATGTGCTGCGAAACTGTCGTTATGGATTCCATTTAAAGACAGAGCCCTTCGGTATTTCGGTGGCGGAAATTGTACAAATGGGATTAATTCCTTTAGTCCGTTTTCAAGGCGGACAAGTGGAAATTGTGGGCAAAGAGCATCCTGAAATTTTATTTCACCCCAAAGATGATCATTGCGAAAAGATCATTTCAATCTTGAAAGATCAGGCAAAGCAACAGGCGATTTTAAATACCTTGCACGATCGCCGCCATCTGTTTTCTCCCGACCGCTTTATCCAGGGGACGCGAAAGCTAGTGGATAACTATTTCGCTGAGTTTGGATAATCCCCTGGATGGACGAAGACAGGATCATGATAGGAAGGCAATGATGCGTCAGCTATTTGCTTAGGCGATCGCCTAGTTCTTTAAGCTGCCGTCCTAACCACTGGCGTCCTTGGGTTAGCTTGTGCCCCCACTGGTCCACCAGTTCACCATGGCGCTGGGCTTGACGATCAAAGGCTGCGGTGCGATCGTCAGACTTAATTTTGTCGAGCACCTGTTCCGCCTGGGCTTGAGCTGCCTTACCCCAGCGATTAATGTTAGCCGTTGCTGCTTTTTGCCAGCGGGCAACGCGATCGCGGAAATTGCCATTGGCGAAGGGGTTGACCGGAGCATTACGGCGACCAGCTTGGGCAGACATTTCCCGCATCATGACTTCAAAAACCCCCGCCATAGGGTTAGCGGTCATGGGCGGTTTCGCCATTTGACGCAGTTGATCCTCCGTCAAATGCCCCGGCTCCACCTTAGGCAAGATGATGGAAAGGGTGCTGTCGGTGGTGGTGATGGTGGGGCGATCGCCCTGCACAGCAACGGGCAGCGCCAACATCCGCGTAAAGCCAAGGGTGGGCGGCGCAGGAAATCCAGGGGGAACTAAAGCCGCTGCGTCCACTTGTCCAGTAATTTTCAGGAGCTGATCTTTAACGTCCACCTTTACCGACTCTTCCTGCAAGCCAGGCAAAGTTAGGGACACAATAATTGCCGTTTCCGAGTCCCGAAGCACATCTCCTTGGGGGACGGAGGCAGCCCCCGGAGATCCAAAACCTTGGGCTACGCCTTCTTCCTGCATCTGCTGCATTTGTTGCTGCATCTGTTCTTGAATCTTGCCAGCCATCGCCATCACCTGCTCCATCATGGCTGATGCCTGACGCTGGGCAACCTCTTGATTAAATGCCTGAGTCCAATTGTCAACACCGTTGGCATTATTAGCCGCATTATTATCGTCGGAATTATTATTAAAGCCGTTGAATTGATCGCCAGAAAAGTTTGCGTTGTTATCGTTAATTGCCATCTTATTTATCCTTTTACTTCCGATTTAATCTGAAATGAGCCAAACAAAATTCACGCTCAAACGCCCTTCTTTTTGCGTTTTTTGTCGGCGCTTTTTGCTTGCGTTCGATGAATTTATCTTCGCGCCAATTTTCAAATCCAAAGCCGAGACAACCGATAGGAAGAGGTGGGGTTTTCTACCCCATATACGGCTAGCCGAAGCAAAAGTACGGCTCCTCACCCACCGCCAAGATCTTGAGCACTCCCCCCAGCAAAGAAGAGTACGGGGCGATCCACAAGCCCGTACTCTCTTCCGCTGGCTATCCAGCCCTTCTCATCAAAAGGAGCAAGGTAATCAGAGGGGCGAAGCAGGTTGAGGTAAAAATCTGCTCAACATAAATCGAATCGACTCACGGGATGGATATCCCACTCAAATCAATCGTAAAAAAACTCACGTTGACGCAATGCTTTCAGCCGCAGTCGGTTAAGTCGGTAATGGTACAAAAAGCGCGCCTGTAGCTTTTGCAATCGATTTTTCTTTATTTTGAGTCTTTTCTTTCCCGAAGAAACTTTCAGGTGTTCCACCACATTCTTTTCCATTTCGGTGGGCCAAATACTGTGACTTACATGAATGCCTGACTTTAGCGCCGCCATGCCCATTGCTGGTCCATCAGGGCCGTGGAGACGGTGCAGCTCAAGGTACTGAGCCGCTTTTTCCCAAGTATCCAGGAACAAGGCGTGTTTATTTTGATTACGCGACACCACAAAAATAAACTCGCCCACATGTTGAATGTCGTTGAAATTCACATCAAACTTTTGGGAAAGTGCGCGGTAAACCGGGATTTCGTGGGATTGATACTTTTCCATATGGGACGCCAAGGGCCGGGTAAAAGCAACAATCCCTCCGCTGGAAAAAAGCTCCGCAGGCAACGGCAACGGACGATGAATACGGATATCTGTGTCGATTTGGATGGTGTGTTCGAATCGTTTTAAGGCTTCTTCGATGGCAAAGCGGCGATCATGGTAGGGAAATAGAACACTTTTTTGCTTTCTTTGAATGGCAATAACGTTATCGATACCGTCAAAATCCTCTCCTTTATCCGTTAGCAGAAGGTATTTAACGCCAGGGTGGTGAATGGCAAGATCTTTGGCTACGGCGATCGCAAAATCCCGGTAGGGCGGATTAAACGCTAGCCCACAAAAGCAATATGAATCGGGATTTGGCTGAGTGGTTGTGGAGGGTGAGTCGCTGGTTTGGAGCTGATTCATTGGGACTTACAGGGAATATTTGAACGCAGAAACCTTAAGCACCTTCCAATCCCATTAATGAACCAACTTCAAAGGGATGTCAAAAACAGCAATGACTCTAACTTTCCCCAGATCCAGAGGCTTTATCCACATTGTTAGAGCGCTGCCACGCCTTCATTTCTTCTTTAATAAATCGATTAATTAAATCCCGATAAACGCATTCCACAATGTCTGGATTGAGTCCTTCCGCCTCTGCCCACTTTCGGCGATCCCGCAGCATTGTTTGAAATCGCTGGGCAAATTCGTCACCGTCTTCTTCATTTCTGATCCGCAGGGCCGCTTTGACGTAACCAAGACGCTTGCCTAACAGTTGAATAATTTGGTGATCCAGATGATCGATTTCAGTGCGAATTTCGTTGATATCGTCGCAGTGCTCGGGAAGTTTCATGGAAAAGACAGTGGGGCAGACGCTACTAATGACTCTAACCTCTCCAGCCAAAGCAATTAGTTAGAACGTGTCCTCAATCAAAGGCAAAGCCCTTACGGCGGCCCCTCTGTAGGGATCCGAGCCGAGATCCCTAAGCGGTCCCTTTAAACAGCCCTTGGGGACGAATCAGCAGCACAACGATTACCATCAGCAACGCCACCGCCAGTTTGTACTCGGTGGGTAGCCAGTAGGTGCTCACTTCCTGGGCAAGTCCGACGATTAGGGAGCCAGCGATCGCCCCATAGGGGTTGCCGATGCCCCCAAGAATCACCGACGCAAACATGGGCAAAATGAGGAACCAACCCATATTGGGGCGCACCGCCTCCAGTAGTCCATACATGCCGCCCCCCAGGGCCGTTAATCCTGCCGCAATCACCCAGGTCCAAATCACAACGCGGTTCACATTAATGCCGGTGACTAGAGCTAAATCAGTGTCGTCAGCGACGGCTCGCATGGCTTTGCCAATTTTGGTTTTTTGCAGCAGGAAGTGTAGCCCTACGGTGGCGATCGCCGTCAGCACTACCACTACCAAACTGTAGGTTTTAACCTTCAGCCCCCAAAAATCCAGGGCAGGCTGCACCGGCAAGTCATAGGTCTGGTTGCCGCCGCCCCAAATAAAAATCAGTCCGTTACGAATAAATAGGGCAAGACCGATAGAAATAATGATCAGCGTTGTGGAGTCAGCTCGGCGATCGCGCATGGGAGCCCAAATCAGCTTTTCCGTCACCAGCGAGATCAAGACGGTGCCCACGATGGCTAGGGCGATCGCCAGCCAAATATTTAGCCCCATAGAGTTACCTAATAGTGCCAAATACGCGCCCAGGGTTAACAAGTCCCCATGGGCAAAATTAGACAGGCGCAGGATACCGCAGGTTAAGGTCAACCCCACCGAAGCAAGGGCAATAATGCAACCGAGGGCAATGCCATTCACGATTAATTGTGCCAGTTGCAAATCGATCATTCACTTTTCCCCTGCCAAGCGCGGGTGTTATACCGTATGTAGTCTACCTGAACAGGAAAAATTCAATGGCGCTTCAGTTTAAAGTTACGTCCATCACGTGTCCTTGCTGTGTGGACACCATTATTGCTGCGGTGCAGGCGGTGGATTCCGGCGCCACAGTGACGGGGGATCCGGACACTAAGGTGGTGAACGTGGAAACCAGTGTCAATGAGGATACGGTGAAAGCAGCTATCACCAACGCTGGGCATCTGGTGGAGTAGGAAGGGGCTAGGACCATGACGGATGGGCGATGGGGATTGAGCGTGGCGGTGGGGCTGTGGCTGGGGACAGGAGCGATCGCCCTAGTCCCCCCTTCAGCGGCGGCGGCAATGGGTGCAGAACAGGTTGCGGAATCAGAAGTTATGGAAGTTGCTCAAGGTCAGTCCACGTCAGTATTCCAGGGGGATCGCCTGCGGTTAAATGGGCGCAATGTGTCAGCGCCGTGGGTGCAGTGGACTCGAAACGGGCGTACCCATATTGGCATTGGCGACGGAGTGCTGGTGCGAGAGTTTGGGGTTGATTTGGACAATGGCGATCGCACGGACATCCAGGCGGTGCGGTGGTTTAGTGACGCCCCCCTTCCCCTGCCAGTGTTGCACCATCAAAATACGCGGTATTTGGGAATTGGGGCGATCGCCCAGGGCGCAGGCTGGACCGTTAGCCCCAATGGCGCCACCCTCGATATTTCCTGGGAACCGGCGCAAATTGTGAATTTTCGCTCCCTGGTGCAAGGGGATCGGCGGCGGTATGTGTTGGAGCTGGATCGCCCGGTGCCTTTCCAGGTTAGCCCCGTCCCCGGCGAGCTAACTTTGGGCGTTGACGCGGACCTAAACCTGCCTGACCCGCTGCCCTCACTTGAAGCCCAACAGCCCGCCGCGCCGTTTTTGCCCATCACCGGCGAGCTATCTGCGCCCCTGGTTACTGCCCCCGGTCGCACGGTCATTCGCTTTCCCACCGCCAGCCGCACCTGGTTGCCTCAGCCTTTTACCCTGTTGGGTCCCAACCGCATTGTTGTGGAAGCTAGCCCAGATATTTTGGTGCGGCGATCGCTCCAGTGGGCGCCCGGCGTGCGCTGGAATCAGGATTTTATCCGCCTGGGGAACGCCCAGTTTCCCACCACCTGGGTGGAGCTAGATCCCACAGCGCCTGAAGTGGAGCTGGTGCCCATTCCCGCCCTAAACGAAACCCGCACGGGCATCGCGTCTGTGTGGGATACGGCGCGGCGAAATCAGGTGGCGATCGCCGTTAACGGCGGCTACTTTAACCGCATTAACAAACTGCCTCTGGGGGCGATGCGGCGCGACGGCCAGTGGCTATCGGGTCCCATTTTGAATCGAGGGGCGATCGCCTGGAATGATTCGGGTGAATTTACCTTTGGGCGGCTGGCGCTGGACGAATCGGTGACGGCGAATGGTAAAGCCTGGCCGGTGATTACCCTCAACAGCGGCTACGTAAAAGCTGGCATCGCCCGCTATGACCGCAACTGGGGTCCCAGCTACATCACCATGACCGACAATGAAGTGGCGATTATTGTGCAGGGCGACCAGGTGGTGCAACAAATCCCGGTGGCATCCCCCGGCGGCACCATTCCCATCCCCGCCAATGGCTATCTGTTAGTGACGCGATCCTTTCAAACCGCCGCCAATGCCCTTCCTGTGGGCACCGCTTTAACCTTAAATCGGCAAACAACCCCAGCAGACTTTGAGCGCTTTCCCAATGTGGTTGCCGCAGGTCCCCTGCTGCTGCTTAACGGGCAGGTGGTTTTAAACGCTGCAGGAGAAGGATTTAGCGCCGCGTTTATTCGAGAACAGGCCGCTAGAAGTGCGATCGCCCAGCGCGCCGACGGAAAAATTATGATTATTACGGTCCACAACCGCAAAGGGGGGCGCGGTCCATCCCTTTCGGAAATGGCGCAAATTGTGCAATCCATGGGGGCCGTCAAAGCCCTAAACCTGGACGGCGGCAGTTCTACCACGCTCTATGTGGGGGGACAAACGTTGGATCGCCCTTCTCGCACCTCCGCCCGGGTCCATGGAATTATCGGCATCTATTTAAACGTGCCCTTTTAACCCCGCTCCGACGTAAGCCCCGTAAGAAGGGGGAAGATAAAGGCTTTCAGTTTTTAGATATCAGATCCGAACAACTGGTTGCCGTCTCCGGGCAAGGGGTAATACTGGGTGGAGCGGTTGGTGGCAGAGCACTGGCGTGACTGGCTAGCTTTTTGCCCCGTATGCTGGCTTTCTAAATCAATCGCGATCGCCTCAAACTGCACCTCCAATAATCCCGGCGGCACCGTCACCGTGACACGACTTTCCACCCGACCGCGACCGTTGGGGGTAGGATCCAAAATCCAGCGCGGTGGCTCTAATAACTGGCGCGTTTGCCGATCCTGATACCAAAACTTCAGCCCAATACGTCGCCCCGGCACTTCGTTCACCTGCAAATGGACAGACACCGGCGTACCACACACCACCGGTTCCATGGGCAAGGTCATAATTGGCGTCGGAATTGACGGCACTGGGACAGGGGCTAGCTTTTGGTTAGGGTCCCGATAGCCACCAAAAGGTTGTTCCCCAGACGGCCCCGTGCTGGGGGGGCTCACCAGGGAAGCACTGGCGGGCGATCGCTGGTCGTCTAAATCCGGGTCAATCAAAATCTCCCGCTCCGTCAAATGGGCATCGGGCGTAGTAGGCTCGGGCTTGGGAGGCGCTGCCTGCTCCGTTTGGTACTCTTCCAGCCAGTTGCCCTGGGTTGGTTGAGCAAAGGAGCTAAGGCGAGACCAAAACCGTCCCTGCTTACCTTGGGGACTCGCCAACGGGCGAAAACTAGGTTCAGGAGACTGTTGGGGGGCCGAGTCCCCAAGGTTGGGGGTTTCTGGAGAGGGCGTAGGGGGTGCAGCGGTAGAGGCGGGAGCCTTGGATTCCTTGGATTCAGAAGCCTGGGGAGTGGCGGGCTGGGGCTCAGGATCCGGTGCCTTAATGGGGGAAACGCTGCCGTCGGGGGCGGACACAAAGGATAAAAACTGTAGGTCCAGGTTATTTTTTCGCAGTTGGTCGCCAGGGGTGGCAAAGGTGGGCAGTTGGGTGTTGGGCGCGCCAGGAATTTGGTCCGGGTTGCTGCAAGTTTCGGCGCTAAACTCCGGGTCCACCGCCCTCGCCAGCACATCAATATCCGCTGCCACGGTGAATGCCTGCTGGGCTAACGGGGGCTCGGAGCTATTGGCAAGGCTATGGGCGCTGAGTTCCCCTAGCAGCAAATAGGTGGACGTTTCAATGGGCAGCTCCACGGGAAACGCGAAGGAGCAGGGCAGGGGAATCACTTGGTTTGGGCGATCGCCGTCCAAAACCTGCAACAGGGGCATCTGTAAATTCACCAACACCTGTTGCGTAGCCGGGTCCCGTAAAATCGCGCTGAGCTGGCAGGTGGCGGGAATAGAAGCTCCCAGTAGCTCTCGCTGGGCCGGCTCCAATGTGCCACTTAGGGTGATATCGGCTCCCCAGGCGGTGATATAGGTGGATCGGTCTAAGCGAATGGTGATATCGCCGGGCAAAGTTGCCAACAGGGGCGTTTCTTCGGCGGGCACTGAATTAAATGGAGGGGCGATCGCCTCGTTCGTTTCTTCCGTAGCCAGAGGCGGCATGGTTGAAACTGGCGGTGCGACAGCCTCCCCAACTTCTGGCTGGACAGGCTCTGGAGGAATCGTTTCGTTCTCTTTCGCCGCTATCCCTTCAGCAACCGGCTCTTCAGCAATCGACTTTTCAACAATCGACTCCTCAGCAACCGGCTCTTCGACTACCGTTTTCTCTTCTACACGGTCCTTCTCCACCGCAGGATCTTTAATGGTGGACTCTTCCGTAGCTCCAGCGATCGCTGGCTCTGGCACTGGTTCAACGGACGCTGGCTCTTCCCGAGGAGGCACCGTTTCCATCGCCGTGGACTCTGCTGCCCCCGATCCATTCATGGCCGCCGCCAGGTTATTTTCCAGGCGGTCCAGGTCACCGCGATCGCCCCCTTCCCAAGGCTCACCCTCATAGGGATCCACCTGTAAACACAACTCATAGTGCCAATCCGCATCGGACTGGGCATTATCCCCGGAACATTCAAAGCGCCATTCCCCGGGAGTCAGGGAGGTAAAAGGCAACACCACCATCAAGCCATCCTTATTGGTTGCACCAGGGCGGCTATGTTCCTGGGGACCTTCAATAAACCCCAAGTCTGACTGTTCCTGATAGGAAACCCGCAAAAGGATCGGTGTCTCGCAATAGCTAGACCGCGCAATAATTCGGTAGCGCCCCTCCAAAATCCCGGCGATGGGGCCCTCTAAAGGCAACCATGAGCGATCGCCTTCCTTCTGCAACAAAAACTCCCAATATTCCATGGACTGGTCTACCTAAATGCCGGTGTGGCCCCTTATTAAAGCGTGCTTATTAGATTCGTACCTGCGGTGAACGAAGTGCTCCTATGCTACTTCAAACTCCCTCGTTACCTGCCAAAGTACCCGGATATAGGTAAGGACTGTCCTAATCAATATCATCCGCCCGTCCAATGGGATCTTCAAATTTCGCCCGCATCTAGCCCTAGCCGCATCTGCATTAGCTTTTGGCGCATCTTTTCGTTGACCCGGTTGCCTAAAAAACGGCTGGATTTTGCCTTGGGGGCTTTGCGGCGATCGCGACGTAATTCACTAACGGACAAATCTAAATCCTGCTGAAGCTGCTGACAGGACATCCACTCCGCCCCATAGCCCGTCACCGTCATCTGCTGCGCCCGGTCTGACGTGGCCACAATAATTCGCCGACCATAATTTGCCACATTGTCTCGAAACGCAGCACAGGCTTTTTCAATGTAAGTATCCGCCGTTTGCCCAAAGTCCGTGTAAGTGACGCTTAACAGGTCCGTCACTTTTTCCTGGAGGCGTCGCCGATCAAAATTTCTAGAGAACTGGGCGTCGAATACCACCTGGGTCTTGAAATTGCGATAGGCACTATAGCCCGTTAGCTGCTCCACCAACTCATCTCGGGACGCTTCCAATCCCGCCTGATATTTCAACTCCTTAAGCCGCGACCACTGACCGATCGCGTTATAGCCGTCAACAAGGAGGATTGCATAGTGGGAAGAAGCCATGGTTAGTCATTGGGAAAGCAGTAAGGTTCGTTCTCTATATTAAAACTTTAGAAACCTTTACGGTACTTAAAGCGATCAATCACCTTACGTCTAACCCTCGGGGTTGATTAAAGGCAGCAGCTCTTGACGTAAATCTAGCCATCCCTGCAAATAATCTGGATTCGACGGCACCCCTCGCTGCAACAGGGCCACCCCATCTTCCAAGGCCACAATGCCGTAGCTTTGGTCCGTCAGCTTTTGGTCAAAAATGGCCACAGTGCCTTGCAGCTCTCCCCGCTCTTTTTTGAAGGCGCTTTGGTAACGGCGCAGTCGCCAGGTGTCGCTAAACAGATAATCCACGGGCTGGGTTTCGCCGCTGTCGTTGGTCACCTCGGTCCAGGGTAGGCGGATAATGGCGCGACGGCTAGACAGGGGCGGCACCAGGTAGGTGGTGGCAGACACGCTGGCATCGGGGGGAATTTGGTTCATGAGCGATCGCACATGCCCCACATGGCTCCACTGGGCAGGCAGGGACACAAATACCCAGGGCTCAAAGGAGTCGGGAATCGCAAAGTAAAACACCCGGTGAGGGCTAGAGGTGACAGAGAAGAGCAGGGACAACGCCAAACAGCCCGCCCACAGCTTTTTGATGCGCCGCACATCGTAGCGACCGCTATGGGTTTTCCACCACAAAATTGCCCCGTACGCCAACCCCGGCACCACCTCGATCGCGTAGCGAATATTAATAGACTTCGCCGAATTTCCCTGCTGGAGGAAAATTTTCAGCAAGGGAAACGCGGTCATTGCCCACGCCGCCGGAGAAAACGCCGGAATAAAACCAAAGGGCAGCCACTGTCCCACCAAATAGCGCAGGGTACCCAACGGCGGCTGAATCACTTCCCACGCCACCAGCCACGGCTGGGACAACATCGCCAAAGCCACATCAATGGAGCTAGCTTCCGTGCCGTCCACATATTGCCCAAAGCGCTCTACCATAAACCGCTTGGAAATATCCGGCGAGAAAAACGGCATAAACACGCTGGTACACAGCAACACATACAAAAACGACACCGCACACAGGGCAATGCCGGGGCGGGGAAAGCGCTTGCTCAGCACCATATAAACGCCAATGCTAAACAGCCCAAATCCTTGGTCTTCCCGCACCAGCAGCCAGAATCCTGCCATCAGCCAAAACAGCCACCAACAGCGCTTTTCCATGGCCAGCAACAGGGTAAAGGCGTACAGGGGCACCTGGCACAGGTCGTGAAAGTTGGAAAAGGTGGGACCGATAACGGCGTTGGCGCAGTAGTAGGCGGTGGAAATCCAGGCGGATGCTATGGGGGTAAGATGCTGGCGGGCGAGGGCGTAGAGGATTAGACCCGCGATCGCAATCAGCGACACCTGAATAAATACCAGGGTGATGGCTTGGGAATGGAGCGCATAAATGGGCAGCCACAGTAATAATGCGGGCGTAAAATGCTGCCCCAATCGCCGATAAAACACCTCCGCCGCCTGCCCGTCCTGCTTTACCGCGCTGGACAGGGACGAGGACAGGGAGCTTTCGAACCAGCGCCCGTGGGCGTTATTCCAAAACACCTGGTTAAAAATGCCCTGGTCATAGGAGGCATACAGGGTGAGATATCGGTGCAGGGCAAAGGTCATGGCAATCGCCCAAAACACCGCCGCCACCACAATCACTCGCCGAAATCCTGGCTGAGCGCCCATCCATCGAGCCCAAAGACGGCGCAAAAATTTGCGGAAAGGGGCGATCGCAGCGGTCAGCATAGATTTTCTATATAAAGATTTGGAACGTGCCGTAAGCCGAGGCGAATTGTCCCATATTTCCTGAAGAGAACCCAGGGATAGGGCGAAAGTGAACCGTTGCAAAAATATAAAGTCTTGCTACAAAAGTGGCGATCGCCCCAGAATTGCAATGAACATGACATTTACGAACGGTTACGAACACGCACCCTTCGTTACGAGAGACCTCTAGAGAGAACTACGATGATGCACCTTTCCCTATTGGCGATCGCCTCTAAATCCATTGTGTGGAGCCCCAAAGTGGCTGTGGTGATGATCCTTTGCAATATTATCGGCATCGCGATCGGCAAATATACCCTGCCCCAACTCGACGCTCGCCCTGCCCTTCCCGCCCCGGCCATGTTCGGCGGCATGGGCTTTCCCGCGCTACTAGCCACCTGCAGCCTCGGTCATTTAATCGGCGCAGGCGCAATCTTGGGTCTAGCCAGCGTAGGCTACCTCTAAAAATCCTTCCACGTCAGTTCAACCACACACCAACGACGCAAAATCAATTCAAATCCTCTCCCCTTATCAAGGGGGGATCGAGGGAGAATCCTTAGCCAACACCCCGCCTCCAAAGTTTCTGGCTGCGGGCTCAAGCGGTAGAGGATCTCCCCGTCCCCCTTGGCTAAGGGGGCTTTTTATTGAACCGATATTTTTTGAACTCATATTTTCCGCACCTTGAAAAACGCACTGCGATGTAGCGAAATGTAGCGACCTGTTTAAGCGGTGACGATACCCTGTTGAGCTGCCCACTGAGCCATATCAGTGCAACTGATTGCCGCTGCCATTAAGCTAGGAAACTGGTCGGGGGTGCAAGCAAAGGCGGGGCTGCCTAGAGCAGCAAAGGCGGCGGCATGGTTGTGGTTAAAACTGGGAGCGCCCTTATCGTTAAGGGCTAACAGCGTCACCACTTGAACGCCCGAGGAAATTAGCGACGCGACGCGCTTAAGCATTGCCTGATGGTTGCCTCCTTCATGCAGGTCGCTGATTAGCACCAGGATTGTGTCCTGGGGTTGGCGCACGTAAGACTGACAGTAGGATAGGGCTTGATTGATATCGGTGCCGCCGCCGAGCTGGGTGCCGAACAGAACGTCAACGGGGTCTTGGAGCAAGGGGGTTAGGTCAATGACGGCCGTGTCGAAGACCACAAATTTGGTGCTTACGGCGGGGATGGATGCCAGTACCGCTGCAAAAATGCTGGCGTACACCACTGACGATGCCATAGAACCACTTTGGTCTACGCACAGGATGATGTGTTTGAGGGCGGAGCGTTTGCGTGCGTAGCCGACAAGGCGATCGGGGATAATGGTTTGGTATTGGGGCTGATAGTGGCGCAGGTTGGCGCGGATGGTGCGGTTCCAGTCGATTTCGTTATGGCGAGGGCGGTTATTGCGCTGGCTGCGATTCAGGCTGCCCATCACCGCCTGTTGCATGGGATTTTGCAGCCGACGTACTAGCTCGTCCACCACTTTGCGCACCACAATTCGAGCTGTTTCCTTGGTGCGCTTGGGGATAATTCCCTTGAGGGATATTAAGTTTGCCACCAGATGCACGTCCGGATCCACTGCCGCCAGCATTTCTGGCTCCAGCAACATTCGGCGCAGGTTTAGTCGCTCTAAAGCGTCCTGCTGCATAATCTGCACCACCGAGCTGGGAAAATATTCGCGAATATCTCCCAGCCAGCGGGCCACGTTGGGGGACGATCGCCCCAGCCCCCCACGGCGATCGCCCTGACCGTCACCATAAAGGGCGGCAAGGGTTTTATCCATCGCCAAACTGTCTTTTCCCAGCACGCTTCTCAAGGATTCGCCCCCCTTGCCGCAAATGCCGTCCCCATCCCCACCGCCGAGGATCAGTCGCCAGCGGCGTAACCGTTCTAGGTTGGAGTCGCTGGGGCGATCGCCGGTGGAAATGGGGGACGTGGTGAAAGTCATAGGTATCAACCCTGTGAAGTTGTTGATGGGGGTTGCAATCCGAGCAGTTGGGCAATTAGGGGCAGGGCTGCGTCGGCGGAGTCGCGATCGTACTCTCGTTCTTCGGTGGTTACTTTTTGCCGTCCCAGCCGCACCCGTTCTCCCATTTGGCGACGCTCGGGATCGCTGAAGTTAGCGAAGGTACGACGTAGCAGGGGCAATAGGGCAATAAACGTTTCCCCCGGAAGCTGGGTTACCCAATCGTCCAACACCTGCCAAATGGCGTCGTCGTGAATTAGCAACAGCCCGCTGCCCTGTAAAAATCCTTCCACCCACACCGCTGCCTGGGTCGGATCCGTGGTTAATGACAGGACCAGCCCGAGCCGTCTTGCTGCTTCGGTGGGGTCTAAGGTGCCCTCATCTAGCAGCATCCGACAGCAGCGCCCGGTGACTAAGCCGTGCAGATTGGTTCGGTTTCCAAGCTGTTGCAGGGTGGTAAGCCAGCTTTGTAGGTGCGAGTCTTGCTGGAGTAGTTTTAGGGCGCTGTGGGTGTGGTTGATACGGTGAACCATTTGCTTGGCGGCATCGTCATCGAGGGAGGCACAGGCTCCCGGCAGTCCAATGCAGATGCGGGTCACCAGCCCGTCCACTACGTGAGCAACGGCGGCGCTGTCCGTTTGGCGCACGTCCCGGTAGCGCAGCACGTTCACCAGGGGCGGCAACGCTTCCATTAGGTGGGTGACGTCGCTGGCGATCGCCGCCACTTCCTGCAAACGCTCAATCAACGGCGAAATTACCGTATTCAGCGCCGCCAGCAGAACCTGGTCTAACAGGTTTGTCAAATCAGCGAGAAAGAGAGCCTTCTCCGCCTGGGATTTCACCGACGCCGTGGCGGCTGATTCCACCGTATTGCCCCAGACCCCTGCCTCAATCACTTTTAGGCTTAGCTCCGGCTCCCATCGCAGCTCCCACACTTCTTTAAAAGTTCCCTGGCTGCGAGCGGACCGCACTTCGCCCCAGGGGATTTCCAGTAGGTTTAGGCGGTGGAGTAGTTGTGATCGCCCCAAGTCCAGCGGTTTACGCAGGTCTAACTTAAGCACCTTTACCATGGGCTGGGGCTTGAGGCGCAGGCGTTTTTGCTGCCGCTGGAGATCCTGTTGTAGGGGCACCAGGGGCGTGTCGGCGGGAACCTGTCCCAGGCGATCGTTAACGATTAACTTTTGGTGGATTAACTCCATGGGGGCGGGGTCGCCGAAGCAGAAGATAGTTTGCGCCGCTTCGTTGAACTCCTCCAAGCTCGGTCGGGCCGACTCCCGCAGCGCTGCCAAAGCCTCCGCCAGCCGCACCGCCTCAATCACGCTGGCAGAGGAGGCATCCAAATCTTCCTCGCGCAGCAGCCGCGCCACCTGGGTCATCCACTGAATCGCCGCCCGGGCTGCCGTTTCAGTGGGGCGATCGCCAGACCCGGTGGATTGCCATAGATGCTCGTACCATCCCGGCGAAGTAATGCCCGCCCCGTAGCCGCTGCTGGAGGCGAGCCGTCCATAGGTCCAGGGAATCCAGGTGGCTTGCACCTTCAGCTTGGGCAAGCCTTTGAGCAGTTCCTGATCGCTTTTCCGGGTGGGCAACGGTTCCACCAGGGCAGGAGCGTGCCAAGCGCCACACACCACGGCGATCGCCCCAAATCCCTCTTTCTGTGCCTGACGAATCGTTTGACGCATATGAGCTTCCCGCTGGGCTTCCAATCGGTCCAGGGGATTTTCAAGGTTCGGCGGATGTTTTTTTTCTACCTCCTCGCGCAAGGCGGTCATCGCTTCCAAAATGGCGTCAAATAGGGCAGTGCCGTCCTGACGCTGTTCCACCAAATGCTCCCACCAGCGCTCGCTATCCCCATAGCCCGCCGCCTCCGCCATCCAGCTCAGGGGGTCTGCCGGGAGCGATCGCCGCAACAATTCTGGAGAATCCTCCTCGTCCGGCTCCCCTTCTGGTTTTTCTTCTGATTTTTCTTGGGATACCTCTACCTCGCCTTTCTCCTCCTGTTTCGCCCGCAGCGCCAACCGGTTAGTTTGGGGCAAATCCATAAACCGCACGGGAATTTCCCGCTCCAGTGCATAGCGCAGCGCCTGCCATTCGGGTGAAAACTCAGCGAAAGGATAAAAAGACGCCTGTTGAAGCTGGTCCGGGGCATAAACTAACAGCGCCACCGGGGGCTTCATCCCCGCCTGGGCAACGAAGGGCACTGCTGCATCTCCTTCAGGCGGTCCCTCCACGAGAATGATATCGGGCTGGAAATCCTGGAGCGATCGCGCCAAACTTCGCGCCGAACCGGGTCCGTGGTGGCGAATGCCGAAAACAGTAACGGTCATAGGTGTCCCCCGTCAGCCCAATTCACGACAAGCTCGGTACAAATCGCGCCAGTCATCGCGATCCTTCGCCACCGTCTCCAAATATTCCTTCCACACCACCGCATCCTGCACCGGGTCTTTAACGATCGCCCCATAAATCCCCGCCGCCAAATCCGCCGCGCTCAGGCTACCGTCCCCAAAGTGCGCCGCCAACGCCATGCCGCTGCTCACCACGGAAATTGCCTCGGCAGTGCTCAGGGTGCCGCTAGGGGATTTCACCTTAGTTTTGCCGTCCTCGGTCACGCCACTGCGCAGCTCTCGAAAAATCGTCACCACCCGGCGAATTTCCGTTAGGGCAGGGGCTTCGGCGGGCAATTCCAGGGCACGCCCCAAACTTTCCACCCGCTTCTCCACGATTTGCACCTCATCATCAGCATGGCGAGGCACGGGCAAAATCACCGTATTGAAACGACGCTTTAGGGCACTGGACAGTTCGTTCACCCCCTTATCACGATTGTTGGCGGTGGCAATCAAGTTAAAGCCTTTGACCGCCTGCACCTCTTCCCCCAGCTCGGCGATCGGCAGGGTTTTCTCCGACAACACCGTAATCAGCGTATCCTGCACGTCAGCGGGAATCCGGGTCAGCTCCTCCACCCGGGCGATTTTGCCGTCGGACATGGCATTCATCAGCGGACTGGGGACGATCGCCTGAAAAGACGGCCCCTTCGCCAGCAGCTCCGCATAGTTCCAGCCATAGCGGATTGCCTCCTCACTGGTGCCCGCCGTGCCCTGAATTAACCGGGTAGAATCGCCAGAAATCGCCGCCGCCAAATGTTCCGACACCCAGGATTTACCGGTACCGGGGATGCCGTACAGCAGCAGGGCCCGGTCCGTGGCTAGGGTGGCGATCGCCACTTCCATCAATCGCCGCTGTCCCACGTATTTCGGCGAAATTTCCGTATCACCGACGGTTCCGCCCATCAGGTAGGTGGCCACCGCCCAGGGGGAGAGGTTCCAGTTGGGGGGGCGCTGGCGATCATCGGCGTCAGCTAAAACAGCAAGCTCCGTCGCAAACTGTTCTTCCGCGTGCTGGCGCAGGATTGGGGCAGCCCCATTAGAGGACGGGGCGGTGGATTTAGATGATTTCGACTTAGCCGATTTTGATTTGGTGGCTGGCATCCCAAACTCCTAAAAAACACTATCTACCGGCGTAATGCCGCGTCGTCTCCAAGTTCAGTAATGTTTCCACCCGGTTGTCTCGGTAATTGCTCTCCCAGCCATCGTTCCCGTTGTTCTTGGTTGAGCAACTTCTTCAGTTGGGTATTGATGTAGCGATCCTCAGTAGAAGAGTCTAGGTAGTGAAAGAAAGCATTTGCCCAATCAGAACGCCGTTGATTTTGGATCGCCATTGCACAGCCGCGCAAAAATATTTTTTGGTGAGGTCGATCTTGCACTGCGGCAAAAACCTGCGATGACGCACCCCACACGTCCAGCGGCGTTGCGGATACCATTGCCAGCAACCACCAATCTCGCTGGCTCTCACCGGAAGGCGCTTTTTCGCTGATTCCGTCCCGTTCCCACTGTGCGTCGTGGGTTTTTGGGATTGTGATATGGAAATGCAGCCCAACGTCGTTTTCTATTGGCCGCACAAATTTCTGGACGCGCTCGGTCATGCGCTGGCACAGGCGTGACTCAGGCAGCCGCACCAACAGGCAAATCGCTTCGTTGCTGACACTTTTGGCACGCTTACCCAACGTGCTTTCCAAAAGTGGCTCGTCCGCCATGGTTAGGTTGATCTCCAGCAGCTTTACAAATTCTGCGCGATCGCGAGCCGGTTCCTTTGACCACACCGCTTCCAACGCCTGTCGAGCGCCATGGGGATCACTCTCGCGCCATCGTTCAAACAAGAAAAGTCGCTCGTCCCGACGACCGTGTACCCAGATTTCTTGGGATTGGGGTGAATCGAAGAAAAACCCTCGCAGCCCGTCCATGGTGGCGAAACTCCAAGCCGGATGCCGTTCCGCTAACCACCGACCGCGTTTGCCGATTACCGCCGCCGCGTACGGTTGCAAGGACGGATTTTCCTGTGCCCTTTCCAGCAGCGGAACAATCTCTTGCTGAGGGATGCGCTGCCCCGCCTGGGCGATTCGCGATAGCAGCTTCGGCAGAGCCGGTGCCCTCCTTGCCCTTTGATCTATCAGCTTAGAGGCGATCGCCGTCGTAATAATAAGCTGATCGTCCTGGGGGCAGGGCTCTATGGTCCAGTCCTTTTTTAGGGGAAGCTGACCGATTTGCTGGTGCAGGGCGATCGCCCCCGCCGCCGCCAAAATTGCCCCCTCCGGCTGAGCCCAATCAAGCTGCCCGATTAAACCCTGAAGATCCCCCTCCAGATGAGGCAGCTCCGGCGTTTGCCGCTCCGTACCCACCAACGCCGCCGCCACTAGCTTTTGCCACGCCTCCATGCCCTAAACCTCCATCCCAATCAGTTGCCCTTTGTTTAGGATGCCCAACGGCAAAAATATCTCCCTGTTCCATTGACCGAATATGGGCATGGGGTGCCCACCACTAATTGCCAGCAGCTTTAATGAGTCCTGAAACCGAGGAGACACGGGCAACACGTACCCCGCCAGGTCTTGGACCCAATAGCGCTCTTCCTCGTACATCAGGCACGCTTGCTTTAGCAGCATTGGATATTGCTCCAGCCAGGGATTTTGCTTCAATGTGGCACTGTAGCTGGCGATCGCCCCCGAAATATCCTCCCCAATATCCGCCGCCGCAAACTCCTCCGAAAGGCACGGCACCGCCTCCTCCCGCGACTCCACAAACGCCCGCTGCATGCCGGTCCCTGGATAAAAAATCAGCTCTCCCCCGAAGCGACTCCCGGGAACCAAGGTGGTATCGGGGGGCTGATTACCATGGGAAAAGGTCAACACATGGGCCCAACGCTGAGACCGCAGCCCCCACAGCCAGGTTCGTTGCCCCTTCATATTGTGTTCTTCAAAACTCACCCGCCCCATAATTTGCCAAGTATCCTTCTCGCGCAATACCAGGGGATCGCCGTCTTCTAACCGCCGCCGCAAATCGTCCTGGCTTTGGGTCCAGCCAATTTGCGATCGCACCTCTGCCTCCATCGCCGGTGATAGGGTTGCGCTGCGGCGATAGCCCTGCACCAGCAAATGCAACAGTCCCAGCGATCGCAACATCCGGTCGGGCCAGTGCTGACCAGAATGGGGAATGCCTGCCAGCGATCGCACCCGCCGCGCCAACCCCGGAGCCTGGGCATCCACCAGCCGCGCCGCCGCCCGATCCCAAAAGCTATAGGGCTGGTTGGGCAAGTCGCCAAATCCCTGACGCACCATATCTTGCAGCCACTGCTCCAAATCCACCAGCCCCGCCGCGATTTTTTTCTCCCGCTGCTGAATCCGCTTTGCTTGAGCCTCCGGGTCCACCGCCTTGGCGACCTTCGCCTGTTTACGCTGGGCCGTTTGCGATCGCTTCTCCAGCCATTCACTCACCCATGGCGGCGCATCTTCAGCCGGCGAATTCTTAAACGAATCAGCCTCCTGCACCAGCAACAAAAACAGAGCCAGGGCGTGTTTACAAGGAAACTTACGACTGGGGCAGCTACAGCGAAACGCCGGCTCACTTAGGTCAATTTGGGTGCGATAGGGATTTTTGCCGCTGCCCTGACACTCGCCCCAAACCGCCTGCGGCGATCGCCCCAACAGTGACCACTTAGCCACCGTCGCCAAAGCCTTCCCATTTTTAGTCGAACTTGCGTCCGGCGATAGGGTCAGCACCTGCTCACATGTCCACATCGCGACGATCCTTGCCTACTGGAATTACACAGAGCGCACAAGCTATCAATAGATGATTTACACGGCAGCGGCGGCGTGAATGTGCCACTTGCTTGCAGAGTAACAACGTTCCCAATCCCAGGGGCAAAAATTACAAAGGCGTAAAAAAGGCGCAAAAAAGCAAAGTGAGAAAAAACCACTTAGCTACCTTTAATTAACTGCTTCTGACCCTGTAGCGCGAAACACCGCCGCCCCAGCAATTACAGGTCCAGCTTTTTAAAGACTAGGGTCACGTTGTGTCCGCCGAAGCCGAAAGAGTTTGACAGGGCCACGTTTACGGTCATATCCCGCGACTGGTTGGGCACGTAATCCAAATCGCACAGGGCGTCCTGGTCTTCCAATTCAGGATTTTCTAGGTTGATGGTGGGAGGCACTTTGTTTTCGGCGATCGCCATCGTCGCCGCCACCGCCTCAATGCCGCCGGATCCCCCCAACAAATGTCCAGTCATGGACTTGGTGGAGCTAATAGCCACCTTCCGCGCCGCCCCTTCCCCCAGAGCCCGCTTAATCGCCGCCGTTTCCGTGGAATCGTTCGCCGGGGTGCTCGTGCCGTGGGCGTTGATATAGCTCACCTGGTCACCGCTCACCCCCGCATCTTTCAACGCCAACTGAATCGCCCGAGCCGCCCCCAAGCCCCCCGGCACCGGCGCGGTCATATGATACGCATCGCAAGTGTTGCCGTAGCCCGCCACTTCCCCATAAATCTTGGCACCGCGAGCCTGGGCATGGCTCAATTCCTCAAGAATCAAAATTCCTGATCCTTCGCCCATTACAAAGCCGTCGCGATCGCGGTCAAAGGGACGACAAGCCCGCGTCGGATCATCATTACGGGTGGATAATGCCCGCGCCGCCGTAAATCCAGCAATGGACAACGGGGTAATAGCCGCCTCAGAGCCGCCACAAATCATTGCCTGGGCATAGCCTTGTTGAATCAGTCGGAACGCGTCGCCCACCGCATTAGATCCCGCAGCACAGGCCGTCACCGTACAGGAATTGGGTCCCTTGGCTCCCGTGTGAATTGCCGTCAAGCCTGCTGCCATATTGGCGATCATCATGGGAATCATAAACGGACTACAGCGACCGGGACCGCGATCGCGATACACATCGTGCTGATCCTCCAACACCTTCAGTCCGCCAATGCCCGTACCAATTAACACCCCAATTTGCTCAGCATTTAAATCGGTAATTTCCAGCCCCGAATCCGACAACGCCTGTTTGCTGGCAGCGATCGCATACTGAGCAAACTTGTCCATCCGCTTAGCATCTTTGCGATCCATATACGCCAGCGGATCAAAATCTTTTACCTGCCCAGCAATGCGGCAGCCATGGTCCGACGCATCAAAAGCCGTAATAGGACCGATACCGTTGCGTCCTGCCATTAGCCCATCCCAATACTCGCCTAAGGTATTGCCAATAGGCGTTACTGCTCCTAAACCAGTAATCACTACGCGTTTAGGTTGAAAGTCGGAATTGCCGGATGCCATGGGGAAAATACCTGGAGGTTAGGGGAATAGAAAGGCGATTTATGGGGTAATAAGTTGAGGGAGTGCGCAACAGCAAGCGCAATCTTAAGGAGGCGTGAGAAGGAACCTGGAAACTTTCTAGAGTGTTGGTGCAAAACTCCAATGCTTCTACAGAGGAACTTCAATGTCTCAAGAGCCAGACTCCGCAAAATGTGAAGGTGCTCCAGGGATTGAATATGCTGGCACAGTGACTGAGTCAAAGAAACGAAGGGACTGGAGCAAGGGACTAGCATTTGTGTGGCGCACCCGATTAATCCACTAGTCAACCTAAAGCTACTACAGCGCCATTCGTCACCAGTACGCCACCGATTCACAATTTAGTCAACACCAACTCAGCAGTGAAAACAACACATCATCATCGAGTAATCGAATCGATAAGTTGCTGTTTATCAAACCTGTCGTCTCAGCGTTGCCAATCAATTGCCCAGCTAATCAGTTGTTAATTCAAGGTGCGATCAAATAGTCGTTAACTGTCAGCGTTAATTCCGACTAAATGACTAAACACCACTAACAACTGATTAAACAAATATGCCAGAGCAGTTACGAAGCACTTTTATCCACGTAATCTACAACGTCCTGGACCTTCACTAGCTTTTCCGCATCTTCGTCAGGAATTTCTATTTCAAACTCTTCTTCCAGAGCCATTACCATTTCCACCACGTCCAGAGAGTCTGCCCCTAAATCATCCACAAACGACGCTTCAGGTTTTACCTTGTCTGCCTCAACACCTAACTGCTCAGCAACCGTTTCTTTGATTTTTTCGAAAGTAGACATTGTTTCTCCTTCTTGCCTTGGAAATTGATTTCACAGTGTAGCCAGCCTATGGGCGTTTCAAGCTTCGAACAGGGTGCATATCAGAAGTTCTATGGAGTTGCTTTTCCCAGAAATTCCGAAAGATAAACACCGTTCAAACGTTAGGCTCTGCTGGCTTCAACTGTGGCGATCGCTCGGTTAGTCCGTTAAAGAACGCGCCGCTTATTGTATCCCGTTAGGGGGAATTGCCGTGATTCTTTTACTGGTGGTTTACCCTACTCAGAGCTTTGCCACCTTTCCGAAAGAAACATTCACAACAAGGCGCCGAAGAATTTCCATAATCTGCAGCGAAAACATCCCTTAAAGAAACTCAAACCCCAGTTCATTTAAATTGCTAATAAGTTGTTCGCCGATCATCGTCAGAGCCTATGGACAAGGGCTTTGGGCTTGTTACGTTGTTTGAACTTTTAATCTTTGGCGCCACCATGGGGAAATTCGACGCGATAAACTAACGTTCAACGCTGTAAATACTTTGGAACGTGTTGACTTAGCGAGCGTCTTTCGCAAGCCTAGTCAGCCAGCGATCCCAGGGGTAGAGATTAGAGCACTTAGTACTTAGGGAGTTATTCTTCAATGAGTCATTCAGTCAAGATTTACGACACCTGCATCGGCTGCACCCAGTGTGTTCGCGCCTGCCCAACCGACGTTTTGGAAATGGTGCCTTGGGATGGTTGTAAGGCAGGTCAAATTGCATCTTCACCCCGCACTGAAGATTGCGTAGGTTGCAAGCGCTGCGAAACCGCCTGCCCCACCGACTTTTTAAGCATTCGCGTTTATCTGGGCGCTGAGACCACCCGAAGCATGGGTCTTGCCTACTAGCGTATTGCTAGTCGTCCCGTATGACTTGCTAGCATTCGTTGGCATTTCAGGCGCGGATAGGTCTACGGTTTTCAGCTTTTCGGCTGCTTGAGCCATGAGCTGAAGTCCCTCCTCTAGAGATTCTCTGACAAAGAAATCCGGTTTGTTACCGGTTTGCAAAGGGATCGCCACCTGTTAGGCGTATCCCTTATTTTTTTGATTTCTTAGGGCGATCGCCCCAGGACACACCATTAATCGTGCCGTTAATTAAGAGCCAAAAGCCCTACACAGTGAGGAATACACGCCCTTTCAACGCTAAAAGCCACAGGAGCTAAAATCCCTGTGGCTTTTAGCGTTGAAATTTATAGTCAGTTCGATAAAAACAGGACAATTTTGAGTCACGCAATGAAGCTGAATCCCCACTACTGGCTTTGCCAACCCTTCGCGAGCGATGACCCTCAGGATCGCTGACGGTTCCACTAATTCAAGGGTCGGCCGTAAATGCTGAAAGCCCCTAATAGGACTCACGCAGAATTCAAATTCTATTCAGTTCAACAGCCAAACCAAACGGAGCCAGCTTTCCTGCTCAATTACTCCTAGTTAAAGAGGGAAGCTGGCTCCGTTTGAAAGTGTTCCTTAAATAGTGGATCAAGTGGGCAAACTTAGGGCGTGCGGGGGCTCAGGGCTCAGTTGTTGCGCTTTTGGTAAAACACCGAGGGCGCGGTTAAGTTTTCCACTCACCAGCCCTTCCAAGTCGAGAGTGACAAAGAGGAAGCCAAAGGACTGAAGTTTGCCGGTGAGCTGAGTCAGGTCGTTTTCACAAACAAAGGACTGGATCTGATGGGGCGGGATTTCAATACGGGCGGTGTCCCCCTCAGACCGCACTCGCAGCTCCCGCAGCCCCAGGGTTCTCAGGTAATACTCTGCTCGCCCGACACGACGTAGCTTTTCAACGGTAATTTCTTCTCCGTAGGGGAATCGGGAGCTAAGACAAGGTTGAGCCGGCTTATCCCACCACGGCAGTTCTAGGTGGCGAGACAGTTCGCGCACCTCCGCTTTGGTGATGCCCACCTCTGCTAAGGGCGATCGCGCTCCCCGCTCCTTTGCCGCCTGAATACCTGGTCGATAATCTTGCAAATCATCGGCGTTGATACCGTCCACCACGTAGGGATAGCCTCGCCGTAGGGCAATGGGCTTGAGGGTGTCGTGTAGCTCACTTTTGCAGAAATAGCAGCGGTTTACTGGGTTAGCCGTGTAGTTAGGATTGTCCATTTCGTGGGTTTGGACAATTTCGTGGCGAATCCCAATAACGGCGGCCTGGGTGCGGGCATCTTCCAAATCCTCCGGCAGCAAGGATGGGGATTCGGCAGTAATGGCGAGGGCGCGATCGCCGAGCACGTCATGGGCAACTTTGGCGATAAGGGTGCTGTCAATGCCACCAGAATAGGCAATTAGCGCCCTGGACTGTTCGCGGAAAAGGGCTTGGAGCTGTTCAAGTTTCGGAATCGCCATAGCTAGGAAAGAATTCCAAAATCAACGGAATTCAAATTTTTCGGTTTGTGTTAATGAGACTTGATCCTAGCGAAAATCTGAAAACACGCCGACACAAATTGCTACAACACTTCACCAATCCTTTCGTCAATGGGCATAGGTTGGTCAGGGCGACTTATTACAACCCAACAGCTTTGCCCAAGGAAAACCAGACGCTTTCTACAGCCAAAAACATTGGAGGCATTGAGAAAACCACACCGCCCAAATTTAAAGTATCAACCGAGAATTACTGACAATTGCCTTTAGTGCCCTTGGCAGGGGGCGTACTCATAGCTGTAGCAGGTATCACTGACGTTGCACTGTCCTCCCTCTGGCTTGGCACAGGGGTCAACGAAGGTAATGCGAGGTAGCCGCGAGAAAATACACGTGCCGAAGGGACAAGCATCCAGAAGCGGTCTCAGGATTTGTAGCACGACGAGATAGGAAATCAGGGCTAAAAATACTCGGGTTCCGACAAACATAAGCGGGGCGACTCTTGGAACGCTACTACAGTGGCAACATTAGCTACATCAAAACTGCGCCTCAATTCTAGCCACGCTAGCCTTGAATTAGAAAAGAATTCGGAAATTCTGTGTGAATCGAGATCAAAAAGGGTGAATAGTTACTGGTATTTGGGGGCGATCGCCGCAGTATGGGGAATCGCCAGCGGCTGGGGGCTAAAAGTTACCGTGCCCCGAATGAAAAATATTCAGCTTAAGACGGCGATCGCCTTATCGGCAGCAATTCCCGTGATGCTGGCTCCCAGCGTGCTGGTGCATATTTGGGGCTATCCCCTGGGGTGGGTAATGGGGATTCAAGGGGCGATCACCATCATCGCAGCGACCATTTCCGGCTATTGGCTAGACACCATCCTCAGCTACGCACTGCTCAGCATCCTGTCGCTGGCAATTATCTACGGCGCAACCTTCGTGTCGCCTAACCTCAGCGCCCAGACCATTGCCACTTACGCCACCTCATTTCTAGTATTCACCGCCGCCAATATTTATGGTCACGGCTTCACCGAAAATGGCACCGGTTTCCTGCTCAAAATTATCGGCAGCACGGCCCTGAGCTTTTTACTGTGCTGCCTCGCAACATTGCCAATGGCGGGCTAGATCGCGTCATTAGTGCATTAGTGAGCACCAGAAGCCCTATTCAGTGAAGAATACACGCTGAAATAAATAATGCTAAAAGCTGAATCCCTTGTAGCGTCGGGCTTTGGAGTTCAAATGATGACAGCCCTTAGTTAAAGCGCTCTTCTGCCCAGGGTTCGCCCCGCATATGGTATCCATTTTGCTCCCAAAATCCCGGCTGGTCAGCGGGCAGAAACTCCAAACCGTTAATCCACTTCGCGCTTTTCCAAGCATAAAGATGGGGCACAACGGAGCGCACCGGACCACCATGTTCCGCATCTAACGGCTCGCCAGACAACGTGTGAGCCAGAAAATTCTCGTCTCGCACAAAATCTTCCAGAGACAAGTTGGGGCGTTGCAGGATTAGGAGAGGAAGTCAGGATGGCGGAGTGGTAGTGGAACCTG
>CALGDE010000014.1 GCA_937883785.1 uncultured cyanobacterium
AGAGCAAGGCGCTGGAGTATTACGAACGGGCACTGCCTCTGCTACGAGCGGTGGGCGATCACGGCGGCGAGGCAGCGACGCTCAACAACACGGGATTGGTCTACTTTTCCCTGGGAGAGAAGAGCAAGGCGCTGGAGTATTACGAACGGGCACTGCCTCTGCAACAAGCGGTGGGGGATCGCGGCGGCGAGGCGACCACCCTCACTAACATCGGATTGGTCTACGATGACCTGGGCGAGAGCAGTAAGGCGTTGGAGTATTACGAACGGGCACTGCCTCTGCTACAAGCGGTGGGCGATCGCGGCGTCGAGGCGACCACCCTCAACAACATAGGATTGGCCTACTCTTCCCTGGGAGAGAAGAGCAAGGCGCTGGAGTATTACGAACGGGCACTGTCCCTACAACGAGCGGTGGGTGATCGCGGTGACGAGGCAACCACCCTTAACAACATTGCCTTCGTCTATCGTGATCGCGGCGAGCTAACCCAAGCCATCGAAACTATCGATCAAGCCATCGCATTGGTGGAAGACCTACGCAGCGCCATTGATAACCCCGACCTTAAAACCAGTTTCTTCGCTACCGTTCAATACCATTACGAACTTAAGATCGATCTGCTAATGCAACTGCATCGGCAAAATCCCGATGCTGGTCGCGATCGCGAAGCCCTCACCGTTGCCGAAGGTAGCCGCGCCCGATCCCTCAACGAACTCCTCTGGGAAGCCAATGCTGATATCCGTAAAGGTGCAGACCCCAACCTCCTAGATCAGGAACGGCAACTGGAATCCCAATGGCAGGCCCTTGAAACTCAGCGCGCCCAACTCTTTTCCAAGCCCGACCCGGCACAAGCTGCTATTGACAATCTTGATCGAGAGCGAGATGCCCTACTCGACCAGTTCGACCGCCTCGAAGCCCGCATCCGCAGCGCCAGCCCCGCCTACGCCGCCCTCAAATACCCAGCCCCCCTCACCGCCGAGCAAATCCAAAACCAGGTGGTGGATGAAAACACCGCCCTTGCCCAATACTTCATCGGCACCGACAACAGCGTTCTCTGGCTAATCACCACCGACGGCATCGAAACCTACGAACTCCCCGGACGAAGCGAACTCACCGACCTCGCCACCAGCTTTCGAGAAACCCTCGCCGTCTCTGGGGCAACCCCCTCCGAAATCGCCCTCACCGGCAACGCCCTCACCGACATCATCCTCACCCCTATCGCCGACAAACTAGGAGATAAACGCCTAGTGGTCGTCGCCGACGGACCCCTGCAATACATTCCTTTCTCAGCATTGCCTGCACCAGGACGGGACACCTACGAACCCCTAATCGTGAATCGCGAAGTGGTCCATCTCCCCTCATCCACCACCGCCCACATCATCCGCACCACCCTCAATAACCGCCCCGACCCCACCCAACAACTCGCCATCCTCGCCGACCCCGTCTTCAACGACCGCGACCAACGGGCCACCAAACGCCCTCAAACTCCAACCGAAGACGTACTTCTAGCCGCCGCCACCCGCGACTTCGACTGGGACAACATCAAACGCCTACCCCACACCCGCAGCGAATTCGACGCGATCGCTCCTCTGTTTCCCGATAGCAACCGGGCGATCGACTTCGCCGCCAACCTTGACTGGCTCACCGGCTCCAACAACACCCAAGCCCGCTACATCCACCTAGCCACCCACGGGTTCGTCAACGACAAACGCCCCGAACTCTCTGGTCTTGTCCTTTCCCTACTCGACGAAAACGGCACCCCCCGCAACGGCTATCTACGCCTGCGGGACATCTTCAACCTCCAGATGCCCGCCGAACTCGTTGTCCTGAGTGCTTGCGAAACCGCCCTTGGTGAAGACGTGCGGGGTGAGGGACTTGTCGGTCTCACCCGAGGATTGATGTATGCCGGCGCGAAACGAGCGGTGGTTTCCCTTTGGGCAGTCAACGACGCCTCCACCGCCGACTTGATGGCAGCTTTCTATCAACAAATGCTTGAGGATGGTCAGACCCCAGCCGCCGCCCTACGCAGAGCCCAAATTGCCATGTGGAATTCGGAAAACCATAGCAGCCCTTACTACTGGGCAGCATTTACCCTACAAGGAGAATGGCGGTAGAGGGCGCTGCCGACCAGGAAATAATGGAATAGACTCACACAATCGTGATCGCAGCGAGTGGGCTAGTGGGACTGGGGGAGATTGCGGCATTCTAAGCCAGTCGACGTAAACAATCTTCTAAGCTTTTCTCTCCTTGCGGACAAATGGTGTTGATCTTGGGGCGATCACCATATGCTTTTTGAGGCACACATAGTCACTCGCTGTTGGTACAGGACGTATGAAAAGTAGCTTCTGCGCACTGAGCGGAGTCGAAGTGCAAGCTTATCCTAAATTGAGGGCGAGGCACATAGCACTATTCCCAGAGATGATTTTCGATTTATTTCTGAGGAAAGGAGGAAAGCTATCGTGAGCACAGCCATATTTCGTGCGGTCTGGTTCTGGTAGGTTTTGCAGTTCTCTTCTGGTTTTGGGGGTGGTGCTATTGTTTCGTCCAGGTTTTTGACCAGCATCCCGGCTAGCACGCGAAGTTGGTCCATACTTTGAACTCTATTCTGAAGCTCTGGCTGCAGCATTTTGTCTTTCCACAGCACCGCCACAAAGTCACCGCAGGTCGCCTGAAAGAGTGGCGGGTACGGTGGTTTCCAGAGTTAACTCAAGGAGTACTGTAGGAGGCGATCGCACTATGGCGACGAGCGACACGGATCAGCCCACTGAACCGTTGAAGGGACAGGAGCTGAAGTCTAATTCCATTGGCTATGACGACCTAACCCCCAGTCAGAAGGAAGCTTGTGATGGCATCGTCGATTTTCTGTGTGGTCCCCTTGATGAGTCAGAAAAGATTTTGACCGGCTACGCAGGGACCGGTAAGACCACCGTTATCGCGATCGCCATTAAACGCGCCTTAGAAGAATCCAAGGGTTTAAGCGAGTCGGATATCTTGCTGGCAGGACCTACCCATAAAGCCTGTCGAGTTGTCAGTGCATCCTTCGCTGCCGCTGGGCTGCGCCTGGACGTGGCCACCTATGCCTCCATGTTGGGAATGCGAGGAAAAATTGACGAAGCAACGGGGGAAGAAATATTTTCACCAGACCCTAGCGCTCCCGAATGCTTCAGCAAATATCCAATCGTTATTGCCGACGAAGGCTCTCAGGCATCCCATAGTTTAAAAGAGTTGATTGATGAGCGCATCAATCTGCTTCAGCGCATTGTTTGGATTGGCGATCGCGCCCAGTTGCCCCCCATTGAGAAACCGCCCAAAGATTCGACGCCTCCCCACGAGTCGCCTGTGTTTTCACTGCCCGGATGGAATTTAGAGGAGATCGTGCGCTATGACGGCAACCTAGCGTACTTGGCAGAGGCGCTCCGCCAGGATTTAACGTCCCCCAACCTGCCTCCAATTAGGGATTTTGCCGATGAGGAAACGGTGTTCTGTCACCCCAGACCCCGTTGGACCTCCGAATTATTGAAGGCGTTTACATCTGAGGCATCCCTTGCTGATCCTGACCATGTGCGGGTACTCGCCTGGCGGAATGAAACTGTCGCAGCCCATAATCGCGTCATCCATCGCGCTCGGTTTGGTCCCAGCGCTCCAGAATTTTGCGAAGGAGAAACCGTCGTCGCCAACAAGCCTTGTTTACTTGAGCCTCGTATTTTAGGCATACCGCCCCAGGTGCTGTTAACGAATGGTTCTGAAGCAAAAATCGTTGCTCGACGTGAAGGGGTAATCCTGGATGTCCCAGTACTTCTGTTGGATTGCATTACTGAGTTTTCGCAAGAAATCACCTTGAAAGTGGTCTCTAAGGGAGGGCAAAGACCTTACAACGCTCGTCGCCAAAATCTCAAGAGAAGAGCATTACAGGCTGACCGGCTTGATCGGGGACGGGCATGGGTGTCCTATTACCAATTTGAGGAAGAATTTCATCCGGTCTCTCTCGCATATTCCCTAACGGTGCATAAGTCACAAGGGTCGACCTTCCGCAATGTGTATGTGGACAATGGCGATATTTGTTCACTACGAGGGACGGGCGATCGCATAATCCTCAGAAACAAACTGTTCTACGTTGCTACGACTCGCGCGTCTGATGCCGCTCACTTCAAAGCGGCATAACTATGGCGGCATAACTATGGCGACATGAAAATTCTTTCCCTATTTTCTGGCTGCGGGGTATCTGGACTGACGGGTGATTGCCTTGGGCTTACCACCATCGCCCGGTGGAGAAGAGGGGCATAATTCCTCTTTGGCATCCCTTTTTCTGTTCGTGCTGCTGTAGCCACGAGGAAAGCAGTTTTGGATGGGCGTCTGGCGATTGTACGGCGGAGGGCGGCGATCACAGGGGACGGAGCTGAAATGGTCTTCCGAGAGCGTTTCCCGCATCGATTCTCGACGCCAAAACTAAGCCCCCACGAGGGTTGATCCTCGTAAGGGCTTAAATACTTGAGAATGGACGTAACTGGACTCGAACCAGTGACCCCCACGATGTCAACGTGAAGGTCCGAAGGCTAGACCCCTTGTGTGGCGGTAGGTGTAGCTGCGAAGAAAACTGTTACGTCCGAGATACGTCCATTTTCTTGGATATTACTGAAGTTGAACGATCCTAAAATCACAGGCGCGGCGGAGTGATCACGGACCTCTCCCGTCAGCATAAGCTACGTTTCGCCGGTTGAAACATAGATAAAGATTACTTCCCCTTTTAACGGTCTTCCTGGGGTGGGGCGATCGCTGGGGCGAGGGCGACAGCGGCAGGGGGAGGGACCGATTGCATAGGGGACAGATCGTTGGAATGTGGGGGTGTCGACGCCGCTGTTGATGCCTGTGAATCCTTTGGCGATCGCTCCTGCTGGCACATCCATCAAAGAAGTTACTCGAATTTCTGCGCTTTGTTCCTTGCGGGTGCGCCGCCTCGCCTGTGATTTTTGGGTGAGGGAATTTTTAAGCTTGACCCGTTCTCGGATGCGGGATTTTGCCGCTAACAAATTAGTTGGCAGATTGTCCACTGGCACCCACTTTGGCTAGATAGCAAATCATTTCACTGTCTTGCTCCGACGCCTCCGCTACGTAGGTGAGGGTTCGTGCCTCCTGGCAATAAACCTCGCCGTCAATCACTACCTTTGCGAATGGCTCGGGGCTCCAATAGCTCGCCCGTAGGGGCATGGTCATAATTTTGCCAGCGTCTCGAGCCCATGCCTGATCCAGCAGCATTGCGGACAAGTCGTTGGCATCACCGCTCCCATTACACAGCTCTTCCGTGATGGTTAATTCTTTTGGGTAAGGCAGCTCGTCAATCCACGCCACTTCAGCCTTGCCGGAGAATGGCTCATCCACCAGCTCTTTGTCCGGCGGTAGTGAGTTGGGCGACGGTGGGGTGTCAACCCATTCAAGGTCGCCCCCGTCAGGCTGCATAGGACCGTATTTGTACTGCCCTTCTTCTGCTTCTTGCAGCTCGCGTCTGACAGAGCGTCCCGTGAAGTGCCGATATACAGAGGTTTTCCCCCCTACGGTATTGGCGGACTTTTGCCAGGATTCGGTAATGGATTCGATGGTGGTCCAATCTGGCGCTAATCCCCAGGAGTCAGAGCCCGTCAAGCTAAAGGGAAGCCGTCTAAGTTTCTGTACCGTATGTTTAGTGACCCAGTCATCAATAGCACTGATGTTCCAGGACTCAATTTTGATTTCCAGGGTTCGTACGCGAGTGTCCCCTGGGAATTCGTCAGGGTACATTGCGCCAAGGGCTGCAGCACGGCTAGTGTATACCTCTACCAGAAATCCTTTGGCAGTGTGAGTGCGGGTGGTGACGGTAGAATCCGTGAGGATTAAATTGGTACTGCCTTGGTGGATTGGATCTTGGGGGAACAAGCTGCCTGCCGCCTGCCAAGTTTCGGTCCCTTCAGTGTCGCCAGCCTTGAATTTACGGACAGACTCCACCACGGCAGTAAAAGTTTGTGGGAGATCACTTTCCTCGTCGTCAACACTGTCCCCGGTGGGCGGGAGAGGAATTTCCCCGACAGTGTTAAAGGTTTCGTCGAAGTCGCGATCGCTATCCTCCACCTTCCGATATCGCGCTGCGGAGCCTGATACGGTAATGCGATCCGGTGGGGGCTCAGCTTCTACGTCATCAAATTCATCTACCTGAGATCGCGGCAAATCCCACAGCACCGGCAATCCTCCCATCTCCTGGGGGGCGGGCCACTTTGCCACCTGAGGCTTTTCGTCGGCATCTAGGTATAAGGCATAGCGATCTAGTCCGCAAATTTTGGCGGCATGCCCCCACCGTGGACCAGCAAGTTTTACGGGAGCCAGGTCGTAGGTGCGTGAGGTTTGAAATGACGGAGGTGCGGTTAATCCTGACTCAGCAAAAACCGATTCCACCGCCTCCCATGCGGAGATGTCTTCCCCGTCACCATGGGATTTGGGCGGCGCGGCGGGGTTGTCGATCGCCAGTAAATCTTCCAGCTCAATTTGGGATACAGGGTTGTCAGGGTCGGACCGGTCCAGGCGGTAGGACTTAATCCGTAGAGTGGCGATTAGGGCACCCTGCAAAATAAATTTCACCGGCTGTTGCCGAGGACGCCACCGCTGGGGATTTTCCTCCAGATCCAAAGATTCACCCAGTGATCGCACGGTGCGCACCAGTTCCAAGGTGCCGGTCTTGGCGTAGGGTTCAGCGTAATTCCACTGGGGCTCGGAAAAAAAAGCGGCGGTAACCCATGGGGTCACGTTTAAATCACCCACCCAAATTTCAATAATGGGCGTGACCTTATTAAGTGGAGCCATAGATCATCCCGCTGAAAAGCTTGCGTCAAACACCGTCGCGTCTGCATCGTCTCCCTTCAGAATGGCTAGGGATGGGGACACCAGGGGGGATAAGCTACCATCATCCACCTGGAATGCTTGGGGCTGGATTTTGCCGTTTTTAGCGCGATAGTCCAGCCCCTCTGATGTTTGTGGGACAACGTAAAGTACTCCGTTGGCAAGGGTCAAAAAGCGAGACCATTGGTATTGCTCAGGATCTTGCCAGGCGATCGCCGGGAGTAAATCGAAGATCTCTATGGCGATCGCTATCGGTGCCGCTCCAGCTTTTTGGTAATACACCACCTCAGAATCGTAGGGATAAGGGGGCGTAAATGAACTGCTTCGGGTGCGGGGGGTGAGAATGCGCACCAGGTACACTGCCTCTTCTGGGGCAGTATTGGCAGAGTTCTGGGGTGACCGCGACACCATGGGATAGGGGATTTCAAACGCTAGCTCATAGGAGCCGGTGGGTGAGCCTGGCGTAAGGGAAGAATTAGAGCGAGCTCCGTTCCAGTCCGCTTGGTTATTGGTGGATTCGATAAAGGCTTCTCGGAAATAATGGCGCGATCTCAGAGATGGACTCACCGCCGCCATGATCTCCAGCTCCGTCGCCTGGGTTACGCTCTCGTTCCAGTTTCCACCGGGAAAAATTCCTGGCGGGAATCCAAAGTCAGGGGGAGCAGGTCCACCGCCGGGGACTCCAGACCCTGGGGCGTCTGAGAAGTCGTTTGGGTTTGGCGGCGGGCTAATGGGAGTGCCCGCACTCACCACTGTCTTGGCGGTGTACTGCCTGACTTCGGAAGGACGAAAGCACCATTGCACATAGACTTGGCAAGTTCCGTCGCTAGGTCCTGCCACCCAATGACACCTTGCGTTGGGTCCGAGGGGGTCAGGGGCGTCCACCCAGCAAGATTCATCAGAGCCGATCAAGGTGTAGCTCGTTATCCCTGGACCACGCCCTTCGTAGCCAAGTCTTTTGAAAGGAAGGGAACTTGAATTTGAGTCGGCTAGGTGTGTTACCGCGCTGGTAGTACCTGCATCGACGACCCTGTACCGAGGGAGAGTGCCTTGACGGCTGTCAAAGGAAACTGTTTCAAGGCTACTGTCCTGGCTGATGTACTCACTGGTGTAGTGAGGAACAGTGACCTGAATGCCAAAATTCTCCCAGGTCAGGGTGACCTGTTTGGTGATAGGCCAAAAATATCCGAACCCAGGCTTGGTGATTTCCTTGGAACGCCAAAATCCTGCCTCGGAACCCGCCGCATCAGCCGCGCTTGGCCATCCACCGGGGAAACCTGCCCCGCCGGGAGAGTCGCTGTCAGAATAAGCGGGTCCGGTGGTGTTAGGGGGGCGGGATGCATCGCCGGTGAACTCGGTAGTGCGGCTTTGGGTCCACGTGCCCGTCAATAAAACGTACTGTCCGTAATGCCATAGCAACTGGTGAATATTTCCGGACTTGCTAAAACTACCGGTCTCGGATCCCTCAATGCGAATGCCATAGTTTTGAGTAGGGTTGGCGGTAATGGCCTCTACGGTAGGTTCCCCGGAGGTAGGGATGGTGTAGATCCAAAATTCCCAGGTGCCAGCGGGCCATCCTGACGCGCCAATATCTCCATCGGTAAATGCACCGACAGCAGGCTGGTAAAAATATCCGTGGGTGGGAGCCGCGATTGCCAGGGCATCTCCCACTTGGGGTGGTCTGGTCAGGGGGTCTGCTTTTGGGCGGGCATTATTCGCTTGAACCTGTGCAATGGTCTGCCCTTCATGGAACACATCAAAAACAATTTGCCCCGAGGAGTAACGCTCGCCGTAAGGAGCAGGGTCATCAATGGGATCACTGGGAGAGTTGTCAATCAGCCAGATTTCATCACACGCTCCGATGTAGTTGTATCCGAAGGCGTGGGCGTTGGTGACCCCAGCGGAACTGGGGGGCTGAGGGGTTAGATAAGGTGGTTTACCATTGCTGAGGTCGTAGCGGCTTAGTCCGGCGATCGCCCCTGGGACTAATACCATCCCTGGCGGCAGATCAATAATTACGGTGGCATTGACGGTGGGGTCGCCAACGGAAACCCCCTGTTCTTTCGCAAATAAGCTGCCACCGATAAAGCACCCTTCACCCACCCACTTCGGGCGGCGACTTCCCCAGGATTCTTTTTGCCCCGCATCCCGAGGGTCTTCCGTCAGGGGTGAGCCGTCCCAGGTTTCCTGCTGGCGTTGTCCATCGGCACCTTTCCAGGCGATCGCCCCACCGGCAATTAATGGCGCATCTTCCGCCGCCCCTTGGGGCTGCCCCCAAACTGCACCAGCCACCCATTCGTCCCTTTTTTTGGGGGCCAGCTTATCCACATAAAGCTGTAGCCCCGGCACGGTGGCATCAACAGCATCATCAAAGGGCGCAAATGGGACTTTAGTAAATCCCGCGCAAAGGATTCCAGTCACCGGTGCTTATGCCAAAAACTCTTTCGGCAAGTAAGGAACTAAAGGGTGGGCATCGGTGAGGATGGAAGCGGCGGGGAGGCATGGGGCTCCCACCAGACTCACTTCTACCAAGTCGTTCACTGTCGCCCACTGGGCGTAGGAAGCTACTGATAGCCGCTCGCCCCATGCATCAATGGTTTCCCCCGGCACCAGCCACGGGCGCTGAGGCGGAAGATAGTTGCATTTCTCGTCGGTGAACGGGGTATTGGTTTCCGGGCAAATTAGCTCCCGGTGATCATGGGAAAACCAACTAATGGAAACTTTATTGGTCATCCCAAGTTGGATTTTTCGTAGTTCTGGGGAAGATGAGGGGATTGCGGCCTGAAAGATCGCCCCATAGAACCCGTCACGCCGCACGATTTTTTGGATCTCGCCGCCGCGCCCCGACAGGTCTATTAACCCCATCAGTGCATCGCTTTCTTGAAAAGTGCCCCAGGGGATGTGAATGGTGGTGGCGTTGATAACGACACCGAAAGTGGCGCTGGAGGTGCGTAGGTTGTGGTCGGTGATAAATGGAATGTGGGTGGCGCGGCGGACAATGTCGGCGATCGCCTGGGGGGAGAATGCCTGATCCGTGCGATCAATTAAGTTGTCCGCCGCCAATATTGGACATAGGTACCAGTCCTCTTCCTGCAAAGTTGCACCCCTGAGGGCAGCAGATACCCGCCCAAGTTCTTCATCAGTGGCTTTGTGCATGGTGGTGGATTTATTTATGGAATGGAAATCGAAAAGCCCCATAAAATCAGCGGGGGAAATATTGGACCATTGGCACAGGTGAAAGATTTCACCAAGCTGGATATCTCGCTCGCCTTTCCTGATTCGGGACCAGGTTTGGCGAGATATACCGGTTCTTTGAGCGAGGTCAAAATAGGTTTTTTTGTCGCCAGCTTCGCTGTTGCTTTCCCCACCGCCGCCATACTTGCGCTGACGAATTAGCCAGTCAACGATCTCCGCCACCTGTTGAACGTGTTGTCGATAGGGGGATGCCATTGCAGGGGTGCAATTTGTACCAAGATCGGACAAAAGCCCGCTTACTACCTACAGATTGCCAGCATTAATGCAATAGAGTTTTTGAGGTATTGCTGTGACCCGAAAAGTGACGGGAGCTGGCTTCGGAGCGCCTAGCAAAAATGGTGCCGCTTTGCTGGACGACATTACGCGACGCAAACTGGAAAGTAAGCGGACCAGCAATACTGCGCAAGAGGCAGATGGTAGCGGTTTACCCGCAATGATCTCCAAGTCGAATGACGCTACCCCTAAGGAGGATGAAGCTGGCGATGCACCTGCGATCATTCCTAAAGCTGCCACTTCTGAAGCGGAAAGCAAGGGCGCAGAGGAGAGTGGTGAAGGCGACCGCACCCTGGATTCCCGGCTGGCGGCGCTAGAAACGGCAATGGCGACGCAGCAGGATGCCCTGGCAGCGAAGAATACTGAGCTAGAGGCTCAGCTAAAGCAAGCAACCGGCGATCTATCCACTGAACAGAGCAAGACTGAAGAGCTAAGCCAAAAGTTGGCGACGGCTCGTAGTGAGGTGGAGGCGGCGCAGACGGGACTCTCTGAAAAAGAAGCTCAAGTGGCGGCGCTGGAAAACTCCTTGGAAAAGCAAGGTGATCGCATGGACGCCCTAGAAAAAATGTGGAACGGGCAGGGCGCTGTGGCTCAGCCCAACGCTGATGAAGAGCGGCGTGGCGTGAACCTCAACACGGGAGGTAGTCGCGACACCCAAGTGCTCAAGGACTTGCAGCGAGTTTTCGACAACTCTCCGACGTTGGGGGTCCACACCCAAAAGGGATTGGAGGTGCAGCGTGACACCCGCGAATTTGATGTGTTTGTCCGGAAGAACCGCCGGGCAATCCTGGAGGATCTGCAAACCCAGCTACGAGCCAAGGGCTTTTTGCAGGGTGCCAGCGTAATTCAGAAGGTGTCCGACACCACGGATTTGCCTCACTTGCTGCTTCCCGTTTTGTCCTCTGAGCTGCGCCAAGTTCAAAGCGATCGCTACATCTTCCACCAGTTCACTCGAACAATCCAAGAAATCGGGCGTGGTCCAGGGATGCAGATCAATATCCCTCGATTCAAGAATTTGGACGACCCCACAAACATCGCCGACTATGAGCTGGACGTTAACGATGTTCTAGGCACCACCTACACCGACATTTCTGAACGGCAGGTGTTGTGCACCATCAAGGAATTGGGGCGTGGAAAAAATGCCGCGCCGCCAGTAGCAATTTCCACCTTCCTACAACGCTATTCCATCTTTGACCTGACGAACGAAATGTTCCGAGCCCTAGGTCAAAACTATCAAGCCGTAACGGACTTGCAGATCCGGTCCCTGTACGCCACCGCCAACTATGTTGTTTACTCCAACGGCGATGGGCTGGTGGCAACTCCCGGGGAGGTGGTAACCGGTGGAACGTTCGGGCGAAAGCAGGCAATCGACCTGTTGCGTGTGGCGCAGGATTTGCGATTCTCGCCCATGCCCGACGGTAGATATGTGCTGGTGCTCAACACCCGTCAACTGTCCCAGTTTGCTTCTGATTTAGACGACACGGCACAAAACTTACGGGCTGATGGCAGCGACGTAGTTGCCGAAATGTTCTCCATGGCAACGGGCGCCAGCCAAGCTGAAATGAATGGCTACTACGGCGACTGGGGCGGATTCCACCTATTCTGCTCCAATGCCTTCGCCAATGGTGCCCCAGGATCTGAGGGTGTTCAAACGGAAACCCTTGGGACAGGCGCTACGACTACTCGCACCGGCTACATGTTTGGACTGCCTGCGGTGGGACATGGCGTTGGGATGCCCATGGAAATTCGCATGCATGAGCTGAGTAACTTCCAGCGCACCCAGGCTGCTGTCTGGAATTCCCACGAAGGTTATTGCGCTCTGGACATTAACGAGGACGCCGCCACCCATAGCTATACCGGCGTGGTTGCGTTCCACACCACCGACCAGGCGGTTGCTTAGTATGGCTGACGCGAATAAAGCTGCGGAGGGGGAAGCGATCGCCTCCTCCACCCCCAACCCCAAGAAGACGACCACTCGCCGAAAGCGATCGCCCACTAAATCCTCCACCGCCAAGGCGACGCCCAAAAAAACGCCTACCAAGAATCCCGCACCACCCCCAGCGGAGCCAGAGGGCAAGGTGGCGAAGCCCCTGGATATTGAGATCCACCCCCATGTGCCTGGGCGAAAGAAATGTACAAAATGCCCAGCCTACTTGAGTGCAGCGATCGCTCCTGGCAAACTGGTGTGCCCCCATGGGTGCTCCCAATAAGATTCAACGGAGAAACACAATGAATGACGCTGACCGGATGATTTGGGACCCCAAGACTGACAAGCCATTGGGGCTGGAGTCAGAACTGGGAGAGCAGAGTGCAGGCGCAGATGCTAGTCCGAAGAAGGCAGCCCCCCAAGGCAAAACCAAGCCTAAATCGCCTGAAAAGGCAGAAGAAGCTAGTGAGTAACGCCCTAAGAGCAAGAAATATGCAGCCTGACCTTTCTAGAATTATTTCCGCTCCAGGTGAACCTGCGTTGTATGACGTAGATCTGGATTACCTCTTTGACTATCATCCGCCTACTACAGAAGAGCGAAAGAAGAAGCACCAAGAAATAAATTTGGCAGCGAAAACTGCCGCGAGGTCCGCGATCTCCGCCGTCAAAGCGATATGGGGCGAACCAGAAGAAGCCACGTCAACTCAATCTGCCGCCACGGATATCCTTGTCAATATTCAAACGGCTCGGATGTTTGCCAATCAATTAGTCACATTGATTGAGGAATACCCACAATTCCTTGTGAAGGTTGAAGATTATGAACAGCTCCCCGCCATTGAGGTTTCTTGCGACAATGCGGATTCCCAAGAGCTGATTAAGGCGGTCTCGAAAGACTGCGCTGCCTTCCGAGACGTAATTGCCCAACATTGCGGACACGGGGTCTTGTCCCAACGGGCTTTAGCGTTAATTGCGCTTGTGCCCGAGACGATTCAGCAAGGGTTCTTTGGGGACCTCCTGTCCACAGGCGAGTAATTAGCTATGGCGATCCTCACCCCCGGAGAAATCGCCAGTTTGGCACCTGGCAGCCCCTTGCTGGGTGTCACCCCCATTGAGTGCGCCAAGGAATATTTGGACGAGGCGCAGCTTGTCGCCCAGTCATTCGATGCCGCCAATCGCCCTCTAGAACAGACAGAGCACCGAGAAATCTTGCGGGTGCCCGGCGATCGCATTATCAATCCCAACTATTACCCCATCTCCCGCCGTCGAACGCCCCACATTGAAATCACCCAAGTGCGCGGGAGCGATCGTCGTAACTTTCCCCACTGGAAACCTATCGAATTTGGTACTAATTGGGGCTTTAATCGGCGTGGACAAATTGAGCTTAAATCCCATATACAGGCGGCGCGAGTACGGGTCGCTTATGTGGGTGGGTTTGACTTCCAGTCCCCAGAAGAGGGTACCGAGCCGCTAGTGACGCATATTAAGCGCCAGGTGCTGGGTATTGCAGAGCAAACCTACGTAACCGCCCAAAGCTATGAGCAGGGAAACTTTACGGCGATTGGATTGTATTCGGTAACGGCGATCGCCTCAGGACGTATCGGCTCCACCGCCCACAAGGGCGACCAAGCTAAGCTGGAACTAAAGCGCTATCTCCCCGGTTTTGGTCCAATACTCCCTTAACTCGATATGCCCGAAAACTTAACGACGCCTGATATTGCTGCGATCGCTGACACTCCACTTGCCCAAGAGCCGTTGGAGCTGGACGTGACGGTGGATGATGGTGGTTCGGTGGGGCAGGCGATCGCTCAACTCCGGGCTGGGTATGAATCACTTCTTGCGGAAGCTGATCGCATTGAAACGGCAATCAATGCTGTTGAACCTGTTCAATTCAGTGTCTCGTCGCTGACCAAGGGAGAGGTGCCTCGAGTTACTGCTCTCTGCGACGGGAAGTTTGCCATTGAAATCGACGCCGGGGTTGAGCTGGGGCAGGGCGTCGTCCGCGCTGCGATTCTGTGTCCACTCCCCACAGAGGCGGCAAAAGTTGAGGAAGTGTTGGCGATTTGGGGTGCCCTACTAAGCCTTTATCCTGGACCTCGACGGCAGTGGTTAGTTAGTACGCTGCTGTTGGTAGGGCGGCTCCGCAAGGACGCTGAAGAGTTGGCGATCGCCACAGAAACTGAATTCACAGGACTGGCTGAACAAAGCCTGACTGTTGAGGACTACCAATACACCCTCCACAGCGATCCTTCGGGGAGGCTTTGGACGTTGAGCGTAAAATATTTGCATCCTTAACTCAACAGATCTGAGGCACGGCAACGTCGCCCCCCAGATCTGAGCATAAAGATGCTATCTGAGCATAAGAGGTTCTATCTCCGAACATAGTGATGCGAGCTCCGAGCATGACCGAACAGAGTGACGTCAGCTCCTAGCCGAAAAGACTCAGCCTCTCTGAGGCATGAATTTTTTGTAAAAAGCCTGTAATACGGTGACTGGTCGGAAAATCGCCAGAAACACTTGAGGAATGATGGCGAAGAGCTCATAGTTGAAACTAGTAAGAGAACTTCGATCTGTAAGAGGCTTTAAATGTCTAGCGAAGTGGAAAAGCGAGCAAAGAATGCGATTTCTCTGATCCGTAATGGCAGATGGGATGAAGGCACGCCAATGCTGGAGGCGGCGTTGGAAGAGGCGTCAGGAGGCGAAGACTTGGAGGCTTTGCCTTTGTGTTGTCTTATTCTGCTGAGTCGGCAATGATGCAGGGTGATCTCCCCAAATCCAGAGCAATCTACCGCAAAGCACTCCATGTTCATGGACTTCACCTGAAGGGAGAAGCTCAAGGGGTGGATTAGAGCCAAGGCAACAACAATGGCTAAAACGGGATGTCTTCGTCGAATTCAGATGGCGGAGGCAGTTGTGACGAGTTGGGCGGCGGGCTTGGCTGCTTTTTTGATGGCGCTGGGATGATCTCTCCACCCTCCCCGGCACTTACGGAGTGAATCCGTACTATCCGCAGCTCAGCTCGTTTTTCCTTGGTGCCACTTTGAAGTTGCACCATGTTCATTCGCAGGGAGCCTTCTAGGATTATGGAGTCGCCCTCCCTAGCCTTCCTCGGCAATTCTGGCGCATGTTTCCCCATTTGCACTGCTTTCAAAACGCCGGGGGATTCTCCCTCACGCAGCGCAGGAATTGTAATCAGCATTTCGGTGATCGCTAGATTATCTTGGGTATGGCGCACCTGGGGCGATCGCACCACCGTCCCAGCAACGATGCAAGAATTTAAGCTCATTTAATTGCCTCATCAATATGGATATGAATGATCTTCGGGACCAGCTAATGCGGATGGCAGGTGAGACTCAATGGCGATATCGCGATCTGCTGGGAGAGGTTATTCCCAGTCCTGACAATGGCTCCCCGTTCGCGACTGGGATGCTGGCGGCGTTAGGGATGGAGTTGGACAAGGAGGACGCCATTGCTCAAACAGAGAAAGATGCGAGAAGGGCGACTGCTGAAGGTTTGCCCAGGCTGCCCGTTCATACTCTGTCCAACGTTCCGTCTGATTATTTCCCTGTTTCGGTGGAAGAACTCGAGATTTTGCTGGGGCGTAAATCGCCAACTACACGCCCGCTCTGCCACCTCTTAGTACCCGGCTAGGTGGGACTGTCAGATTTAAGCTCACCCAAAATCCTCAGATTGATCGCAAAGATATCTTCCATTCCGCCAATTCGCTCCTCAAATTGAGTTAATTGATGGTTGATGAGCTTTTGGGCATCTTCAAATATTTCTTTTTCAAACGCCCTTTCAAGATCAAAAATTTGCCTTTCTGCCGCTGTCGGAGACAACTGCTGTCCTTTGATACTTTCCAGCTCCAGTGCTTGTCGCCTTTGGTTTTGCTCCTCCATGAAATTCTGTTTGCGCTGAGCCACCTCATTCTCAAAGGCCTGATTCTTCGCACCCATAAGCCCTATTTCGGTGTAAACATCCAGCAAAGGCTGATACGCCCCCACCAGAACATAGAAAGCCCCTGTCTCTGGGAAGCGGATCCCTAAAGCGCACCTCATCCCCGGACCTCCCACCATAAAGTCCGTTTTCTGTGCGGATTTAAACCCGTTGAGACAGACTTTTGCCAGCCTGTACCTTTCTTGTTCGGGTAGCTGTTCAAAGTCGCAAGCCAAAGACGATAGCGATTTGTATAAGAGCTGCATCCCTTCGTTCGGATGAATGATTCTGGAACCCATTTTCACCTAAAACTCTTCGTGATTTTGCGTTTCCTGCTTGCCGCCCAGCAATCGCAATCTTTCTACTCGAATTTTTGGGGCGCTGCGTCGCTCGCCGGTTTGGCGATCGCTCAAGGTTGCGCACCCTTACGTCCCCAAGTTCAAAGAAAGTCTCAATCTCAATTTAACTTAGTGGGGCGATCGCTGAGTTTCTAGCACCACATTCCACGCTAGCCCCACCATTTTACTTTCGGTAATTCCACCGCGTGGGAACACCCTGACCCGCGTTCCCACCTCGGGAAATTTCAGTTCCCAGGGCTCTTTTAAGTCCAGTTTGTTCAGGATTCCATCACCTTTGACAATGCGGCACCGGTAGGCGGGCGTCGGCTCTGAGAATCCTCCATCGCTGCCCATTAACACCATCTCGTCGTCACCCATCACTGTGATCTTTGGATTGGCGCCATTGGACTGCACAACCCTCTCGCCACCCACCCATAGCTCCACCGGGTGCGCTGTCACGAGATCGCCCTGCAACACAAAATCGCGCCGAGATTGTATGGTCCAGTCAAAGCTCATGACAGCCGTGCCGTGCCGTTAAAAATGCTGGTTAGGCTGACGGGGTAAGCCCCCCCCGCTGGCACCTCCACCGGCACATCCAAAATGTTGATTGGGCTATGCAAATAGCCCTGGGCAGGGTGGAGATAGAGATTAGCCCCATCGGTGGTGAAGTCAATCGCCATCCCCGTCCCCAGATCAATTGGCGTAATTGTGGTCGCGTCGTCCACCCGCCCATGGATAATACCGCTGGACAATCCTGCAGGCAGATCACCAGATAATACGAACGGGACCGTTTGACCGGCTAGGGCGGTATAGTCTGCGGTGGCGATCGCCAAAGTATTCAGCCCATTATTTGCCGTTGCTGCCGCCGGTCCTCCCATGGAATGGAAGTCGCCTAAATTAACGCCCACACTTTCCAGCAAAATGCCATAAAAGCCAATGGTTATCGTTTCAGTGGGGCTAATGGTGGCAAACACGGCGTCTGCCTCAAGCTCGCCGCTGGCATTTTGAGTGGTGTTGGCGGGGGTTGCGAATAAGGGGCGACTGTACCAGGATTTGCCGGTGAACTCCGCCGCCAGGGTTGCCGCGCGATCTCCCTCGGGGGTGCCGGTGCTTTTGGCGATGCCGCCAGTGGGCGTGCCAGCGGGCAGGGTTAGGGATGGTCCGGCAATTAGTCGCGCTGGTCGCCCCGCCATCAAAGCCGTAAATATAGCCAAATCAGTATCGGGAGTTTCAATTAGCATGGGTCAAATCCGCAGCTCCGTTGCGGTAAACGTAATTTCAAACATGTCGTAGGCCACTTGCTGCCAGCCATCGTTTTCGTCTGGCACGGTGATTAGCGCTGGCACAATGGGGAATCCCTGAGTCATCGCCCCCAGCGTGATTTCCGATTCCGGGACAAAGGAATTGCGAGGGGTCGTGGCTAGCTTCGATAGGCGGACGTTGTCATGGATAAAAGCGAAGTAGTCAATGACTAGCCCCGCCGCTGGGTTGCCCGCTTGCAATTTGGCGATCGCGTCCAGTTGCTCCTGCTGGAAGGCGGCGATCGCGTGCACCGCCATTGCTCGCACATAATCCAACCGCGCCGTCAATTGATAGGTATAGTAACGCTGCTCCTTTGGTGGTCCCCCCACTCGGGTTACATTGCCCCCGGTGCGCCCCCGTGGTGTAATTTGCCCCACCTCAGTGCGCTGGTACCCACTGGATCCAAACTCAAGGATGCGAATCGGGTCCAATCCCATCAATGGGGGCGGGATAATATCGATCCATAAATCTAGAGGGAATGGGGGGCAGTAGGTCATGAAGGTGGAGCGTTGAGCAGGCGGTACCGAGATAGAAACCCGCCGGTCACATATCCAGTCTGCCCGCCATTGCCCCCGTCATGGGAATCAAGTACCTGATGGAATTCAGTCTTATCTGGCAGCAGCCCCGATACGTTAAACCCCGTCCCTCCCCGAATCAGGGCAGCATTGAGTTTTTCCAACTCCCATTCAATATTCAGCAGCTCTTCCAGTACCGTTGCCCCATATTGATGGCTGCACAATACGCGCAACCCCAAGTCAAAATTGCCGTAGGTTACGGGGGATGAATTGATTGTGTTGCTGCGCGGCTCGCGGGCGTAAGCAAAAATTGCACCCTTAGGGTTTGCTTGATAAGTGATTCGGTCCGCGCCCAGCGCCGCAAATTCAGAGTCCGCATCCTCAGTCGGCTGATGATTGTCGCTGTAGTAATTCCACCGAAAATGAAACGATTGCTCTAAATAGTTTCTGAGCTCGGTGATCGCTCCAGTCCCCGGTGAACCGTTCAGGCTTCTGGTCATTTGATTTTCATCCTAGATATTTCCCGGGCAATGCGAATCACTGCCCGATCCACCGCGCCGCCTTTCAATGCTTCTCCTTTGCGCCCAATCCCCAGATCGTGATTGCCCCCATCACGCCATCGCTGGGTGCCTCGCTCTCGAATACTGCGCCGAATCGCGATCGCCACCCACCGCGCATTTTTCCCTCGGGCAATGCCCTTATGTTTCACCCATTGAATTAATGGCTTTACCTCGGCGATCGTTCCTGGCGCAGAACCGGCAATGCGTTGTAAGGCATCAGGGGCGGAGTTGGTGATACTCATCCCAAAACTAAACCCGGCGGTGGACTTGCGCGGCTGGGTCACATTCCAACCCCGTCGCAGTTCCCCCGTCGCCCCCAGGGGCGATTTGCGTTGGAGGTCGGCGGCTAAATCCAGCCCCGCATCCAAGAGGCGATCGCGCACCTGCTTGGCAACCTCTTCAGGCACCGCACTGGGGTTCCCCGTGAGAGTGATACAGAAAGGCATACTGATGAAAAGTGGCGGAAATAACGGTGCCAAAAACAAATCCAGTCGCTAATTTTCTCGGTCGTGTGGGGGGATTATTTACCCGAGGACGACGAAAAGAGCAGCCGAGCCAGCGCCCTGTTGGACGCGCGTTTGTTGGTACTGTCTATAGCAATTCAAGGGTTGCTCGGAATTACGACCTTCCCATTCAGCATAATCCTGTTCGTCAGACGGAATGGGCGCGGATGGCAATGGAAATGGAAGCCCATTGCCCCGAAGTGGATCTTGCTCTGTCCATTGGAGTCAGGAATATTTTTTCTTCATTTGATGGAGACTCTGGGCGAGTCAGGGTGTCTCCTTACGCCAATAAAGAATCGGGGGAGTTGCTAGACGCTGACGTATATAAAATTGCGTCGAAAACTTTTGATCGGGTCTTCGATTACGCCACCCTGAAAATCATTGCCCGGCAAATGATCAGCTTCGGCGATTGCTTTGGGTTCTTGCTTGTTAAAGGCTCCCAAATCAACCGAATCGTCATACTGCCCCCATGGGAAATGTTTCGGGTCGAAGATGATTTAGGAGTGTTGCTGGGGTTTGAACAGCGACGTTTCTTGACGGAATCAGAGCCCCGCTGTTTTCGCCCCGCCACTGTTGCTCACTGGCGCCATAATCCTGAAAATCTATATGGGCGATCGCAGTTTTTTGCCTGCCGCCAAGACTGGGGTGAGTACAAAGCCATCTATCACGATCTGGCAGATTCACGGAGATCATTGGCAATCAATCCCATCGTTTTTGAGCCCGAAGATGGGGCAACGCCGGGTCAAATTGACAATTTTCGAGAGGAGCGGCAACAGGAGCTAAAGGAAGATTTTCTCCCCGAGATTTATTTAAGGCCAGGCATTAAAAAAGTGTCGCGACTGGCATCTGGGTCCCCAGATTTAAGCGGGTTGCTGAATGATTTAAATTCGCGGCGGCTGGCAATCATCCGAGCCAGTGAGGAGCCCATTTGGCTATTCCCCGGCTTTGAGACTACGGGCGCACGGGATATTTCAGGGCAGCCTGCTATGTCCAACGCTCGCCAGGTGAATGATCGCCGCCAGGAGCTGACGGAAGGACTCCGCCAGGTATTGCTCACCGACTTAAGGCTTCAGCTTGGCTTGCAGGAATTTGCTCGACGGGGCGCGGACCAACTTCGAATTGAATGGCCCGAGTTCTTTGTGGATACCCACGCCCAATCGTCTCGACAGCAGGAGGACCGGGACACCACCAGCCCCGTCAACATAGAAGCCGCCATTGGCGATGAGGTAGAAAAATGCCTGCCTTAGAGTCAACAACAGAGATCAGAGAGGGATGCCCAGAGCTTCAGTTGTTGGAGGCTCTGCTCAAAGCCACTCTTACTCCGTCCCCCCATCAAGAGTTTTTTCGGGGTAGTGCTCATACACTGTCCCACGGACCATTATTGCGATCGCGCCCCATTACCCTCCACAGAGAATACCCTCGCCAAATCTGGACCGAGGTGCCGCCAGGGGAATATCACCTGGAAGATGACGGGCGGCTCATGGTCAACCCCGCTGGATATGATCATGAGATCGCTTACTGGACCGGCTATGACTTGTCGGCAGATCCTCTTAGCCCAATGGCGCAGCAGATTGTAGGTGTGGCGCGATCACTCACCCCCTATGTCGAAAATCCAATAGCTGCGAATATCCTGTCCCAAAAAATCAACGGTGAATATTCCGTCACCTTTAGCCGCTCGGCTTTATCCGACCGCGATAGGGCGGTAGCTGTCAAGGTCCGCGGATTGGGGGCAGCCCTGGAGCTGGGATTTACCACCCCGTCTTACCTGTTAGACCGCACGGCGGCAGAACGGGCAGACATGTTCGGAGATGTAACGGATCAGCCCCAGACAGTGGCGGCAATGCTGAAAGTCGCTGGGGTTTTAGGTGCCCCTTCTATCCCGCAGCTCGTGATGACAACGTTAAAGGTCGCCGGAGTTTTAAGTACTCCTCCTGGCTCGCCGCCGGTGATATCACTGATGAGCATGACGGGCATGGTGGGCGATCACCCGACTCCTTCGCCCCCTCAATCAATTTTGTCCACCGCCGGGATGACGGCATCTCACCAGAATCCGCATCCTCTGACCGCCGCGCTGCTCACGATGGGTGTGATCATTCATCACCCTCTTGCCCCTCCTCCATCCACCCAATCAATTTTGTCCACCACCGGGGCAACGGCGTCTCACCACAATCCCCATCTCCTGACCGCTGCACTGACCATGGTGGGTGAGATGGACGCCCCCACTCCTACGCCGTCGTCCATTGTTGGGGATTTGCAGGTGGGAGGTAGCATCGCCGGTGGCGGCGTCATTGAGCCCACTCCATCACAACAGGTGACCGCAGAGGAGCTTTATTACGCTGCCCTGTCCCGTGGCGCTCGGATCAGTTTCTGGGAGGCTGACTTGGTTACATCCCAATCCGCCTCTATTGAAGAGGCTATGGCACGACTCAAAACCAGCCCTTACGGGGTGCTGGGTTGCCGTGTTGGTCGCCGTCGTTTCTAGTTATTCCCACTGGAGGAAGAATGGTTGTAGTACACACAGAATACGGACGCCGAGAGGAATAGCTAATGGCTTTCAGCTACCGCAACGGTATTGAAACTGGTGACGGCGTCACTTCTCATGGAGTCTGGGGCTTGATTACGCCCCTGCCTTCCGAAAGTGAGCCTCCTGCCGACCCATTGGCTAACGCCACGTCCGCGACTTTGCTGGTGACGATCAAACAAAGCACGTCGCCTGACGTCACAACGTTTTCCGTGGGTCCTCACACCTTTAGCTATCTTGCTGAGGAGAACGCCGAATGCATTGGCACAATCCTACTTGGCCCTGGCGATCCTGAGCCGCAGGTGGTGATCGGGGATGGCGTTGTTTTGAATTTCCAACTAAGTATTAACCAGTAATTATGGCAGGCGTTTCGGGCGAGGGTTTTGCTGATCGCAAAACAACATCAATGTTTCGGGTCAGAGGACCGGAGCATGTTGCAACGAGTGTCGATATATCCGGGGCGGATCCGGCAACGAATATCCCAAAAGATATCCCTTATCAAATTGGGTCTAAAAACGAGTCAGTTGCTTGGATAAATCCAACGATGACGGGCGATATTGTCATCCACGAGATCGTCGGACCTTCCGGCAATGATCCAAGCAAGATGCTTGACCGGACGAGTGGCGAATACTTTACCGCCGAAGGTTTGGGGCGGGCGATCGTCTTTGACTTCGATCCAAAAGGCGAAGGGCGGCGAATCTTGCCCGACGGGTGCTTTTTTCAGCACGGACGCGAGAACAGATTCCGGCGAATTAGGAGCTTCTCAATATATGGGTCTAACGGGACGGACGTAGATAACACAACTAGTCAGTTGCTGGTCATGGTTGATGATTCGGGCTTCTTGTCAGAGGCGGCATTTGGCTGGTCTGAGTACACGGCGCTAGCTCCCCCTTCGGAGCCGGTCCGATTCATTGAAATTCATATGGACGGACCCAATACCTCGGGGCTTTTACAGATCTACTGCAGTGGTTTTTTGGTTGGCGGGCAGATTTTTCCCGGAAGCCAGGGATACTGATATGTCTAAACCTTTTGCTTGGTTCAAATTCGATAAAAATGGTGCCGAGATTGACAGATACCTGCCTGGGCAGGCGGGGCTGAGCGCTAACGACCACCGGGCGGCAGGGCGTATTCCGGTTAGCATCCCGCGAGGATACCCTTACGACGAACTTATATCAGCTCGGCGTAATCCCGATGGGCGAGTGGTGATGGAATGGCCCGCTTACCTTCGAGATTGGGTACGGTTTTGGCGCGCCATCTCAGGCGAGCCCATGTATAAAGAGGCGATCGCAGGCGGCAGGGTTTCACCGCCCTTAGGGCTGTCAATTAGCTTGTTTGCCCTTGCCCTAACCGCCCTTAAGACTGACGGGGCGACGCCTGAAGAATTTACTCGACTACAGCAGCTCTGGGAGGTTCTTAGGGCGGATATCTTGGCGGGCACATTTCCTCAGTCAGCCCCCCAGGAAATTGTGGATCGCTTGTTGGCGATCGCCACATCCTTAAATATCAATCTGGAGGCTGGCTAATGAAAGACTCAGTTGCCCCCAAAAGAGAAAGGTCAATGTGGGGAGCGGCAGAATCAATAATTGCCAGGGGTGCGCAAGCCTATGCCTTCAATCGACACTGGTAAAAATAGCCCCCAATGGCAAGAGGTTTCTGACTCGTCCCTCAGCGTGGATGGTCCTCGCAATATTCGCATTGTTGGTCCAGTGCCATCTATTACGCTGCCTGAAGCTACGCCGTCCCCCGAAGGTGGTACAGGCAACCGATGGGTAATTGAAAACACTAGCCCTATCCCCGCCATTGTCCGCCCCACCGCCCTGAATACAGGTGTGGCGATTGTTCGCCCCAACGAGCCAACAACCCTATCCCCAGTGAATATTGGGGGCGTGGTCGTGAATCCTGGCGAGACTGCCTACGTTTATGAGCAGCCAGAAACCTGGGGCGGCACGCTACTGATCCCTGATCCCGCCGACCTGAAATTCTCTGTCTATGCCATGGGATTTAGGGTGATCGCTTCCATCGATGGAGAGTACTCCGGATCGCGCCTGGGGATTCGCATGCTGGCGATCGCCCACATCGGTGGAAAGCGAGAAATCACTAAGTCCGTCACTGGGCTGCGGGCTGCGGCAACGATGGGATGGCGATGGAGTGGCGGCGTCTTTGAAGTAAGGTTGCGGGCGACCTCCGGCATTGGCGGCACCACGTCTCGGTTCAGGTCTATTCTGAGTGCAACGGCGAGGGCTTCCATTGGCAGCTATACCGCCCGGACTAAAACCGTCACCGGGCTGCGGGCGACTTCCAGTATTGGTGGATCTACCAAGCAGTTCGGGTATATCGGCAAATTATCCGCCCTTGCCTCTATTGGCGGATTTACCGCCAGGAACAACGTCCCCGCCAGCACCGTTATTTTCCTGATGCACGCACGGGGCTACAGCGCCACCCTATGGGATGCGCAGCAAATTGGGAACAGGTCCTCCAGCACAGAGCAGGTGCTTTATTTCTTGAATTCATCCAGGATTGAATAGTGACCAGGTACACTACAGCGCACTTTTCCAAATTGGTAGCAGAGCAGGTCTACCGTGGTGTCGCCCCCTTCCAAAATCCCGCAAGCCCGTCGCCCCCCGACTGGCGTGTTGTCTTACTAAAAAATCCCATTGCCCCCGCCTCGGTCCCCGATGCCACGAACGTGGATCAAATAGCTGGGGTCTTCGCCAGCCAGCAGGTGTTGCCTGTCAGTGGGTACCTCGGAGCGATCGGTACTTACGTTTTGGAAGAGTCAACGTTTAATGCCGCGACCGGGAATTTTGATGTGCCGGTAGCTGAGTTGATCCTGGCAGCAGCGGGCGGTGGCATCCCATTCGAATCCTTTGTGTTTGTACGCGGGCTTAAATGGATCGCGCCCCAGTCTTGCACCATCAGCAGCCAGACGGTGACGGCTTCAGGTCACGGGTATGGGAATGGGGACTGGGTGACATTATTCACTGGCGACGGTGGTTCATTGCCTTCGGGTTATACAGCCGCTTCCGTGGTGAAGGTGAAGTCTGCATCTGCCAACACCTTTGAAATTGAAACCCTCAATGGGTCGGCGATCGCCCTGAGCAGTGCAGGATCGGATGTGTACGTCGCCGACGCTAGTGGAGCGTGGTGCTCCTGGGAAAATTTGCCCGCCGCCCAGGAGATTGGGGATGGGGAAGAACAGAAATTTGCCTTATTTGGCGCGGGAGACGGGGAGGTCGTTAGCTAGTGGCACAAGCATTTCGAGAAGGGCATATCCGTGGCGACGGGGTGAACTGGATTCCCTTGTGGGGGCAAATCACGCTACTGCCATCTGAGTCAGGTCCCCTATCTACCCCCTTCGACTCAGAAAGCACTTCCGCCAACCTCATTGTTTATGTCAATCAGGGTGATTCTGGGGATCTAACGAAAGTTCGCCTGGGGAACAGCGGTGACGGGCGCCACTATATCGCTGAGCCTCATGGGCAGTGCACAGCAGTCATCCCCCTTAGCCCTGGAGACCCGGAGCCAGAAATATTGAGCCCGGCGGATATATATGTGGACTTCCGGGTGGAGGTGCTGTAGTGCCGCTTCCTCTGAGGGCTGGATTCAAAGACGGACCCACTTCTCCGTGGGGGAGATATGCTCCGTGGACAGAGGTAGATATCTCTGGAGCCAACCCAAACATCCAAATCCCTCAAGATATTTTATGGAGCAAGGTGACCAATGAAGGTCAGGTAGCCTACTCAGACCCTATCTCCTCGGGCAATGTTCAAGTCATATTATCCAGCGTTCAATTTAACACCACACTCTCTCAAATAGTCAATAGGGATCCTGGCAGTACATTTGTCTTGACCAACAATGCAATTGGATCCTGGTGTGCTGTTGATTTTGACCCTCAGCAAAAAGGTGACTGGGTTTGCCCATCAGTTTTTCGCACCACCCACGGATACAGCACTTTTACTGCCTTTCGACTTCAAAACTTTTCCTTGCAGGGTGGGAATGGCAATAATGTGTATTCCGCCACATGGCAGGATCTGCTGACCGTCACCAATACAATTGCAGTGCCCGACCCGGCTTCAAATGCGTGGTCTGACGAGTTCCCCATACTGGGACTAGACCCCAACGTTGACCAGTTTCGTTTTCTGCGACTGCTTCAAACGGGATTAAACACGCAAAATAGCTACGAACTTGCCGCCGGACGATGGCTCTTGGGAGGTGCTTACAGTGAGTCCTAACGCTCTTTTTGCCAAGATTGATCCGCAAACTGGGGAGATGAAAGAAAAACGACAGCCATCAGACTTCCCGCTCAACTATAATCCTCGCAGTGATGGGTGGGAGCAATTGATCTTGCCACCAAAGCGCCGATATTCGGATGTACTCGGCTATTCCAGGAGTCAAGGTTTTACTTTCCCAGCACACTTGCGCGACTGGGAAGAATTCAAGTCCCGACTCTCGCAGTCACCACGATTTGCTGAAGTGATAGGCGCCCTTCCAAGCAGCCCTGTGCTAGGGAGCTTGCTAAACCTGCTGATCAGCTCAATTGATTCCTTGATCAGAATTGAGTCTCAGCGGCACCTTGCAACTTTCCTGCAAATGTGGACGGCGTTTAAGGAGGTGGTCGTTCAATCTGTCAGAAATGGAGAATTGCAGGAAGGACTGGTTGAGGAATTTGAAGCGATCGCCACATCCTTAAATATCGACCTAGAATCCCCCTCAGCTGCGCCCGCACCCCAAACACCGGGCGAAAATCCTTAGGGATAATCTCGTGATCACGCCTAAAAAAGATCGCACCCCCACCCTTCAGCACTCACATTGCCCGCAGGCGCTCTAAACAGATCTGTTTAAGGTGGGTTTTGCGAGGCGCTGCTTAAGGTAGGTCGCGCTACATCAGATCTGATATGACGATCACCAAGAAGGCTCCCAGCCCCTGGTGCAGGTGTCTTGCTTCTTAGTACCCAGCTCGCGAATACGCTTTTAGGGCGCGGAACATTTCATCATCTGGATTGTCCCACCGATTAAAGGTGAATGACGGTGCTGACACCTTAGTGGGTCCACCTCGGTTGCTGAGCTTGCGGTCAATGCTGTCTAGGGTTTTCTGCATTCTACGGACATCACTGCCGGTAAAACCGCTGTGGGGGACGGTGGCTGTAGGGGCGACGATATTGGCAGCGATCGCCGGCAGCTGCATGTGAATTGATTGCTGCACCGCTTTGATAGAATCTCGCCGGCTTAGGACACGTCCATTCCTGGGGAAGGTCACCAACTCGGGTCCAAACTCCCCAACCCATGCGGTTTCTCCTGCGGTAACTGCACCACCTCGAAATAATCCGCGAACTTGTGATTGCGCATTACGAGCGGAGCCTGCGGACGACCGAAGTGTTCCTTCTAGGGCGGCGGCTCTGTCCAAGGTCTCCCCTAGGTTCGAGATGTCGGTGCTTTCTAGGATTCGCTTAACCTGCTCGGCATTTTCCTTGGTTAGGCGATCGCGAGTCTCCTGGGCAGTCTTCTCCAGGTCCAGCATGTCCTTCTTATGCTGGGCTTCCAATTTTCGTTCATTATCCTCAAACGCCTTTTGCTTTAGCTCCTGCTCGTCCTCAAATCGTCGCTTTTCATCACGCAATTGATTTTCAAATTCACGCTTCTGATCAGTGATTGCCTGCTCTGATTGCAGCTTGCGCTGCTCCAGCTCATCTTCAAACGCACGCTTCCGAACTTCCAGTTTTTCCTCTAACTGCTCCTTCTTAATCGCTAGATCATCTTCAAACGTCTTTTTGGCTTCAGCCTGTTCCTCCTCGAAAGTCCGCTTCTGGCTTTCAATTTCTTGCTCAAATGCCAGCGCCTCGTCGCGCAATTCCTGTTCAAATGCCCGGCGATCCTCCGCCAGCGCCTCTTCCTTCGCCCGGCGTTCCTCATCCAGCCGTTCCTCCTCCGCAATGCGTTCCTCCTCCTGCTTCGCCTTAAACGCTTCCTCCTTCGCCTGGCGCTCTTCTTCCCAGGCATTGCGTCGTTCATTCAGCCCCGCGAATAATTCTTCACGCCGCTTAGCAACTTCATCCTCCTTGGCGAACTGTTCTTCCAGGCGGGCTTGCTCCTCGGGACTTTCGGCAGTTTCAAGCTGTAGCTGACGCTCTAGCTGCTTCTCCTCCTCGCTAAACCCTTCCTGCTTTGCCTTATCCTCTAGCTCCAGCGCTGCCTGGAATGCCCGCTCTTCCGCCTGCTGCTGTTTGGCAAATGCCGCCTTTCGAGCCTCTATCTCTGCTTCAAAGGCACGCTTACGAGCTTCGTCCTGCTTATCCCTAGCGAGTTTTTTGGAGGCTTGTTCTTCATCAAAAACTCGCTTCTGAACCTCCTGAGCGTCATTAAATGCCTGCTCAGCTTGGCGTTGCTCCGCTTCGAAATTTAGCTTCGCTGCTTCCTGCTGCTTCTCAAATGCTTGGCGATCGCTCTGAAGCTTATCCTCAAACCTCTGCTTGTCCGCCGCAATATCTGCCTCGATCTGGCGCTTCTGGGCAGCGATATCGTCCTCAAATGCCTGCGTCTTTGATCGTTGCGCATCCTCAAATGCTTCTTGCTCCGATTCCCGTCGTTCCTCCTCGACAAATTTACGGTTCTCCTTGCCCTGCTGAACATTCGCCTCAATGTCGATTTTTTGCTTGGCAAAGCGATCATCAAACTCTTTCTGTAAGCCCTTCAACGCCTCTTCTGCTGGGTCTGTATCAGCGTCTACCTCCAGGGTTGCCGATAGTTGCGCCAGAGCATCCTGCTCCGATAGTCCGCCCGAAATCAACTCATCAAGCTGCCCCTGTAATTCCTCAATGGACTTACCTGATCGCTTCGCCATATCGTCCAGGGAATTGGCAGTGCTCTCCGTGGCTTCCCCTGCACCCCCTTGCAGCCGCTTTAAGACAGCCTGAAGATTTTCAATCTCCTTCCGAGCCTCGTCCGTATCCACCTTTTCCAGTTCGGAGATTGCCAACTCTATCTCCTTTATGGTTTGCCCAGCTTCCTTTTGGAATTGAGCAAACTGCTCTGGGCTTAAATCCTCCGCCGTCTTCTTCCCGACCACTCCGTACTTCGACAACAATCCAACCCCGTCTTCTAGGATTGGATTCGCTTTTTCAAGGATTTCCTGCCATTTCAGTTGTGCCTGTTGGTTCTCTAGCTGCTCCTGGCTGACAACTCCAAAGGATTGCCCATATTTTTGAACTTGCTCTGAAGCCTCATCTGTAAGCCCCAGAAACTCGGCGAAGGACTGCTGAATATCCGCGAGCCCCTGTCCTAGCGCTCCGAAAATATCTCCCTCTGCCAACAAATCCAGGGCTGATTTAGTTTTTTCTGCCTCTCCCCGAATTTCTTTCAATCCGTCCTCGAAGGACTCTAGAGCCTCCTTGTTCTGGAGCGCCTGCCCCGTATTTCCGACCCCCGCCTGTAATACGTCAAAAGCATTTTTTGTTAGCAATACCGCCGCCACTAGCGCCCCCAACGTTGCAACCAAAGGCAGTGCTGCCAACAACGCTCCCTTCGCCGCTACTGCGGTCGCCCCCAGTCCCGCAGACAGCCCCCCGGATGCTGCCGTCGCCCCGCCAAGTCCAGGTATTAGGGCTAGCGCCTGTTTCGCCATAGACGCCAATACTTTTACTCCGGAGCCTACGTCTGCGGTGAGGACTTTTTGGGCGATCGCATAAGCCGTAGTTGCCACCGTCGCTGCTTTGGTTGCGGTGGTCGTCAGTAGAATTTTTGCCGCCACCACTCCCTGGCTCACTCCCAGAGCTGCGTTCGCCGCTTGCAAGCCAGCTACAACACCGATTGCCGCCGCAACAATGGCAGTGAACCCACCCACTGTCGCGATCACCGTCTGGATTGGTGCGGGTAGCTGAGCAAATCCGCTCAAGACCGCAGTAAGCCCATTTACTAGCGGAGTAACAATTGGTTCCAGCGCTGAACCTAGCTGAAGAAACGCCCCCTCCAGCGCACTGTTTAGTGCATCAATGGAGCCTGATAGCCCCTGCTTCATCTGCTCACCGGCACGACTAGCACTGCCGGCAAGATTGTCAAAGTTGTCATCAATTTCTTTGACTTTTTCTTCGGTCAGCCCCAGCAAAGCCTTGATGGCGTTGCCACCCCGTACGCCAAACAGGGAATTAATTAGGACCGCTTTATCTCCTCTGGATAGTCCCGCCGTGGACTCCTGGATTGCGTCTAGTACCTCGGGGAACTGTTTCATCGTTCCGTCAGCATTCGTCGCCGAAAGCTGCAACCGTTCGAAGGCTTGAGTCGCTTTCTTGTTGCCTTCAAAAAGCTTGCCCATCTTGGTCGTTGTGGCAGCGCTCGCTAAGTCCACCCGGCGCAACGCCTCAGCGTACTGAGTGCCCGCCGAGCTGCCCTTGATGCCCGCCGCCGCCAATCGCGCCAAGATCTTGGTGGTGGACTCAAGGGTCTGCCCAGAGGTCTTTGCAGTGGAGCCGACAAACTTTAGCGCCTCGCCAATGTCTTCCACTCCTTGAGGTGAGGAGTTGGCGGTAGTGACCAGGATGTCCGCAATTCGCTCACTGTCTTTCGCCGCAAGCCCGAACTGGTTGATGGCAACGCCGACAACATCACCCACCTGCTCCATGGTGTTGCCGGTAGCGATCGAGGCATTGGTTACCCCTTGCAAGCCATTCTCAATTTGCTCAGCACTGAATCCAGCCCGAGCCATGGTGGTTGTAAATTCCGCAATCTCCGATGCTGACTTTGGAGTTGTAGCCCCTAACCGCTGCACCTCATCCGATAACGCCTTAAATTCTTGTTGTCCTTTCTCCGTATTAAATGAACCGGTCAAAACCCCCGTTTGCTTGATTTGGCGTTCAAAGTCGATGAAGGTTTGAACGCCTTTCGTTAACGGAGCCCCGATCGCCAAGGATAGCCCCGCCGCTCCTGCCGCCAGCTCTTGCAGCCCCGCCTGGGCACTGCGCCCCACCTTATCTAGCTGCTGGAACTGCTTCGACGTAATTCCAACTTCCTTCTGCAGCGCTTCAAAGGATTCCTCGGCGGATGCCCCGGCGCTACGCATTTGATTAAGGGTTTGCGCCGCTTTTTCAAATTGCTCTGAGGTAAGCCCAATTTGCCCCTGCAGTTTTCGTGCTTGCCCGAAGGTGAGCCCTAAATCCTGCGCCGCGCTGGCGATATTTTGTCCAAAATTCTCAACGCTGCTTTTGCCATCCTCATACGCCGCCGCCAGCTGCCGTGCCTGTTGGGCGTTGAGCCCAAAGGTTTTGGATAGTGCCTGGATTTGTTGATCTGAGGATTGCCCCGCCGCATCCAGTCGCTTCATTAGGGCGATCGCCTTCTCCGTCTCAACAGAGGCCAGCTTTAAATCCTGCGATAGCTGAGCCGCGCCATCGAAACTTAGGTCAAGCTGTGCCGCAACCCGTGACGTTGCCGATCCTTCTCGCTGTTGCGATCTCGATTCTCGTTGCTGTGCCCTGCCATCCTTGGTCGCATTCGCCGCCTCGACCTCTGCTTGGGTGCGTCTCTGAATTGTTTGGGCGAGCTGAATAAACTGGTCCGATGCCAATCGGGACGATGCTGCAAATTGTTCAATGCCCTGCTCCGTCAGCTGCCCCTGCTGCGCCAAGGACTTCAGCGATCGCAGCTCCCCCACTTCCTTACTGGTGATGTCGAAAGCGGTGGCAAGTTTGCGCGCTTCAACGTCGGTGATGCCCAGTAATTTGGCGAGCTGGGCGGAAGTGGTGGCTAATTGTTTTTGGGCTTGCTGTGATCGCCGTTGCTCCTGGACGGCAGATTCTTGGGCTTTAGCTCGGACACTGGTCGCCTTTGCGAGACCGGCGATCGCCCGTACACTAAGCCCCGTCTCATTGGCTAAATCTGTTAAAGCAGTCTTGGTAACGGTGCCCGACTGCACCATTGAGCGCAGTACCGCCCCCGCCCTGGTGAGATCCTTCGCAGTGCCATCAAACCCGTCAGATAGTTTGACAACTTCCTCTGCACTAATCCCTAGCGATCGCGCTAAATCCCCCCGCGCCTGGGTAAGTTCAGAAGCCTTTGATGCTTGCTCCTTTTCCTGCTGCGCCAATGCCCGAGACTGACTAAGACGCTCCTTCGCAAGGGTGATCGTCTGCTCCGTCTGGGCTACCTGCTGCTTAAGCTGCAGGATCTGTTGAGCGAGTACTTGCTTAAGCTGCTGTTGCTCGGACTGTAAGTTAAGGTCGCCCTGCTGGGGGTTGCTGGCGATCACCCCCGACTGGGTGCTGGTTGTCCTGCCGCTCGCCCCTCTCTGGGATTGAGCCGCCGCCAACTTACCTAAGTCAATGCCCTGGGTTGCTTTGCCGACATCTTCAGTGGCTTTGGCGAGCTTTTTCGTCTCCGCCGTTGCCTGTTTGGATGCTTCGCTGGTTTTTTGGGCGATCGCGGCTAGTTCTCTGAACTGGGCAGGTTCAATCCCTTCAATGCTCTTTTTTAAAGCTGCAAATTGGCGAGAAAGTTTAACGCCTTCCGCCTGCCAGTCACCCATGCTGGCAATAACTTTGCGGAGCTGTACCTGGTTAAGACCCAGGGATTTGGCGATGCGCTTTAGCTCTGTTTCGTTGACGCCTAAGTCTTTAGCAAGCGCCTTAAATGCCTGCTCCGTTTTGATGGCAGATTTTGTAATCCCGCCAAAACGCTTCTCAATTGCCTTGCCGCCTTTGTCTTCAAAGTCGTAGCGAATTTGGGGCATGGCGTTATCTCTCTAGTGCGGCGCGGCGGGCGATCCTGGGGATGGCGAAGATGGTTGAGATGAATGTGGTGTGGCGGGCATGGCTTGATTGCCCCTGACTTTATCCGCCTTCAATGCCGCCATGTTGGCAGTGGCTTCCTTTTGCTTCGGCGTCACTGTAGATTGCCGATCTGACTCATTTTTTGCCTTCAAAACATTCAGCAGCTCACGACCTGGAATATCGCGATCATTGGCAAGGGCGATCGCTTTTTTTAGATCGCCAGTGTGGGTCCAAAGAGAAGTCAGCAAGCGAGAGGCGGCGGCAATATCATCTTTCTCGTCTTGGGGTTCTGGTGGCGACTCATCGTCCGGGCGTGAGGGAAATTCCATCTCAGCCAGTGGTCCTCTTGCTGCGTCCCCATTCCCGAACAGCAACATCCAGCCCAAATCAACCGAAATATTGTCAAAGGGAATCAGGAAAAGCTCTAAGCAGCGACAGAAGCTTGCCCGAAACTTCGGGTCATCATCAAAAAGGTTTTGGGGGAATGCAGGTGCCTTTAGCTCGGCAATGATCTTCAGTAGGACTTGAAGCCGCCCTTGAAACTCTGAGCGGGCTGATAGAGGGAGTCCCCGGATACGGATTGTGGTGCCGTCTAATCCCTCAACTTCTATGCACGCCCATGGCCATGGGTAGAATTGGTACTCTTCAGTCCACCCTGTCATTTACGCCACATCCAAAATGACGTAGGGCAGCGCATAGCCAGAAAGCTGTTGCACGCTAAATACCAGCTCCATGGTAGTCACCTCTCCAGTGGCAGAGAGGGTGGGACGAGATTGGAGAGACATCTGCGGAATCAGGATGTTCTGCTTAACCGCTCCCCCGTTGGCATACAGCGTGAAGGATGATTCTAGTCCGGACCCCACCGTAGGGGCTTCCGTGTCGCGTCCAATAGTGGGAACGTTGGTATAGGTCTTATAAACAGCGATACCAACAGCCTTGCCAGCTTCTTCTGCGTTGAAAACCAGCGAGTCTGTGGTGACTTGGAACTCGCCCGCCTGGGGTGCAGCGGCGGCTGGAGTTAAGAAATAGCCGTCAACCCCCTCAACAGTGGCCAGCACAGTGGTCGATGCCGTCAGTCCCGCATAGGCATAGTTGCCGTCATCGGGCACAATCAGCTCACCATGGCGAGGGATGGTGATTTCTGGCGTGGTGGTCTTGGCGCGCCCCATCGCCAGTTCCATCGTGTCGTGCCCCGTCACCTCAAACGTTACGGTCAGGGTGTGAGTTTCAGAGGCGATCGCGTCGGCGAGAACTTTAGACGTGCCTCCCACCAATCCTCGAGCCTCTGCCGTTTCCGCCTCGCTAGTCAGCTCAATACTTGCAGGGGGGGTCGGATAAAGTTTGTTGGTTGCGGGGTCAATGATGATCATTTCACCCGCCCCAAAAAAGGCGGTTCGCTTTCCCATGGTTCAATCTATTTCCGTCACAGTTGAATTCAGAATAGACACGTTCCATGTGCAAGGTTTTCAGCGCGGTGCTGGCGTCGGGAGCTTTCCTGAATATGGAACGCTTATCAGGAAGGATTGTTCAGAATAGTTGCCGGTTAGTCGCCATTCCACGCCCCCTTCCCAAGAAAAAGATCCAAAATGCTGCCAAGCTATTTGCCGCTGGTTGGACCCTGCAGGAAATCTCGGAGACCTTGGGGGCAGCAGTTCGCACGGTGTCGGGGTGGAAAAAATCCGACGAGTGGCGTACAGAAACAGAAAAGTTGGCGGTGGTAGAGCAACAGGCGCAAGCAGATTTGTTGCTGAATTACAAGGAAGCGTATGTGCAAGAAATGCTCGCCAGTCGGGACATTATGCGCAAAACCCTGAATGCTCAAATGCAGGTAGCGGGGCAGTTGGCGATCGCGGCATCAAAGGCTTCGGCACTGATCCTAAAATCCAGCGATCCCATGGATGCGGTGATGGAACTGAGCAAAGGGGGAGTATGCCACGTGTCCCAAACCAGCTCTATGGTTTCAAAGTCTTCCCAGTCCTTACTGGAAGCGATTTACGGCATTAATCGAGTTATTGAACGTCTTCAGAGGGATGAGAATGGCGATCGCCCGTAAAAAGCTGGATGAAATTATTCCCTATGAAAATAATCCGCGAACCCATCCTGAAACGCAGATTGAACAACTGGCCGGGCTGATCCAGAAATATGGATTTCATGATTCCCACGCGATCGCCGTTGACGAGGGTGGGGTGATCATCTGGGGACATGGGCGGCTTCAAGCGGCACGGCAAGCGGGACTAGAAACGGTGCCGGTGGAGGTGATTGAAGGATTAAGTGATAGGGATAAGAAGTCCCTGCGCATTGCCGACAATGGCATTGCTGAGCAGTCGGGGTGGGATATGAATATGCTGCTGCGGGAGCTGACAACACTAGAAGAGATGGGTGTTGGCAGTGATGTATTGTCGCTGGATGAATCGGTGCTGGAGGAGTTGGGAGACGCGCTGCTAAATGATGTGGACGATTTTGAAGGGGATACGGACCCTGACGAGGTGCCCGACGAGAGCGCGGTGGAGTCGCAAGTGCGACGTGGGCAGGTGTGGCAAATTGGGCGGCACCGGTTGATGTGTGGGGACTCAGGGGTGATCTCCGAAGTGGAAAAGCTGATGGATGGCAAACAAGCCGACATGGTTTTCACCGACCCGCCCTATGGGGTTGGTTACACAGGCAAGACGAAAGACGCGCTGACCATTGAGAACGACGACGTCACACCAGAGGACTTAAGGTCTTTAGTGGCGCGCTGGTTCGATTGCGTGGGCAACGTGGTCAAGGATGGAGGATACCTACTAGCAACAGTTCCTGCTGGACCATTACATTTGATTTTTGCGCAGGATTGGGAAAGCCGAGGATGGCTGCGTCAAATCATGGTGTGGAATAAGTCGCAACTGGTGCTTGGGCACGCTGAATATCACTACAAGCATGAGCCAATCTTGTTTGGCTGGAAACCAGGCGATCGCTTAAAGAACAGTGATCGCACCAAGACCACGGTGTGGAATTTCGAGAAGCCATTAGCAAATCGTGACCATCCCACCATGAAACCGGTGGAGATGTGGTGCTATGGAATCAAAAACCATACGTTACCGGAAGGACTTGTATACGAGCCATTTTTGGGCTCTGGCACCACTTTAATTGCCTGTGAAAAATCTACGCGCACCTGCTACGGCATGGAGTTAGACCCTCGCTACTGCGATGTGGTGATTAAGCGATGGGAAGAGTTTACGGGGCAGCAGGCTGAATTAATTGGCTAGGCGGTGATTGCCACTCCTCTCTAAGCAAAAGAGCTCGGATGATCGCCGCAAACTCCGCATTTTTATTGGCATCTATGCTGGTAGAAACTCCCATTGGATTCCATGTCTCCCCTCCCACCTGTCGACAAGATTCGAATCGCTGGCGAGATGCACCGCGCTGGCAAGACGATCGCTGAAATTGCCCAGCACTTCGGAGTGGTGGAACGGACGGTGCGCGCCTGGAGAAAAAACACCGCCTGGGGGCACGAAATTGGCGAGGAGGAACACATCAGGCTACGCAGCCTGGTGGCGCTGGAGTTTTACTACAGCAATCAATACAGCAATGACGTAAAAGAATTACGTGCAGAAATTGTGCGCAGCGCAACCCAGGAACGGGAAACCATGGATAACCTGTGGGCGATCGCCAACGCAGCCCTCACGGAAGCCAAAGAGTTTGTTGATGGAGGCGAGAGCCCCCTAGAAGCGTGCAAAAAAGTTGGCGGCTCGTCAGTTACATACCTGCTGCAGGTTTATTCTCAACTGCGGCGATCGCAGGAGGAAAGCATGGCCCGACTACAGGGCATTGACCAACTGCTAGCCCTGCTTAAGGAACAGAAAACCCTACGGGAACAAGCGACGCCATAAGCCACCCCAGCACGGGGACGAACTTTCCACACTTGACCTCGCCGAGCAATTTAAATACTTAGATCTATATTTTGCTTGTATTTTTATAGCTTTAGAGCTATAATATTGATGTACCAAATTGATGAGGCACATCAATGAACAAGCAACAACGAATCCAGGAAATCTTCCGACGCATGGAGGCAGCCCCCGCCGCTTCCGACCTTGTGTCTGCTCTGGACCTACTAAGTCGCACCATTGACGCGGTAGAGGACGAACTCACGAACACCCCCAACAACCCTGATAACTGGGCAGCGGACGGGCGGATATACCCTCCCCAGTTCGATAACGCCCGACAGGTAAAGGGATGCCCCGGTGTTACTCGGTTCCGCAGCCGAAGCCACAACACCTACATCGCTGCCAACGGGGCGATCGAGGTCCAAACCCTGGAACAGGAGGTTATCTTCTCGAAGCCCGGATCTAATGGGCAGGAGGTTTGGGCTCAATAATTGACGAGCGCCCCATAAAGCTTTTGTGCTATAAATAAATAGCTCATAAGCTTTATGGGGAGTACGCCAGTGACAGACCTTCCAATTCAGACGTTGATGTATCGCTTGCGAGGGCAATATCCTTCCCTGGAGATGTCCTTGGATGCCCCCGATTCACCGGTGGGAGATTGGTTTCTTGATTTACAGTCAACGCCTCGGATTACTGCCCAGTGGCATTCATCCCGTGGCTTTGGATGTTCTGTTGGTGGCGGAGAGTACGGGGAAAAGCCTGATGAAATCTATCGATCTATTGATGCCGTGTTTGGGCGCATTGTCTCCTTGTTAGACGATGACTCAGAGTCGCAGCCCAATTCAGTGCCTCATCATGGGCAGATGGCTCTGGCTGAAATTCGGAAAAAGATCGTTGGGATAAATCAGACTGACCTGTCGGCTCGCATGGGGGTGAAACAGCCCACGCTTGGCAGTATGGAGCGTGGGCGAGACCCTCATATAAGTTCAGTTCGTCGGTACGTGGAGGCGCTGGGAGGGGAGCTTCAAGTGCTGGCGGTTTTTGGCGATCGCGTCATACCAATTTGTTTTGGTGAGGAGGAATCAAATGCTTAATCTCGTAGTTATTCGCGTTGCAAACATTGACCGTTCCAGGGCTTTTTATGAGGCGATCGGTCTGAGCTTTGAGCGTCACCAGCATGGTAGTAAGGGGCTCCCGCACTTTGCTTCTGTGGAGGAGGAGAACCAAGGTGTTGTGTTCGAAATTTACCCGTCTGCTGGGAAAGAGACGGTTGATGTGCGACTTGGGTTCAGTGTTCCTGATGTGGACGAGACCTTAGGGGTTCTCACCTCTCAGGGAGGGACAGTATTGTCCAGCGCCAAGGATTCCCCGTGGGGAAGGCGTGCTGTTATCAAAGACCTTGACGGGCATAAAGTTGAGCTTTGCCAGTCCGCCTAAAAGGTAGTTGGCGGCGGCTATTCATCGCGGACAATGTTCCCTGTGGATCAGTAAAGCTCTTTGATTTGGAGGTCGATTCTTCGAGCCCCATGATTTTTTACTAGCCAGTCAACAAAAAACAAATGGCAGGCAGAGCACCAAGTAACAAGGTCGTCGCCAGTTAGCCCACCAGGCTCCTCCAACAGGACCTTAATCTCTAACCCCGCTTCTAGGCATGCTTGGGCAGCCTTAGAGTCGGGTTCTTCCATGTCCATATATTCAATATCATCGGCTCTCAGCAGCCTGGGGTTTTCCCAGCCAAAGTTTTTTATAAAAGCTGAATAGAGTTCCTCTATATTAAGGGATGCGGGAACTTGAATTAGCCCGAATATCTGCTGAGCTTCTGGGTAGTCTGCTGTCCTTAAAAGAATATTTTTTGGGTGGGGATTCATCCTTTTGATTTCAGTCTTGAATCTTAGTGCAGTAATCAATGATTTTTTGGTCAATGGGAACGTCCGAATAAGTCCTGTGAACGATGACCCCAACGCGCTTCCCTCTGTCATTAGCATTGAATTTCAGCCCATTGTTGATTGCCTGAAACTCTCCTGGGCGAGGAGAGGTGGTGACAGACGTAAAGTTAAAACCTTCTGTCCCAATAGAAATCACCTCAACCTGAATGTCTGGGGTTAAGCCAGGACAGTTCCAATTGCCATCATTCGGTATTTCTAACTCTTCAGCTTCAGGTATCCTCAGCTCGGGGATCACAAACTCTGAATCTCTCGGCATAATCCTTGGCAATAGATTTACTCCTAGTGTAGTAATCCACCCCGCGATCGCCGCCGCACCGGTTGTTGATCGCGGGGCTTTTCGCTGTTGGATTTTGGTTCAGAGAAGCGGAATTGTCCCCAGTTGACGAATTGAGAAAGGCTATCCACCTGATCGCTGAATTGGGACGCAGGGAATAGGGTGATTTCTTCCATAAAGGTGTTTAGCCATGGGGCGCTGACCGGCAAAATTACCCGACCCGCTTCAATGGTGGCGGTAATTGATTCTGCCCGCGTTACTTTCGAACCACTGCTAGCAGAAGGGCGTATAGGGATAACTCGGATATATGCCCGGTCCTGGGGTCCGTCGCCTGTAGGAATGCCCTGCTTAAAATCCTGAATTAATACGGTGCCAGTGCTAGCATCCTCGATCAAGATTATTTGTGGCTTCCAGTGCAATGCCAGGCTAAATGCCACCTTCCGCCCAGCAGAATACTGATGGCGATCGCGGTGCACGTGGAGCAAATGCATATTTTGCCCCTTCACTCCCCAAGTGGTGCACACCCAGGGGCAGTTGGTCGCCTTGTCCTTGCTGGCGGTATCCCAGCTTTGGAAAATATCCAGCTCTTCTAGTGGCGGTGGGTGTTGGTGAATAAACCATTCACGTTTAAATGTCCCACCTTCTCGTGGCACCGGTCGCTGCTGATGCTGCCCTGCGTAGCGGTGTTCTCCAAGCTCCCTCTTGAAGGAATCAACAACATCCTCGGGGAATCGGGCGGGATGCATTAACTGTTTCTCTTCCACCCTCGGGTCTTTCCACCCAAAAACAGTTTCTTTATCCCCTAGTTCATACCGCTGGCGAATAATTAGCCGATGCCAATCATTAGTCGCATACACATGCCCAGACAAATCATTCTGCGCGAGTCGCTGCATAATTAGCAGCCGAACAGAGATTGCCGGGCTGTTGATCCGGCTTGACCAGGAGCTGTCCCATTTATCCAAAACAGCTTGACGTTTCACCGGGCTATCCACCTCCTGGGCGTCATGGGGATCATCTATGAATATGGCGTCTGCTCGTATACCGGTGGCTTTTGAGGTGAATCCACACGCCCGTCGCCGTCCGCCTCTCGTATTCCAGAAGTTTGAAACCGCGTCCTTTTTCTTTCTAATTTCCCAATCGGGTTGAAAAGTTTTTCGATACCAATCCGACCGAATCAAATCCCGGCAAAATGTGGCATCGCGTTCTGCCACGCGGGGATTGGAACTCAAAAACAGCCCGGTCCAGGAGGGCTCCAATAACCAAAACCATGCAGGCGCACAAACCGATACGATTCTCGATTTCATTGAGCCTGGTGGCACATTAATCAGAAACTTATTCGCTCGCTGTTTGTATTTTGGGTCGCGTCTTGCGCTTCGCCAGTCAAGCAATATTTGCTCCACATGGAGGCAAATGACTTCAATGTGCCAATTCCACTCCAGCGGAGTTTCTGGCTCCAATACATGCCAAGACTGACGCAGAAATTCTGACAGGCTAGGGATCGGCGGGCGTTGCTTGGGGCGAGCCAGCTCCTGCGCCGTCAACATATCTAGGGCAAAACTATCAAACCCTTTTCCTCTTGCCATTCAAAACTCTCAAAGAGCCGTACCAAAGTAATCATCAGCCCAAGCGAACTTGGCCCCCGCATTTTCAGCGGCTTTTTGATCGGATCCCATATCCCCAACAAAAAGACACTTTCCGGGGTCAACCTTATAAAACCGGCATAGGTAATCAATCATTCCTGAACACGGCTTCCTCCAAACACCTTCCCCGGAATCATCCAGCGAGATTTGGTGTGACAGCCAAGTACAGTGACCTCCAGAAAGTAACTCGAAAGGCATTGATGTGTTTTGCCCGTTCGCTTCACTTCGTGGCTCAATAGCAAAAGCCTTCCCGCCATTCATTTCCGGACAAAACACACCATGGTTTATCCCGGCAAGATGCATTGCATAATCCATCTCAAGAATGGCGTCTTCCAGTCTCTTGAATCCTGCCGATACACCACCTTGATTGCTCGCGATTGCAAGCTTCAGTCCAGAAGCAGTCAACTCTGCCAACCTCTCGGACACTCCCTTGAGAAGCACCTGATCCTTTGGGTTTTGAACGAAACGAGCACCGCCTTTCGGTATTGAGAGCGTTCCATCCTTGTCGAAGACAACCAACTCCAGGTCAGACAATTCAAGCATCTTTGCTCACCCAAAACTACTTATATGACTTAACTCAACTCTAGCTATTGAATGCGAGAACATCAATCAAAGTTCAAGCATCGGATCGCACCCGGTCCGTGTTTCGCCAATTGGCACTCCAACTTCGGATCACCCCTCTTCGGCAACCTCGGAGCAAGAGGTAAATATTCCAGCCAAGCCAAGCCCAAACGATCCGAAGTTCAACCACGAAGTCAAAAAGCCCACGATTCTCGTAACCCCTGATCTAACAGGATCTTTGATGATCCTTGGTGATCCGAGTGATCCGAGGTTGGAAGAACCTTCACAAAAACACTTGCCCGCCCACTAGTCGCCACAATGAATCCAGGGCTTGCCTTCAGAATAGGCACTTCGCCTTTCCAGGGTTCATGCGCCAGGATTGCCGAGGCGCAAGACCAACCAATTAGGGCTTATTGATGAAAGTCAGATACCTAAACGGTGGGCTAGAGATTGAGTCTTACAAGCTGCTGGTGATTGAGGGCTCAGAGATTTATTTCGAGTTCATCAACGACCTGCTTGAAAAGTCGAGAATTTATCTTGACCCCTCAGAAAATGATTCTCGTCCACGAGAGTTTCGCGTGGATCGATGCAAGGCGATCGCCGGAGCCATCGCCAAGCTTGGGGATAGGTCAAAACAGTACGATGCGGTCCTGGTAAGTAATCGGTCTCGCATCAGGGCGAAAAAAGGTGCCATGGGGACGCTTATTCGAGATGCAGGGACGGCACCAGTGTTGCTGCTGACTACCTTGGGTGATCGGGATGATGATATCCGCCAGTGTCTAGAGGCGGGGGTGGTGGCACACATTGCAATGTCCACCTTGAGATACCAGGGCGGGGAGTTGTTAGCTCACTCTGTGCTGGACGCGATCGCCCTGCGCCGAGGGGAGTTCGCCAAGGAAGAATCCAGAGCTGAAGCGGTCTCCAAGAAGGCGCGAAAAGCACGAAAAATCCAGCAAGGGGTTGGTATTTTCCTGTGGGGCGTGGTGGTGTTTGTGGTGATTCCGTCCTTCCGGAATGGGGGGCTGACAGTTGACTTTGCTGGGGATAAATCGCTAGAGAACTTCTTTGCGGGGGCGGGGACTGTACTTAGCGTGGATTTGGGGTCTCGATTGTCGGGAGCCGTCCAATACTTTCGCCGAAATGCAGCAAGGCTGGCCAACAAAATCAGCTCAGCGAGAAACCGAGGATGTGCCAATGACTAGTTACACTCCACCTAAAAACGCCCTGCGGGTTTATTTTCAGCCCATTGTTCATTTACAGAGCCAAAGGGTTTATGCCCATGAGGCACTGGCTCGGTGGGAAACTAGCCTCGGGACTTTGCTTGCCGGAGAGGTTATTCAGGTGGGGATGGAGCTGGGCATCTCCCAATCACTCAACTTGCACCTGTGGGAATATGCTGCATCCCACTCCCCAGGAGGGCGCACATCGGTCAACGCCTCGCCACGGGATGTGGTTTCCCAATTGCCGGACTTACTGCGCTGTGCGGAGGACGCCCAATCCCACGGCGATGAATTTATCGTGGAGGTGGCGCACCCTCCCCATCGTTCATCGGAGCAAATGCAGTTGGCTCGCGCGATCGCCAAATTACGGCGATCAGGAGTGGCGGTATGGGCGACGGATCATGAGGTTGGTCCCGAGATTGCAGAGCATTTGCAGGATGTGCCGGTGGATGGGATTAAAGTTGATTGCCGTGCCATCCAGAAAAATCCGGTGTGCTTAGGGCGCAAGGTGCGGCACATCCAAGATTTGGGGATAAGAGCGATCGCCGAAAAAATCGAGTCGGAACATCTATGGCGACTGGCAAAGTCTGCCCGCTGTGATTATGGGCAGGGATTATATCTGGGAGAACCTCAGCCGAAGGAGCAGATTGTTTCGGGCGCATCTAATGGGCTGGTAGTGCCAAAGGGCAAACCTTAGCGACCACGCTTACATTGAGACGTTTTCCTGCCAGAGATTCCAGGAATAATAGTGCTCGGGTCGACAGCCTCAGCAGGGCAGCGCCCTGGGGCATAGGCTCCGTTCGGATCCGAGTCGCGATCCGTTGGTCTAAGCTCAAAATACCGACGGTGATAGTTCTTCCACTCCTCTTTTTTTAGCCCTGGGACCAGCCTTGTAAACGCGATCATTCGGTACCCCTCCGCCAGCAAAGGTGGAATCTGGTAAGGATCCACAACGTCCCAGCTGATCTCTCGGACGTAATCGAGATTGCCTGGCTCTTCAAGCCAAACTACATTGTCCTCAAGCTCCAACGGCTGATCTTTGCCCATGAACTACGTCCGCCACTAATGTACAGAGGCAGTAAATCATGTCCATTCAAAACTGGCAAACTGATTGGTCCCGTATTCGTCTAAACAGAGATCTTTGCCGCCACCATAGGCTTGGCAAAGTAATATCCTTGCCCCTCATCAATCCCAATTTCCCTTAGCAAGTCCAACTGCTCTTTCGTCTCCACACCCTCCGCCACGGTAATCAAGTCAAAGTCATGGCATAGGTGGGCGATCGCCTGGCACACACGAATACGATCAGCATCTTCAGCATTCACAGGAACTAGGGAACGGTCAATTTTTACCGTATGCCATGGGGTGGACAATAGGCGCTTTAGGCTACTGTCCCCGGTGCCGAAATCATCAATCTTTAATGCCACCCGTAGCGCTGACAGCTCCGTTAATACCTCCTGGTAATACTTCACGTCATTGGTGACCGCCCGCTCTGTCACCTCAAGGGCAATGTGGGAAAGGGGGACACCATAGCGATCACAGGTGTTGCGTAAATTCAGCACAAAATTTGGTTGTTCCAAGTCGCAGGGCGAAACATTGACGGACACCGGTAGTCGGCAATGCCACTTAGCCACCTGGGCGATCGCCATTTCAATTACCCAGTTGCTAATTCGGGGAATTTCCCCAGAATCCTCGGCGATTGGGATAAATTCGCCAGGGCTAACCCACCCCAAGTCCTTCGACTTCCAGCGAATTAACGACTCAACCCCTGTTGTAATGCTGGGGTCGGAGAGCTGAACGATAGGCTGGTAGTACAGTTCAAATTCGGAAGAATGGCGATCGCGAATACTTTGCAGCTCTAACTGGATACGCTCTTTTCGTAGCTGGGATTCCACCATCGCATCATCCCAAGGGCGCACCGCGCCACCGGCTTCCTTGGCGGCATACATAGCCAAATCCGCTGAGCGCAACATCTTTGATAGGTCTCCAGCGCTGCGATCAACAACACCGATGGACGCATCAATCTGGATGGAGCGATCGCCAATCCAATAGGGGCGTTGGAGTTCATTTAGTAAGTGCTCTCCCCGTTCCACAAGCCCCTCTAAATCAAGATCGTCCGCGATCAGAACTAGAAACTCATCGCCCCCTAAGCGAAACGCCTGATCCTCCCGCCCAAGCAGCAACTGAAGCCGCTGCACCACCGACCTCAGAAGAGCGTCCCCAACGTCATGCCCTAAGGTGTCATTAACAGACTTGAACCGGTCCAGGTCGATATAAAGAGCCCCAGAAAAGTCGCCGTGATTGGATACTTTTGATAGGGCATATCGATTTTGCAACCCCGTCAGCGTGTCTATTTTTAGTCGCTCCTCCAATTCCTCCTGGGCTTGTTTCAGGTTGGTGATATTGGACCAGGTAATGAGCAACCGCGATCGCGAAATTCGCACCACATTCTGTGAGAACCACCCCCGCGTAATGGTCACGGGATCTTCGTAAAATAACTCTCGCCCAAGAATGGGACGCCCCGTATCCAAAACATTTAAGTAATCGTTGAGCAGCCCTTCGCGATGTCCTGGCTGCGCAACGCCAAGCCAAGTGGATTCACCCATAGGGTCGAACCCAAGATCGCGAATAGCCGATACGGAGCGCAATTCCCATTTCAGATCTCGCACCCCATCAGGGGCGATGCCTTCCCGGAACAGTCCAATGCCGCTGGGGGTGTACTGCAAAATCAAATGCCCGACCCCAATAAAATCCAGCATGGGCTGGATGCATCGCACAAGATAAATCACCGATACCCAGGAAATTATGGCGGTCATGATGAGCCATTCCGTCGCGAGGTCGTGCAACTGCAACCCCTCTAACCCATGCCCAATGCCTGCACACAGCACAGAGGCGCACAGCAGGATAACTGCCCCTTTTAATTCCGGCGGAATCCGACCAATGTAGCGAGATACGGCGGCGGGGAACACAACATATGCTGCCGCGATCGCCAGGTTCAGGGAAATATGGACAACGGGTGCAGACATCATTCCAGTCGGATCGTTTAATTCATAATGCATGCTGCCACCCAGGCAGAGCGGATACAGTGGAATTGATTAGTGTTCAGAATTTTCCATGAGCTGAAGGTGAAAATGCCAAGCTTTTCCAGAAAAGAGGTCATGATTTTGACCAGGTGTTCATCTAGTCGCCTTGCCTATTTGGAGAAAGTGAGGCTTATTGTCCCCGAAAGAATAAATACTCGCGATCCCAGATTTACTTGGGAGCAAATGATCGCCATTCGCATCATCAAGGTTCTGCGAAAAGAGCATCCCACCTCTATAGTGAGAGCGATTATTGAACTTATTTGTGACAAAGGGCTGAGCCAAGTCTATCAAGGGCAACAAATAGCCGTATTAGAGAATCAAGCTTTCTGGGTCAGCAGCAATTGGTCCAACTTTGGGGAAGCTTTTCGACAGACCCTGAGAAGTGTGGGGAAGCATCCTCAGAAGGCTGGGACATATAGATTTTTCATTGCGCCGCCTCTACGCGACACCATGCTTACAATCTGGGATGAAGCCAGGCACTCTCCCCTGATTAACTACACGTCTTTTGTCGCAAAAACTCAAAGAGCCTTCAAAGAATAGGGTGTGAGAGCCCGCCTCAGTCCTTGGCTTGTCCGTTCTTTCTCAATAATTTCAAAACTTCCGCCTGCATGGACGCAAGTGATTGCTGCTCGGACACTAGCTTCTTTTTTTGCCTCACGACTTGGGCGAGCTCTTCAATTTCTTCTAGCTTCTTAAGCAACTCCTCACTCAATTCACCGCCCACCCCATCAACAGATCGCAATAGTTTGGCAAAGCTTTCGCCCGCACAAGCACCGGCAATGCCTGCTTGATTGAGCGCCTCAAGTTCCGCATCAGATATGTCGTCGTCGCCAAAATTTATTTGGACAGGGGAGCCATTGCTGTCTAGCGCCCACCATCGCCCATCGATGATGGATGGGTTTGTGCATCCCAGCTCATGGCAGTAGGCAGTAATAATGTCAGGCACCTTGTCCATGTTCCACTCCAGTTAGGCGGGCAGCTCAACACCATCCTATCCTTAGACCATCCTTCTGCCTCTGCCTTGCTCTCGCTGGGTTCGTCGCCACCCATCGAACGCCCGTAATATTCCCTCCATCAGCCCCGTTGCCAGCGCACATAGCGCACAGCCTGCACCGTAGACCAGCAAGATGTAGCCCGCTAATTCCCAGTAGGAATGCAGGTCCACCAATCGAATCCCAATAAAAAAACACAACCCTGCCTGAGTTGACGAGAACTCACGCAGGGTTATTAGCGATCGCGCTTTGTCTTTGATTAATTCCCAGATATCAACAGAATCGCCGAAGAAACATTTCACCCATCCAATCCATCCCAGTGCCGCTGCTATCAACAGCATCACCACGACAGCAACATCAAATAGCCCGTCCATAGCATCCAGGGAACTCTGGATTCAGTCTAGCGATCGCTTACACCGCTAGGAGATAGCTTTCATCATCTTGGGCGATCGCCTCTGCCACCCACACTTTTCCTCCCATTTCTCGATAATTCTGCGCCCACAAGGAAGCACACTCTAGACAGTCTTCAATCCCTTGCAGTCCAAACGTCGGGTCATGAAATTGCCTGTAAACAACGACATCATTAAAGCCATGAGAAGTGTCACGGTGAATGCCGAGGCGTAATCGCCACTGTCCAGTTTCGTCATACTGAATCCCATCACGAGGACGAACGATGAGAGACGACTGAAGAACTCCCTCCTCAATGGCAATAAATTCCTGGAGGCAAGACCGTATGTGTTCATATAAGGGTTTAAAGGATTCAAAAGGTTCGTCCGGAGATAGTCGCGCATAGGATGAATGGGGTTCTTCCTCGTGCATTTGGCGAGCCGAGCCCTCATCTAGAAACAAGTGAGTTCCAAAATGGGACCAAACAACATCCACTCCAAAAAAATGATCCGCCCCGCAAAATTTTTGAGGATCGGAATGCAAAAAAAGTTTCCTCCATTTGTTGTGGTGCAGGAATAGTAACGTGCCTGGATAGTGTTCGTGTTTGGGCATTGAATCGGGACCAAAGTTTCAAGGCTAAAGCAAGCTTAACTGGGCTGGTGGGTTGATCAGGGCAAAAGCTTCTGACTGCTCGGACGTTGACGGAAGTGGCAAAAAGTCGAAGCGAATAACTGCCACGTTGAGGGTTGAATTGCCATCGAAGTAACGGTCAATAAATTCTGAGACGCTATCAACCATGCCGCCCTCAGCGACTAGATCACTGTCAGGCATTTCTGCCAGAAACTGACGGTGGGGACGCTCTTTTAGCCGAATCAGCCCAATATCTTTGCCGCCCCACCCTAGATTTTTGCTGATGGCCCGGTGCCACACTCGCCCAGCATCAAACCCGCGCTGCCAGTGCGCCAAGGTGCAGTCTTTCCAGTTTCTCCTGGTGCAGTCTTTTGGTCCCTTTGGCGGAAGATAATCCTCCGTCCATCCATAGGACAGCAGCTTCAGCTTGTACGGCGGCATCCCCGCCAAGATCGCCGCGATCAGGCTTTGCTCTTTTGGAGGTAGATCTGCGAGGGTGATTAGCGCCATTTAACTGGGGACTTAGGCTTGCTCAATTGGGGATGGACAAGGGGGCTCATAAAAATGCTCCAGCCCAAACTCTGTAAGTAGTGGCAGGTTGCGAAATAATTTATCCCCATACACTGGGCACTTAGCCCGAACAGACTGGTGATCAAAATCCTCCAGGGTAGATAGTCGGGCGAGGCACACTGCCAGCAAAGAGCCCAGCATCTGGAAGTTTGTTCGACAACAATAATCTAGGTCGTAGACCATCTCTCCAACTCTCCCGCCACGGACTCTGAACCCGAAAAGGACTCGATAAACTCCGATTTCGTAAACCTCCTGACCATCAACATCAATAAACACATGCCGATTGGTTAGCCCCTCGTTATCTTCAGCTTTTACGTATTCCAACTGGATTTCTCCCACTCAAATAATCTTTAGCCCACGCAAATTGCACCTCCGCCGCGATCGCCGCTTGGCGATCAGATTCCATATCGCCAACAAAAAGCGTCCACTCTTTTAGGGATCCGGACTGAGGGAAACACGCCTCATAGAAAGCAATGATCCACAGCAGCATTCCAGGATCAGGCTTTCGCGATTTGATGTCGCCAACCGCACGTCCCGCCGCCTCTGCCTCGGCTTCACAGCTTGGAGGGTAAATTCTTGCTACTGCCTCCCCGTCCATGTCTATACAGAACAGGGACAGGTGAATCCCTGTTAGGTGATAAGCGTAGCGAAACTCGTGAATGGCTTCTTGCAGAGTCTTATGCCCTGCTTCCACTCCCGCCTGGTTTGAGGCGATCGCTGTGTGGACTCCTTTGAGCGGCAACAGCTTCACCTTCTCTTGGACCCCCGGCAGTAGCACTTGGCCCTTGGGGTTTTGCACAAACTTGCCGCCACTAGCTGGCTTAGTAAGCGTCCAGTCTTTATCGAAAATAATTAGCTTAAAATCTTTTTCCGGCATAACTTCAATCCTCAACTACGATCCCGCTTTGTCCGCAGAGCGATAATCCTTATTCAGCACGAACAGCATCCGATCACGATCACCTTCAATCGTTGCAATATTGGTGGCGGCAATGATCGGGAAATAAGCACGAATAGAATCGGCGTCCATTACCTTGGTGGGCTCAGCAGCCCGAGAATATTGCATGACATTTGAGGCGGAAATCTTCGGTTGCCCATCATCTCGCAGATGTTCAGCGATTCTAATGATCGCTTCAATAACTTGCTGCGAAGACTGAAGGTTGGGAGATGGCGGGCTTGACTCTGCATCTAGTCGCCGCTGCTTGGCGCTTAGCTCAGGGTGGTGTTTCATGTAGCTAAAACCTATGTTTTGGTCAGAAGCCCAACGCAGATCATCCGCCAGTCCTACAAACCCTTTGCCCTGGGTGGACGCTAGAACAGGAGTTCCCTTGTACACAGAGTCGGGGTTTGTGACGGTAGCGATCGCGAACCTCAAAGACTGCTTAAGCGCCTCCCTGGTCACTTCGTCGGGGAAAACATTGTGGTCCTTAACCAGGCGTTGAACGGACCCAAACCCGCTCCCCTCATCTTCTGACTCACGCCCCTGCGCTACCGTTACTACGGACTCCTTCATGGCTCCACTAAGCCCGACCTCTTTCACTAGATGGGACTGGGTAATAAGCAGCACTCGGACCCTGAGTTCCCGCCCTCGACTGATAATGTCGTTTAGCTTGACCGTCAGGTTGTGAATCCCCAGATCCTTTCGAACGCTAGGGGGAAACCTGTTCCATTTGTCGAGGAGCCCGAACCAGTCATCAATAACGGTCAAGTGTGGTTCAAATTCTGGCTGAGGTTGACCCTCCTTCGCTCGTTTTGCACGCATTTTTACGCGATCGCGATAGCGACGCCAGGTTTTATCTATCACTTCCGATAGCGCCACCAGCTCTGAGGCAACCAGCAGAGTGTCAGGGTCAAGCTCACTTGCGGATTCTGGATAATGAGGGCGGTCAGTCACCAATTGATAAACAACCCCAGGGCAGTTCTCTAGTCCTAACCACCCTGACCCTTTTGAGTCGGCGACTGTAAGGGTACCTCGTGGGAACGCGTTGTGGTATTCAACCAGGCAATAGTGCAAGGACGTGGTTTTTCCCGCGCCAGACTTGCACGCCAACAACCCCGACAAGTCACCAACAGCTAAGTGGTACAACAAGTCTCCCGGCTCATTGTTGGTATGACGCTGGACTAGCTCCTGTTCTGGGCTGACAAAGGAGCTGGTTTCAGCTGCCTGCGAGCCAAATAGGTTGGCGACGTTAACCATGTTCTAGATTTCCTGAACGGCAATATTTTTCTGAGGGCAAGGTGTCTCTGGTGGCGGCTGCCCAAGGTTGATCATTTTCAGCGGCGGTGCGGGCAACCCAGCTTGGGCACTGACTATGCCGGTGAAATGGTCAAAGGTGGCGATCGCAATGAAACTCCAGAAAATCGTTTTCATCTTTATTGACCTTGAACCTGTTCTGCGTTGGGGCTGGGATAGAAAACGCCTCGAAGAAAATCTGGGGTTGCCATTAAAGGACGGAGCTGAAACCAAATCATTACCGCTGCCCCAATAACGGACCAGCTAGCGCGACGAACCCACGGAGAATTTGGATTCCCAGTCGCCTTAATACCCCAATTCACTGCCATTAAAGCCACGCTAGTAATTGCCAGGAAGTTTAGAGTCCCTGGCATCAAGGCTTTAATGGCCATGCTTAGCGCCAATCCCCACATTCCACAGGCAGACAGCTCAATCACATTGCTTTTTACGTTATTAAGCGCTCCCTGGGCGATGATTTCAGCACGCCCCGCCATCTGCTGAGGTCCCATCTGCGCACTCTGGGGAGCCTGTGGATATTGCGCCAGCGGGGCTTGAGATTGCTGTGGCTGCGGTTGAACTTGCTGTGGTTGCGGTTGAACTTGGAGCTGCTTGGCATCTTTAACTTTTCCTCTCACTTTCCCGTTTGTTGGGGCTTGCTGTGTCATTGCTGGTGGCTCCTCATAAGGATCTGCAAAAGGGGCGGGCGTGGAATCGAACGGATTTGTTAATTGTTTCTGCGTCATAGATCACCCCCCAAAGACATGGGCTGAGATGAACGGGCGGGGCGCTGTGGAGGCTGCCCCATCTGTTGGATTGCACCAACCAACCCAACAAAAAGAACCGCAACGACGAGGGTCACCCACAAATCTGCGACAGACCATCCCCAGCCTGGACTGTCTGATTGAGATTCGCTCTTGCTGTCAGCGATCGCCCTGCCGCCGTCACCACCATGTCCATGCACCTCATTGAGAATGTGCACCTGCACTGGCGGCTGTGGTCGTAACTGCTGCTGTGCTTGGCTCTGGAGATAAGCTTCTAAATTGTTGTTGAGCCGATTGAGTTGCTGATTGCTCATCCCGAGCTGGTCGGTGTTCTGATTGATCGCCTGGGTTGCCATACTCAACTGCTGAGTATTCTGTTGGACAGCTGCCGCCAAATTGTTGGCGCGTCCCTGGAGTGCAATGATCTGTCCCACTAATTGAGCGTGTTGATCTGAGCTGGCAGCGATCGCCCCTTTATTGAATTCCTGAGTAAGGAAAGCGCGATAACCCTGGAGCATCTGCGCCAGCTCGCCATAAGCTTGCGCCTGACATAGCTGCACAATTTGCCCATAAGACCCTTGATGGTGATCCGGGTGGATCGCAGGCAATACCTGATCAGGCGTGATTGGCACAATCCGATCAGGTGGAATTGGCACGATCTGAGACATGGCTCTCCTCAACTTACATAGGCAGAGCCAGCGTAGAATTATGGCTGACCCTGGATTGACGTGTTTTTTCTTGGGTTCCCGCTCCTTGACTGCTACTCAGGGGGCGGATTTTTCTATGGAATGGGGACTGGGGCGATCGCTGGACGAAAGAGAAAATACTGCACCCCCAACAACAGCCAAAATCAAGATGACTGCTCCGATGATGGCGAGACTACCCCGGCGGCGTTTCCCAGCTCGACCTCTTCTGCCTCCATTTGGAGGCGAACCTGCATATCCGCCCGTGCTTTCTCTTTAACCATGAATTCTTCAACCGCCTCTTGCCGTCCCTGCGCCCGACGAAGACGCAATCGAGCAACCCGGAGCGATTCAGCAGAGTCAACGGCTTCGGCGGTAATATCCAAGGCCTGTTCATAGCGAGTCATTGATTGCCCGCCAATTTGCTGCATATAAGCCTCTAGAGCTCCGCCGCGAGTGGTTACAGGGGCTAAGGACTCTTGGACTAAAACCTCTCTGGCACCACCTTGAATCACAACACCATCAGCGGTACTGAATGGCTCACCGCCGACAACTTCAGGAGTCACTGTCCGCACACTTAGCGCCGCCGCCACGCCAGAAATCCACATCTGCTGAGCGTCTTCCGGCGACTCTCCCGGGAAGAGCTCCTCATATCGGGCATAACTCAAACAAGCAGCATTGAACAACGACGTGTATCGAGAGCCTGAACGGACCCGATCTGCACCGATCGCTCTAGCAATCCAACGCATCCACCGAGTTCGAATAGCAGCATCGCTAATTTGTCGTACCTCCTGAGTCACGTTCGCCGCGATCGCTGTTGCTGTATACGTCTTGGGGTCATCCACGAACTCCAATAAGAACGAAAAATCAGCACGCTCTCCTCTTGGGGTGTTCTGAACGGGTTCGCCGCGTGGTTCGTCCGAACGTTCGGCGACGGGTTCGCCGTCAGCCAGCTCAACAGGAGCTGCGCCCCCAAACCCTTGCCCCGACCGAAAATTAGCCATATTCTTCCTGGTTCGACTTAAGTTCTTTTAGCCGTTCGGCGCGTGTTCGCCTTTTGTTCTCCGGCTGTTCTAAGAACATTAAAAAACCCGCACTCTGGCGGGTCAATAGTTTCTTCACGCTATCGTGAATCATAAAGAGTAAAAGCTTCACAAAGCCGTCATCGAATTCCCCGGTCGTGAAGGGCGTTAATGCTTGAAGTTATCGTTCGAATAGAGTGAACCAGGGCAAGTGTCCACGGGACAATGTCAGGGCACCTGCTGAAGTCAGCCCCCCAGTGGGCAATGATAGTGGAAGGGGAGGTAGTCCTCCCAAGGGCTTCGCTTAACTCCTGTGCCGCAAGCTTTTGGAACCCGCGATCGCCTGGCTGCATCCCTGGATGCTTGAGGGGAACATAAAGGTCCACAAACTCTTTGGGGGTCATTGTTGTCACTTGAGACTGGCTGCTGACCAATCTTTGCACATAGCTAAGTGCAGTCATAAAGCCACCATCACGATATCGTTAAAACATGATGGCACACCGGCGTGAAGTTTCGCACTATTACCTCTCTAGTGCTTCTCTATTGCTCCGCTATTCCTTGACTGTTACTATTTCCCACTATTTGCTCTAGATGCAGCAATAGTCAGGGCTAGAGCAAATAGTGAAGGTAGCTTCCGCTCTCTAAAAGACCCAAAATGTGGGAAATTCAGCCGCCCTAAGGCACTGCGATCGCCCGCATTTTATCCATGGCATCTCGTTCAATTTGTCGTACCCGTTCCCGAGTTAGCCCCATGTCTTCCCCGATGGACTTAAGACGGCGATCGCTTCCAATCAACTCGTGGCGGCGGGCGATAACAAACCGCTCCTGGGGTTCAAGTTCTAGTAGTAGTTGGCGAATCTGGTCCCAGTCCCCCATTTTCTCAAGCTGTAGTTCGCCTGATTGGCTCTCGTCAACGATGTAATCCACCAAGTATCCGTCCCGTTTTTGGGCAGTGCCAGCATTTTTGCTGGACCCCAGGGGGATATCCAGGCTACGGGGAAGGCGCTCATAGCTCATTAATCCCAGCACCCGGTCCACCGTTACTTCCAACTCCTCCGCCACTTCCTCCAGCTTGGGCGATCGCCCCAATTTTGCGGTCAGGCGTGACGTTGTCTGCCGTAATTTTCGTACTCGCTCCACCACCTGCACCGGCAATCGGATTGTGCGCCCCTGGTTGGCAATGCCACGGATTACTCCTTGTCGAATCCACCAGGTGGCGTAGGTACTAAACTTAAACCCCTTAGTGGGGTCAAACTTCTCAGCGGCGCGATCTAGCCCGATATTGCCTTCTTGGATCAGGTCCAATAAATCCAATCCTCGTCCGGTGTAGCGTTTCGCAATGGATACCACCAACCGCAGATTCGCTTCCATCATTTTTTGCTTGGCCCGCTGTCCTCGCCGGGCAATGCGTTTTTCCTCCGACGATCGCGGTTCATCTGTTTTGGGAAGGGCTAACCATTTCTGGATCTTGGTGCCTAATTCCAGTTCCTGCTCCGCCGTTAGCAGGGGAATTCTACCGATGCCATTTAAATAATCTCGGATCGGATCGCCAATTGTAGGTTGCTGCATTAAATTGGTTCATCGTTTGGGTACTCCATAAACTCCTTTTCTGTTCCCAAGCTAATTCAAGACGCGCCAAACCGCCCCAATCCCACGAAAAAAGCGACAACCGGCAGTGGTCATCGCTTTTGAAATTTGCATTATGGGCGATCGCCTTAATCCAGCAATCCGTCTCGCCGCAATCCTTCCAAGACGTACTCCCGAATCTTCTCCTGCCTATTGGGGAGCGATCGCAATACCCCATCAACCCGAACGTAATGGGTCGTATTGATAGGCTTCTTCGCCAATGGCTCCGTGATCTCACCCTGGGGCTTAAACCGTGTCTGGACCCCATTTTTCCCAGCGTCGTAATTAGGCATCTCAAGTAATTTTAACCACTATGATTGCCATGTTAGCGGCAATCATGTACTATGTCTATATAAAGCAACGGACTCGCCTGTGTCCTAGAAAAACCAAGGCGAGTCCGTTGGGTCCCCAACAAAGTTAGGTATTAGTATGGTCGCACAATTTAAGCCAGTTGCCCGTCGCACTGTGTCCGAGTATGCCGCCCTCAATCTGCCTGGCGCTGAGGCAATGTCGATACAGCGGCAATTTCACTTGGCGGTGAAATGCCAAGGATGGGATGTGAGGGAAATGGCTCGGGATTTGTTGTTGGGCAACATGACAGCAGCCTGGTTTGAGTCTTTGGCTTTTGATCAGGTCGACCTGGGGGAAGACCAACACCATAGCGCCAACAGCCCGATCGCCGTAGCCCTATTTGCCCACCTCCAGCGATTGTTCTACGCCTGGGAAGAGTTGGCGGACGATATCAAGGGCGAAATGGAGTACGACACGTGGGACCAGGCGATCACCAATACAGAGCTGGAACGGATTGGGGTGGATATCGAAAGCTTCTTTGATATTGATGTCAGCGTCCGTGAGGAGTGGAAAGGAGCACAGCAATACTTTGCTGAGGTGTGGGGAGTTTAGTTGACTAGATGTGTTGGGGTGGGCGATCGCTTACCCCCTCAAGTGATCGCTATGATGCCCGCATAGAACTTCGGTGAGCATATGAATACTTCGCATTATCGAGTCTTCGTTGAAGCGAGTGACGGAACCTGGTTTGACTTGGGCTTGTATGACATTAAGCCTGGCACCAAAGAAGGTAGCGGGCAGGCTACGATCGCGACAGTTTCAGCTGTGCTGGCGGTAGATCCAGAAATCTCTCTCCCTCTAATGGAATGTGTCCATCCATCAAAATCAGAAGCGCTCAACGCGGCAAAGAAAGTGGCGAGGGGGATTGTTGAGGCTGTGATCGCTAACGAAATGATTGATCAGGAAATGATTCAGGCGATCGCTCAGCAATAAACCTACCGCGCTTAGGTATTTTCTAGTGCTTCAACGCAAACCCCAAAATCGACAGTTTTCACGTTAGTTTCCAGTGTGGGCAAGGGGTGAAGTGCTTCAACGCAAATCCTGAGTTTGCACCGGGAACCGCCATCTGGATCATTGAAGTCCCCACCGCATTCAAGATTGCCAGGGGAAAACAAATACAAAAATATTGAAATCAGCTCCGCCAAGCCCCACCTGTAGCAAGAACCAAAGACAGGAAATGGCGAGGAAACAAAACAACTTTGATCAGGCTTGTTGAAATAAAATACTATTAGCCAACTTTGAAGCCTAGAACGATGACAGATAGGTGATCCCCGGAGACGCACCGTGTCTCTGTGAGCATCTCATGGCATCAAAAAACATCAATTCTATTCCCGCCTTATTCCTATTGACATCCGACTATTAGTTGATTTCTTGCCCAAGAAGGCTACTTTGATCGTCTTGCCTATTCGCAAAGTTGAAAACTAACTAGGGTGGGTGTATCTGCCGTCGTCCTTCGCACTAAAGCACCCTCGACGCCCAATAAATATGACATCCTCCCAACTTCTCGTTAGTAATTGTTTGGCAACCTACCTCTCTCGTGAGGTGGGCTCACCACTAAATCAAATCTTTCAGCGGTGCCTCGTTGAAGTTGGCAATGAAGTCAGTAACCAGCACCTAACTTTAAACTTTCTCTCGTTAGTAGAGTTGTATCAGCTCGCAGAGTATTCTCCGTCCCAAGCAATGCTCCAGGCGCTGGTTAGGATAGGGATGAAACCTAAAATTAGCTATTGCTTTAAGGGAGAAGAGTACGTGGCACAAGATTTTAGTTCACCCCTGCCGCCTCCTGAAGTAGTCGCGGATCAGTATCGGGCGATCGGCTGGATTGCTCAATGTCAGCAACCGGCGGTGCTAGTCATTAACAACGCCGTGGTGATGTGTTCCCCGGCATATCAAGAAATGACACAGATGTCCGCCGTTGATTGGATTTTGGATTGGCAGTGCATTGAAGGGCGGCCCATCCATGGCAATGCGGTGCGCCATCTAAAAGGAGGTGCGGAGAAGTTGCAGGCGGAGATTGAACAATCGCCCAGTAAGCAACTTCTGAATCATGAATGGCTCGCTGTCTATGCGCCGGATGATTCTGTGCGGAAGTTTCGCGGCAGCTTTCAGTACGTAAAATGGGGCGATCGCGTAGGGCGATTGTTGGTGCTAGATGGCGTCCCCCAACCGGTGGAACTGGAAGCCTCTGGTGGGGCACGGCAAAGCGTCTAACTTGGATGGGAGCTAATGGTGTCTTGATTGGTTGCTGAAGGTTGCGCCACGCCGGGGGGCTTCCTCCAAGCGGTCTCGCAAAACCATCGTAATTCTTCAGGGGTCAGAAGCTCCCCGTTTTCTTGCTGTAGGTCTAATCTATTGCTGGTTAGTATCCCGTACTCAACCTCATTGAGTAAGGTCTCACCTTTTAAAAGCAGCTCAATGCGATCCACTTTTAGCAGGTCAACGCCGGTAGCTTGGGCATAATACTGAGCAACTTCCACGGGAGATCGCTCAGCATGCCAGTGCTGGAATAATTCGGTGAGTCGCTTTTGAGCATCTTGAGCGGAATCAAAAAACATGGGTTTGGTGGACCTTGGTTGGGACGTATTGGCAGCTCTGCCACCTTCGGAATCCAAAGATTCGATAATGGCGATCGCCGTAGCGACCTGAATATCCCGTGGGGCACCCTTGATTCTAGCGGGTAAATTCTCCCAGAAGGCTTCCCCTACTGCTTTCCCCGGCAGCCGATCCGCCTCCTCCACCGGCATGCCACAGGCGATCGCTTCAACTACTTCCAAAGGGCGATCACCAAACAACCCCGCACAATGAAGAATCCGCAGGGTTGCCACTTTAATGATTTTTGTTTTGCCGGTGATAAGCATCCCCAGCGCCTCCCCCTGGGGGACAGACAGATGACTGGGGACGTCTACCCGTTCAGCGATCCATAGCTGTACCTTGCTGTAACTTAGGTCTTCTCGACGCAGCCCTTCTTGGATCAGTTTCGCCACCTCCGCACACCCCTTTGGGGTATATACCTGCGGTCGTGGCTTTATGTTGGCAATGGACACGATTCCCCCCGTGTTGCCCCTTTATTCTTCGCTTATTGCGACAAGTCCATCCTACCGAATGAGTGCCAAGGCGATTTGCCGAACAAGAAAATCTTTAGGTGTGCGTTGCCACGAGAACACCACACCTTAATTAACGCACCGAAAACAACTTAAGTATTGCTGTCAACCTGTTCGTCGCCACTATCAACAAGGGCATAAGTGTTGGTGCGGAGGACTCCCCTATCTTGATCAGTGAGAACCCCACAACCGCCGTCACCAGCGCAATCACCGCAGTGTCGAACATGTCTTTCACCACTTCCATATCTTCAATTGAGCCAACTCAACTAAAAAACAGCACAAATATCTACCGTCAATTCCACGAACCTCAACCTTGATCCTCGTCAGCCTCCTGCCAATCAAACAGGAAAACCCAGTAAGAATTTTCTGAGAAAGCTAGTACAGCCATGTTGTCTTTGATGGCGCACCAATCAAAGCCGTAATAGTGAAGACTGGCGCGGGCGCGACTGATTCGATGCAGTAGCTCTGTACTATTGTCGGTCCAGCGACGAAAAATAAACGTCGTTAGGACATGAACCTCTTCCAAAAGCCCAAAAAGAGTGACTATGGGGACCTCGTTGTAAATTGCGCCCTGGGGAACCGCCGCTTCTGCAATATTTTTCCGCCAACTAAATGGGGTCCCAATTTTCTTGAATTGCCCAAAAAATTGTTCGACATTTCACTTTTCCTCGTAGGTCGCCGTGATCGCCCCCACGGCGAAAACATCAAATAGTGGAGCTGGAGGGAATCGAACCCATCGTCCGTTCCGGTGATTAATGCATTGCTCGCTCACAGGGATAGCCATTTATCCAGTAGGCGAGATCCGTTGGTTTACCTCAACGGCAAGGGGAGAGTCTCGCTTAGCCACCGTGGCGACTCAATTCAATGGTGGAGCATCCGCTAAGGTTTCCAGAGGGCGATCGCGGAGTTCGCTATCTGGTCCCGTTGCCGGGTTGGGGTTCACGCGGCGGCAGTTAACCGGCGGGCGAACGGAACAATGCTGTTGGCATTTGTTGATTTGGGTGTTGATTTTCAAGGGACGCCCACCCTTGCCCTGATCACAATGCAGTTTCTCAGAACGTCGAAACCATTTCAGCCCCGTACGTTATTCAAAATCATAGCAATGCTGCTAGCAGCGAGGTTCCGGGGATTGGATGGTAGCGATCGCGCTGCCCAGGGGGATAGTGACGACCACTTTACCTACCGGTGCGCCACGTCCTAAGGTGCGCCCTCGGATGGTTTCGCCGCCAGGGAGTTGTACGGTGGCGGTCTTGGTTGAGGAATCGTAGCCCACCACTTGACCGGAGAAGACGCGACGGGTGGCGGCTAGTTCGCGGGCTTCCTCTGCGCGACGCGGACCTACCGCCTCGATTCGCATTCGGTGCCTATTCCTGAATTCACGAAGGCGCTGTTGTAGGGTGGGCGATCGCTGCCTTCGCTGCGCCCTGTCGGCTTGACTGAGCTCAAGCTCTCTCTCCGCGAGCGCAAGTTCCTCTTCTCGCACTCTCTGCAGGGCGAGGGCGTCTGCTTGAGTTATTTTTGCTTTGTTCATCCGCTTGATCTTGTGGATGCATCCATCATGGACTTAGAGAAGACCGCGATCGCCTCCAACAAACTTCATCCCCAAGAGCGCACAACTCCACCATGAGTTGACAAATCAGCATGGGTTTTTGGTGTTTTTGGGATGATTTTGTCAACTATCGCGGTTATTTAGGCTTGATTGGTCAACTCATTCCGCGATCGCCCAACTCGCTGGCGGTCAAAAATTAAGCCCATATTTAGTGCGACAGCCTCAATTTTTCAGGCGACCTCCTCTAAATATGAAAATGTTGGTAAAAATGAATAGGCGCACCTCGTATCTCACCACGACGCGCGCCAAATATCCTAGATTTTTATTATTTACATGCTACAGCGCACCTTGATCCGGCTGCAAATTCCGGGATTGAGCACGGCATAGAGCGTTGAACGTTGCTTTGTTTCGTTTAACGTCTTCTGCCAATTGAATATGCCTTCAAAGTTGATTGTCCGTGTCAGTGCGGACTGCTTTCAGTCTGCAATGTCTGGTGAAGAAATATCTGGACAGTGTACCAATATCAGGCGCAGCAAGCCGCCCACCGTGCCAGATGTGATTGTTGTTCTCGGGAATGAGAAAGAATATATACCGACCAAGAAAGATAAACTGTCCGGGGTTGAAAAGAGAATATTCCTCGGGGGCTGGGTCACCAGTGGACGCCGCTTGAAAAACGGCGCATTCATCAAAGACGGTGATGAACAGAAGTGGCCGAGGCCAATTATTATCCACTGCTAACCAATGGGCGAGGAGACGGCAAATGCTCCTTCTCCGAAAATGGATTCAATGGAAACATCGCCACTTTCTAGGTCAATGTCGTCAGCGCGAGAAGAAAAGTAGTCTCGCATTGCCTCTTGGGTGATTTCAGGGCTTTGCCCATCAAGCTTTCTGGCTTCAATCCAGGGCGGATCCGCGTGGGTCATCCCCACCAACAAATCAGCGCTGAAGCATCCGTAAGTGGACCAAATCGCTTCCAGAAATTTCAGGGCTTCAGGATCTTCAATCGGGTTCCCAAATGAACCATCAGCGGGAATTTTGTTGCCTCTACAATCTTGCAGCGATCGCAGTGATGTAATGACGGGACCATGCTTCCAAGCTCTTACCGCCTCACCAAACAGAGGGGTGCCATAAATCCCCAGGTGATAAGACTGGGCGTAAAAAGTTAGCTTTTGAACCTTGAGTTGGGTCATCTCAGGGTCATCGGCTCCCTTTTCTACGAAGAAACGAGCAACGTCTAACGCTTTAATCATGAATCCTCTCCCGCCAAACTCCCTCCTTTTGTTGCCGCTTTTATAACGCCAACAACTTAATCTTAATTCAGCTTTAGCGGGATCCCATCTTAAGTGACTAATTTATAGACCCGGCGCGATCGCCCCGCCCACCCAACGCGACAGAACACCCTAAACAGATCTGTGTTGAACCCTTTCTCCCGGTGGAGGTGCTGAGCGATCGCTGTATCAGATCTGATTAACTCAGCTACTCAGTAAATCCAGAGAGGGCGATCGCGTATACAGCCATATCGCGAACGGTTTGGTTTTGATACACCTTGCGGTTTTCTTCCGGGTCGGGCAACGGTGCCATGGCTTTGTCCATGCTTTTAACTAGGAGCTCAGCCAAGACCCGAATCTGATCCATGTTTTTGATTTTTGCCTGAAGCTCGGGCTTTAGCTTCTCACCCTGCCACAGCGCTGCCACAAAATCACCGCAGGTTGCCAGCTTGTTCGCATAGGTTGCCTGTTGCCATTCCAGGGCGCCAGCTTTATGGAGTGTGCCGCCGTCATACCAGTTTTTCTCGGGCTCGCTGGGCGCTGGCTCTTCCTCCTTCACCTCTGCGCTGGCCGCCTTGAAATTGTCGAGGGCTTCCCGGTTCTTGCGTGCCTGACCCGTGTTGCCAAGCCCTGCATTGAGAGTGCCGATAACTCCGTTCCCAATAATCGCTACGGCGACAAGACCAGCGATCGCGATGCCAATATCCTTGGGAGATTTGAAGTTCAGGAAGCTTTTCTTTTTGGGTTTGCCTACGAAGCTTTTGACGACGGGCTTGCTAGAGGACCGGGGCATGGCGCTTCTCCTGGGATGGGGGTTGGCTGATTTACAGGATGGCGATCGCGGCAGACGCTTCCGATTAGCTACCCGAGAAGCACAGGCGATCGCTGTTGCTTTGGAATTGCCAATCGAACATGCAGGGCACTGACCTTGTAGTTCCGTTATCTCGAATGCCGGCGAAGGACAGTTGCTCAATTCCTGGGAAGCGAGATCGATAAACCTTGGCGGTAACCCTTCCCTCTAAAGCAAGGACACCAAGGCGATTGCCGCTGGGGGAGGTCCACTCATAGGCGGTTTCAGTTGAACGCCCTCCACCACGGTTCAAGCTGCGTCCTCGGGTCGCCTCACCTAACTCCCTCTCTATTTCAGAAATTCCAGAGCTGCCCACACGAATTCCCGTGTAGTCGCTGAAGTTGGGACTTTCGTTGTCGCCAATACCAGCATCCGATTCGCTGGCGATCGCTCTCGACCTTGGCACTGTCCGTGACCCTTCGGATGGGGTGCCTCCGCATAGGGCGCTTAGGTCTTCGCGGGTGCCGTCGGCGTAGTCGAAGTAACAGAGGGGCGCGGCTTTGGGGGATGGAAAGAGGCTGAGGCTTCCAATAAGTGCGGTAGCAAGAAGGATCGACATACCTGGCTCCTGTGCAAAAGGTTCCTTGAATATGTTCTCAAAGCTCCGCAACAGTTATTCACAAATACATGGATTTTAACGGTGGCGAGAGTGGGCGCAGCAGTGGAGATGGCGCCCACTGAAATCATTGCCAATTTAGATTGACGACTGCCAATTACACTTTTAGAATGAGCTTATTGAACGGCAAGCACGTTTGATGGGGCGGCGATGAAGTGCCGATGATTGTTGTTAACCCAACCCTCACCTCGGTGTTTCTGTTCCAGCGCCGCCTTTTCTTCTCTCAACGGGGTCTGACAAAGGCTGTGGCTCTCCTTTTCGGATGGGGAGGCTGCGAATGAGATTCGCTCTGGTCGCAGCCTTTTTTATAAGAAAAAGCGAGCACAAAAAATCCACCTCCCTGAAGAGATGGATCAACACAGATCTGTGTTGTTTCCCCCGCCCTTTAGGCGAGTGGTTTGGGTGTTGACTAGTTAGTCTTTACGGATTTTTTGAGTGCTTCGCCCATTCTGTCTAGCTCCTCGTCGTACACAGGCATAACTTTCTCGAGAAGAAACTCTACGAGGTTTGCTTCAGATCGCTTGGCTTTTTTTGCCAGTCTTTTGACCTCCTTAAGCAGATTCTCCTCAAAACGCATAGATGTTTGTTTTTTCATGGCAATTCGACTCGTTGGCGCTCACAGGCTCACGCCTGGCTTGGATATCAACACATTGACATGAATATCTCCTTCACGACAACAGCACTACAATGTATTGACAATGTAGTGCAAATGAAATACATTAAGTTGCAAGCGAGGTCGGGGCTGCTGAGGTGGTGATAGGGGCCAGCAAACCCAACCGTTATGGCTGGTAATTCTGTTCCACCCTTCACCACCTGCCCGCCTCGCCTTCTTCCCGAATTCAAAAAAGAGCCCATGAAAACACAAGCTCACCATTCAAAGAAAAAGAACACAGATCTGTTATCGATTCCATCCCCTCTCCACGTGGACTGGGAAAGCCTCAATCTCGCCACCGTTGATAACGGTCGTGAGCTCCCCGATTTGACGTTGGCGTTGCACAAGCGGCAGCAGCAGTTCACAGCCCAAGTCCCGTTCAAGACCAAGTCTTTAATTGACGCGGTCCGGTCCAAGGCGCGAGAACGTGGCTTCTCGCGATCGCAGTGCCGGCAAGTTTTGGTGCTGTCCTGGTGTTTAGAGGAAGCGCTGTTGGGATTGGATCTAACGAAGCCTCGGCAGGCGGCGGAATGGGAGCGGCGCACCACGTTCTTTATGGAGCGCCCCCAGAAGATTGCTGTTGCCAATTCCACCGACCCGTTACCCACCTTGCCGGTGGCGAGTGTTTATCACCCCCAGATACAGCAAATCATCGTAATGACGGCAAAGCGGTTTGGCGATCTAGCGCACATCGGGTGGGTGGTTTATCGGTTGGTAGCGATCGCGTTAACGGACAGTCAGGCAACCACAACGGAGGTGGCGTGATGGGGACCCGGTCTCTTATTAAGGTGATCTCCCCCTCGGGTGAGGGAAAGATCATTCAGTACGGGCAATGGGACGGCTATCCAGAGGGGGTAGGAGCGGGCTTGCTGGGGTTGCTTAAGACGCCAGGCTTCCTAAGCAAGCTCACTGAATCCCTACCCAAGATCCGCTTTCTGGAGCCTAAGGGCAAAGACAAGGCGTTCTGGGAAGACTACGAACAACGTTGCCCTGAATGGTCGAACGAACCCGACAATCGCACTGAAGAGCAGTGTCGTTGGTGGGCAACGTTCTGCCATCGCAACTTGTCCGAAGAAGTACTGCAAAACATCGTTGATTCCAAAGACGCTGAAATTGTTCTCCTCAAAGGGGATTGGGAAGATTTCGACTGGATTGAGTGGCGCTACATCGTAGACCTCAAATCGCGAACATTTACGGTTGAGTCCTTGAATTCTTATTCCGAGTCCTTTGATGAGTGTGGGCAATTCAGCCTAGATGAGCTCCCGTCTCTAGATAACTTCAGGCAAGCCCTAGAAGGATCGCCAGAGGAGGAAGGGGATGACGTGATGGTTGTGACGCAACACCCCCAAGTCTTCTCCAGTGAATCAGCGCGATCGCATCTGAAATCCATCTACGGCATTGATGTTCTTCAGTTAGATCGCCAGGTGCAATCAAGTCTGGCAGGGGCATGCCACCACGCCATCGTCCTAATGAAATTCGGGGACGGGTGTAGCAGACAGTCCTACGACCCCCACCAAGCTTGGGGATGTACTGGGGCGATCGCGGTTTATCCACTGCCAACGCAGCTGGGGTCCGTAAGGCTAGACACCTTGAACCCTGCCACGATGGCGAACTTAATCCACGCCCTTTACTGGGCATTGCATGGACTAGTCCTGCCCACCCCATCCATTCAGGAGGCAGCGCAATGAGAATTCTGACTGAGTCCGTCACGGGGACCTGGTTCAACATTGACGGGTGGAATATTGTCTCTGAAATCGCTGATGTGGGATATCCCTCCAACCCTGAATTGTTCGCCAGCGTCATTGCAAAAAAAGGAACATCCGAGCATCTCCTATTTGAAGAACGATGCATAGGAAATGACCGGGCAAAGAACTTGGAGTGGATGAAGCAGGTAGCCCGTGAGATCGCCATAGCCTCTACAGAATCCAATTTAATTTCTCAGGAAGACATCCAGGCGTTCGCCGCAAGGATTCCCACCCCTTCTGTTCAGGGGGCGGCGTAATGACATCCCAGGTGCCATCCCCTGCCACTCTTTGCCGCTACGGCTTAACTTGCCGCTACGGTCCGAACTATGAGGATATTTCTCCCCATGACAAAGCGGTAATTCTGTACGCCCTAAGTTTGGCGATCGCTGAAATCAAGCAAGGTCGCGACGCCCGTGAATCTTTAGATGGCTTTTGGGAGGGCTTTTTCGAGGATACCCCAGGTACATTCCCGGCAGGCTTTGGCTTTAAAGAATTGACCGGGCGATCGCTGGAGACGGTGATTTACGACCAGCACCGTATTATCTCCGCCCAAATCCATACCCAATAACTTCCTAATGTTGGAAGTTTCACGCATAAGCGAGAACAACAATGGCAGATCCAATAGCGGACTCAACCCCATACGAACAACGACTAAGAATAATTGACCGGCAATTTGGCGATCAATGGGAACGACTAACCCGGTACCAGCGCCTCAATATCCGCAACATTTTCGGCTATGCCGTGCGGCTAATGGAAGTTCCCCCAGAGCATGACGACATCGCCGACCCACTCCCCCCACGTCGCGCCTTAACCGTCGCCAAGCGTTACAAGGGTGGCACCTTGCCCACCGTGTTCAATTTCACCGGTATTGAAGGTGACGCCCTGGCGCAGGCAATTCGGGCGATGGAGAAGAAAGCGATTTCGTTACAGGCGATCGCGCCTCCAGTAGCCCAGGAGGTAGCGCGATGACCCAGGAAGAACTATTGGCGGCGATCAAGGAAGCCCGAGAAAAATCATCCACAACTGTGGATTGGGATAACAGAGGACTTTCAGAACTCCCGCCCACAATCAGCCAGCTAAAGAAGCTTGAGCTTTTACTGGCTGGACGCAACCAGCTAACAACACTACCACCGCAGATTGGCGGAATGCGTGCCCTTGAGACACTCGAGCTGGCGAATAATTCCATCACAACTCTGCCCGCCAGCATAGGAAGGCTCAAGTCACTGGAAGCCCTGGATCTGGAAGGCAACCGGCTAACAGCATTGCCCGATGAGTTCAGCGGATGCACTGCATTGGAAGAGCTGGACTTGGATAAAAACCAATTCACCTCAGTTCCCCAGGTACTTTTTCAGCTCAAGTCTTTGAAGACTTTGTATCTCACAGGAAATCCTCTTGGGGATGATGCGATGGAGCAAATCAAGGTCCTTCACGAAGCCGGTGTTGACGTTTATTTCGATTCAAAGGAGGCGACGTGATGACCCAGCAACGTCGAATTCGCTCCCATGGCAATGAAATGCTTTTGATAGAAGGGCGCCACGTCATCGTCAAGATAGACCCGACAATCACTGACGCAGGATTTTTGGTCCACGCGATCGTCTTGGCTCGCAGTGATGCCCCCATTGATCGCCATTCCATTGAAGGCGACGACCTGGTGATAGCGCGGGGGAACAAAGCTTTTATTGAGCGCGTAAATGCCTGGATTGCTGATCATTTTTACGGGTCAGTAGCTATTGAGCCTCCTTACGCCGAATTGCGCGATGAGATGAAGTCTCAAAGTAGGCAAGAAGGGCTGCTGATCGCCGAAGACCTGCGCACCGCAGTTGGCGAGGAGGTAATGCAATGACCACCCAGCCCAATCCCTCCGGCTCCCCCGCCTATAGGGGGCACCGTGCCCGCCGTCAGGGCATTCACCTAGATAAATGGCAACGGGCAACCCTGATGGCGATCGCGGGATTTACCAAAGCCCTCCTAAGCTCTGCCGATACGCGCATGACCATCGCAGAGGCATGGGAAACCGCCCGAGCCCAAGTGAAGTTGGGCATCAATGAAGCTTTCGATATTCGCGAAACAGACAACCTCTCCGTAGAGGATGCCCGCCTATGTCTGGATGAATATCTCGACCTTGGGCGATCGCTATAACTTTCCACCAACGCCACCAGTGAGGACCTATGACCAGCGTTGTTGCACACTTTCCACCCACCACCACAGCCCCGGCGACCCTGTCCATCAAGCAGAAGGTGGTAGACCTACTCCGCCAAGGGAATGCCCATGTAATGGCACCCACGCGGGATATGCGCCGTATGGGCATTGATCTATGGGGAATTTACCCCAGTGGAAATAATTTCACCCTGGACCTGCGGATAGACCGGGAAGCCTATGCCACCGGCAATGGATTTATCCGGCTCAGTGCTGGAGGTGAGGCAGGCGATCGCCAGCACTGGCAACGTATCTGCGCCGCCGACCTAATCGCCTATGTGGTGCCATCCCCCGATCCCGACGAATACGACGTGCTGTTCCTCTTCGAGCCCCGGGACCTGGGGCAAAAGCTAGTGGAGTGGGCGGGGAAATATCCCCTGCGCTCAATGCCTCGTCGGAAATTTGCCCTAGCAAAGCAAAACCCTCGCACCGGGGGAACCGTGAAAGGGCTTGTGGTGCCCCTGGAGGAAATCCACCACATCTCGAAAGAATTTCTTTTGTAAAACCAATCCAGTCTCATGCCGGGGGTAAATAACAGCCCCAATACAAAACGGCAATGAGACCCCTCTCATCGCCGCCTGTAAATCTGATCAAAGTGGAAGCCTGATGCAGAACTTAGTCAATATTACTCCAGGAACTCTGTACTACCAAACCCGCTGGGACTTCCTGGGCATTACCGCCGACCCATCGGTGTGGAACAACGGATGGAGCTGGCGGGACGAAGAATCCACCGCCAAAATCCAGAAGTCGGGGAACGAGGTGGCAGCACGATTGTTGAGCGTATTGGTATCCCTTACCCATATCGAACTGGGTAAGCGTGTTGAGCCCCCCACAACAACACCTGAAGTGGGTCCTTGGCTAACCCAATCATCTAAATTTCTAAACCGGTGGCTCCTGGGAAATAACAAAGCGCCCCAAACCATTCGCCGAGCCATGACCCTACTCCGCAGGCTGGGCTTGGTAGAAGCTCAAAAGCCGAAAGAAGCCAGCCGCACTCCATACCGATATCGTGTGGTGCTTCGGGAAGTTAATCGAGCCGTTCAATATTTTTCTGGCTGCATGGTCGTTCAGCAGCAAGCCGTTGATGAAGATGACGATGGGAATGATGCTTACTTCCCCCTAAGTGATCGCCCGAGCTATCCCATCCCGCCGGGCTCGGTTACACCAAATTCACCCCCGGTTGCACCGTCGTATGCCCCGGTTGCACGATCGTGCAATAGCGATGAATATTCGTACACCCAGGGGGCACCATCGTTAAACACTAATAAATTTATTCCAATTAATGATCTAAGTAATAAACAAGTAATTAAGAGAGATCCGGAGGCAGATTTTCTCTCGCCAGAGCCAGATGATGAAATTCAATTTTCAGAATCGGATTCGTTAGCCAATAACACTGGTGATGGCTTCACCGTTAACGCAGAAATTTTGGATGACAGCTCAAGCAGTAGGGCAAAAGACGATCGCCCTGCGCCGCCGCCGCCAATTTTGAAAAAAGATCGAACGCCGCCTGGGAATATCAACGACGATTTTCAGTCAGGAGCATTTTTCTATCGGCTAGAGCGATACGGGCTTGCCGATATTCATGACGGCGGTGACACGAATAACTGGTCTGACGGGATTGTCAACGCAGTTATTGCGAAGATGGCTATTCACGATTTGCATTGGGATGACGGTGCAGCAAGAGAGCACTTGAACAGCAAAATGAGGGCGAGCGATTTCGCGACTCTGAAGCTGTACCGCAATCGCATGATGAAAATGGCGGCGGATGAGGAGGAGTCACGGCAATACGTGACGGTAGCGAATTCCCCTCACACTGCGGAATATCTCCGCCAGCATCCCCAACAGGCAGAAGGGCTTAGTGAATGGGACCGCTGGCTGCTGGAGGGGGCATCATGACCCAGAAATTAAAGCCCCTGGAATTTGCAAGGTCCTTTGCCAAAATCCTTCGGGAGGCAGGAGACCCCGGCGTTGTATCTCACCCTCCCTATATCCCTGATTACGAACAAGATCGCTGTCGTCGAATCTTTGAATACTTAGCCCCCTTCGGCTTTTCCAATGAGCAAGTGGATGCAGCGATCGCTCATATCCTAGACACCTACGAATACCCGGGCGTCCCGAAGGGGTTGGGTGAGCGCATTAGGAAGGCGGTCTCTGAGTTGCGGCCCACCCCGGTATACAGCGTCATTGACCCGGCAGTTGGTCAGCTGCCTCCAGCGGGTCAACAGGGTACGGCGATCGCCCAGCTTCAGGGATCCGCAGAGGACCTTAAATTGCCCAATCCTCTACTGTCGGAAGCTGTTCTGACCTACTTCGACTGGGGTTTGCCTACCCTTCTGGAGCCGCCAGGAATTTCTCCCGATGATGGGCTCCCAAAGAAGTATCACGCCCGTATCTTCCTCGCCGCCCGCCAACGGCTTAAGTCTTTGCTGGGATCCCAATGGTTTTCAAAGGTGCGCACCGCGGTACGACAAACCGGTTCCGTTGATGATTTGGTGGGCGATCGCCTGGTGTTCGGGAAAAGCAGCCCATGGACTCAGCCAGGGCAAGAACCTTCTGCGCCAAAACAGGACGCCTCACCGGATAGGAAAGTCAGCCGGTTGAAAGGGAGGCTCCCCCTATGACCCCGGACGTTGACCTGTCCCAGTACACGTTTGGCATTCACAACACCCTTCGACGGTTGGCGCTGACCAAACAAAGTGATGCTTTCAGGTCAATGCTCTCCAAATTTGGAGTCAGGTCAATGGCGGAGCTGGAAGACGACGCGCTGATTCGATTCCACGACATCTTGATTGAATTCTGCGATCGCCAGTCCCCCGAAATTTTGTCCCTAATTGCCCGGGCGGATCGTCTTGCCAGCGCCATTGATGGAGAACGCAACCCTTGGCAGCAGGGGGAATTGCAGGAATGGCGATCACGCCACCCTCAGCTAACCGTAGAGAACCTTACGGACCTGGTGACGGCGCTGGAAAATATCGCCTCCGAAAACTCTGCCGAACCAGCGGCAGCTTAGTCATTTACCCGCTTGTAATCATGCAACCATCCGACTTGGATTTTTCTCCCCCCGATGAATCACCGCCCGCCCATGTTAAGGCGGAGGAAAGAATCATTGGCGGCATCTTGTTTGATCCTTCAGCCTTTGCTCGTGTATCTAACACCCTGAAGCCAGAGATGTTTTACCTCAGTGCCCATCAGCGCATCTATGAGGCTTGTGCTGATATTCATGAGCAAGGACAAAAGCTTGATCTGCTCACCGTCTCTACCTGGCTTGAAAATCGTCAGCTTCTTGATGGTGTGGGTGGCATCGTTAACCTGACTAACATTGCCGACCGGTGCTTGAATGCCATCAACATTGACCGTTATGCATTTTTCGTCCAGGAACGTTGGATGCGGCGACGCTTGATCGAAGCGGCACAGGCGATCGCCAAGCTAGGTTATCGAACCAGTGAGCCGCTAGAGGCGGCGATGGGGGAGGCGGAGCAGGCTTTATTCAACGTCACCCAGCAAGGAATAAGTGACCGGGATGGGTTGGTGTCCATCGGCTCCGTGCTTCCTGAGCTGTTTAACGATATCGAAGATCATTGCAGCGGCAATTCAACCCCTGGACTGCCCTGTGGATACTACGACTTAGACGCGATGACCCAAGGGTTTCAGCGTTCTGATCTGATCATTGCCGCCGGTCGCCCCGCCATGGGGAAAACCAGCCTTGTACTGAATATTGCCCTCAGTGTGGCCATAACCCATCGGCTGCCGGTGGTGTTCTACAGCCTGGAAATGTCGAAGGAACAACTTATCCAACGGCTGCTGTGTGGCAAGTCGGGGGTTGAAAGTGATCGCATCCGATCCGGTCGACTCAATGAAAACGAGTGGATGCCCTTGGCTAACGCAATGGCGGCTCTAGATGATGCGCCATTGCTGATTTGCGACAATGCCGAGCCATCCATCGCTGCGATGCGGTCCCACCTTCGTCAGTTGCGGTCCCAGCGGGGGCAGTTGGGGATGGTCGTCATTGACTATCTCCAACTTATGGATACCCCAGGCGACAACCGAGTGCAGGGGCTAGCGAAGTTAACGCGTTCCCTAAAGGCAATGGCGCGGGAATTAGACACGCCGGTTATTGTCCTGTCTCAGCTCAGTCGGGGTGTGGAGTCGCGCAATAACAAGCGCCCCATGATGTCAGACCTGCGCGAATCCGGAGCGATTGAGCAGGATTCAGACCTCGTCCTCATGCTCTACCGGGATGAATATTACAACCCCGACACTCCTGATCGTGGGATCGCGGAAGTCATCATCACCAAGCACCGCAACGGACCCACCGGCACCGTCAAGCTCCTTTTTGAGCCCCAATTTACCCGGTTCCAAAACTTAGCCCATCCCAAGCCATAGTCCCGGACTTTTAAAGATATTCCCCTTAGAACCATGTGCCCTAGAAAACCAGAGCCGATGCTCCCCTTTATCCCCCGCGATCGCCCTGCCTTCTATGTATCTCCTCCGATTCGGACTATTGCGGTTTCCTCCCAGTCCGTGACCCCAAGGGTATGGCGATCGCCCAACAGCAACCTATCAATTCAAGGCGGCCCAGTACGCCGTAAGCGCAAGCAGTGGAGAGCGCAGGTGGTGATCGCCCTGGCAGCCCTTCTCAGTATTGGTGGTGCCATCGCCGTAATGAGGAGCTTCGGCGGCGATCCTCCCTCTCAAACGTCCATCCAGCAACTTAAGCACGGTGGCTGATGATGACGCCAATGACCTCTTGGGAGGACGTTACTCCCGCGCAGCGCTGGCGCATTGTCTCCGCCATATCCAATGCCTGGGAATCAGCCAGGAATAAACCCTTGTCCAGGTATGAACTCGAAATACTTGCTGAGCGGCTTTTCTACAACCGCCTGGCAGCGCAGTCAGCTTTGATCGCTGATGACCTGGCAGACCCGGCGATCGCGGGTATCGAACTGGTTGATTTCAAGCGAAAAGTATCCGCCCGCCGCGCCGCTGCCGATTCCACCATTTACCCCACCCATATGGGTTAGGGCGACACCTCACCCCACATCCAAAATGACCCTAGCTACCCAACAAAAAAGCCTTATCCCTGCCACTTCCCCGTCTTTAGATGGATGGACCACGGATGATTGGGAAACACCGCTATACCTGGGCAGATTTATGCAACAGGTGCTGGAAAACCACATCGTCGATGCATTCTGCGGTCCCACCAGTATTCATCCAAAAACCTGCGATTTCATCCTCGAAGTTGGTGCGGGGAATGGCAATATCTCCCGGTTCTATGCCGGCGATCGCCATTACTACGCCATCGAGTCGAAATACTCTCGGATTTCAAAAGGACGGCAAGTGTTCCCACGGGGAGATTGGATGCACCAGGACTTCCTACAGCTTGACCTGGGCAAATTATTTGGCGGCTGCCATTACGCCGTCATCTCCAATCCACCGTTCTCTCAGGCGATGGAAATCCTAGAGCATTTGGCAGCATTTAAGCCCCTACCCCGGCTAATGGTTCTGCTATTGCCGACAGCATTTTTCCAAACAGAGGAGCGATCGCAGCGACTTGCTCAGCTGCCTTTTTCCATTACTGCTGAGTATCGGTTGGCAGGGCGCGTTGGCTTTATCCGCAACGATATCGCTGAGCCAAACCGCCAGTGCAATGACTCGGTTTTCGTGCTTCAGCCAGTAAAAGATTCGCCAATCAAGATTCAGCCATTAAACGAGCTCAGGTTGGACCTGCCTGGCAAAAAAAACAAACGGGACTGCTGGGACGACGAGGTTCCAAAAGGGAAATAGCATTCCACTTCGCCCGACAAAAAGGCTCCAATTCAGGTTTATACCCTGCCAAGTGTCCGTTTTTGGGGTGATCACCAATTTTGTATTAGTCAGCAATTGCGTTGGTAATTTTATGATTTTTCATCAGTTTCTAGATTGCATACCTCCCATGAAGGATGTACCTACATCAAAGTGGCAGGACCTGAAAGCGGCGCTTGCTGCATCTCCTTTGGGTGAATCTCGCATGGAGGTTGTTGCCAGGCTGTCCCCAGTGGAGCTTCTGAACTCTTGCGTTCAGGTTTGTTCTGGGGTTGACGGGGTCTATCCTGCCACCTTGGCGCAGTTCCTGGGGGGGCAGCTGGATCCATACCGTCCGCAGTCTGCCCCCGCCCCTCAAAAGGTGGTTGTTGAGCAGTCGCCCACTTGGGACCAAAAGTCTTTATCGGATCTGTTGCTTGAGTTGTCTCAAAACCCTGGGAACGATGCTTTGTTGGGCGTGATTTGTGATAGTCGCCAGTATCGAGAGGCTATTGAGAAGGCGAAGGATCATGGTGGCGCGATCGCCGTAGAGAGCGATGGCTCTCTTGACGCCATTTCTACAGTTGAATTCATCGAGGGACTCACTCGTCAGTTTCAGGTGTACCCCCCCGACGGGCAGTTTATGGGGCGTCCTCTGGTGACTCTAGAGGCGGCGCTGGGGCGAAAAAGTCCTTATGCCTTATTCAACCCTTCTTTGGGGTTTGCTCCGTCATCTTTCTCTTACGGCAATGGGCTTGATTTTCGAGTGGTTGACAGCGATCCGTCTGGGTCCAAATACTACGACGCGCTAGTCTGGGCGGCTTTTACTGCACATCCCAGTGCTGAGGGACTTGATTTGTTCTCTGTGGCAACCCAGTTGCTCGATATGGATTTCTCTGATCGCCGATGGGAGTACATGTTGTCGGCTTTTGAAGTAGCGAAGCGGCAACAAACGCCGCTGGCTTTTGATGGGGTTCGTCGCCTTGAGCCGGAGAACCTCAAACAGCACGCCGAACCCTTTTTCACAACTGATGTTTGTCGCGGGATGCTAGCTTACGCCACCAAGTACAAGCAATATTGGGGCTCTGAAGATCTTTGGGCTGAAATGCTGTGCTCAATCTTGCCTGCTGGCGTTTCCAGTTTGGACCAGATTGAGCGATTTGTTCACCCTATGTGGCGAGAGTTGATTTCTGCGGGAAAGTTTTTGGCTGAGGGGAGCGCAGCCACTGCCTCTCAGCCTAAGGAGTTACGGAGCGAGAAAACAGAATATCCGTCAACTCGAGAAATTGAGCGGCGTCTCCGCCAAGCTTCCTCCTCTCGGTCAAAGGTGGTTCAAGTGTCTGCGCCTATCCGTGGCGTTTACGAGGAGGTCAGGTTTGTCCAGTGTGGCGGAGATATTGCAATTGTTGTCCTGGACAGTGTCAGATTCATCCAATGCAGTGGATCGCTCACTGTTTACCTAGCCCCCGGGGCTCAACTCAAGGGTGAGGTACAGAGTTCTTTTGTGGATGAGCATCGTTGTTCCTGGAAAGAGCTTTGGGAGATGGTTGAGACGGCAAAGGCTCAGTCGTCATCATCTCGCCAGAAAAATAACGTTGTCCAGTCTCACCAGGGGGCGGGAGACAACATTGCTGGAAATAAAAGCAGCTTTTTCTAGCGCTAAGTCCAACGGCCCGGAATAAACAGAGAACTCGCGAGAGCAAGAGCGTATTAAGGACAACGCGGGTTCTCTCGGTACTTTAACCAGAGATACTCAATGGCAAACCCAGCAAGATATTTAGAGCGGCAACAGCTAGAATCTGCCGATCCATTCCCCCGCCTCGGGCGAATATTCAAGGGCGGAAAAAAGCAAACACGGACCCGTCGCAATAAGAAGACGGGGCAAGTGGAAAACTATCAAGTCTATGGCGATGATTTAGACTACTTCCGTTTCGAACCTAAAGATCCCACAGTCGGAGCGGCGATTCGTGAAATCTATGGCGAAGCGCCCAGGTCAATCAATATTTTGTTGATTGATGCGGACCCTGACAAAGCATTCCGCAAAATTATTGGCGCATGTGGGGCGGGCAATGTATATGTGCGCCTTTGCAATGGCACCACTATCACCGACGAGCGAGATTATTCTTCAGTTGGCAAAGGGCGCATGCTCCCAACTGATAAGCCATGCTTCCAGTGCGGCACATCAGAGTGCAGCCTTCCGAAGGACAGGCAGTGTAGCCTCCGTGGCATTTTGCGATTTGCTATCCCCGAGCTCTTAGATCGCGGAATCTGGGGTTATTTCGATATCAGCCTAGGCGGGGAGGTGGAAGTCCCTCGCATTGATGGTCGACTGGCGGGGCTGCTGCAAGACGCTAGGCGAATCAAAGGAGTCCCCTTACGGTTATTCCGGGCGATGGAACAGTCTCCATCGCCTTACCAGGACAAGGCAACTGGGCAGTGGAAGCGCACCACCAAGATGCGATCGCTGGTGGATATTGCACCTCAACCCCATGTATCAGCAACCCTGGGACTCCTTCAAAGCCAACAGGCCACCCAATACCTGGAGGCGCAGGTTACGGATGCCCCACCGTTAAATGCCCCCATCGCCCTGGACTCTGCCCCCATTGCCCTCGCTCCTGCTCAACCAAGCCAGAAGTCTTCCCCCGAAGACCAAGCAAATTTGGTGCTGCTAGAGCTGTATGGCAATGAACTTCGCGATCGTTTCCCCGAGTTCCTGGCGCTACATAAGCGGCGCTACCGGGTAACACTGGCTCCCACTGGCGATGCCGATGATGAGGCTCCATTAACTCCCGCTGAATTGCCCCACGTGGTGGGCAGAATTTGCCTGGCTTATGCCAACCGGATGAATTTGCCGGGGATGACCAAAACCCACGATGCCGATATTGAACTATTTAAGCAATGGTGTGCCAACCCCCAGCCGTTAGCATTCGCCAAGTCCCGTGATTTTGTGGCGATCGCTCGGCTCTGGAAAGTAGAAGTAGGCGATCGGTTGGCGGCGGAAGAACTGGCAATGACGGGAGGGGCGATCGCATGACCCAGGAAGAAAAGCTGACGGCGGCGAACAGGTTTTTAGCCTCCCGTCATCGCAATGCCCTCAAAATCGCAATCATCCGCAAGAAAAACGGTTTTTACGTGGCATGGATCAGTCCAAGCTCAGGTCGCCAAACGTCGAGGCGGTGGATGGCTCAAGGAGACTTACCCTACCCTGTTTGGCACAACAAAGCCCCTTGGGGTGGGACAACCATGCGGTCCATCCACTCCCTGATTGAGTGGATCAGAGGTAACCCATCAGCCCCAGAGTGCGTCTTGCGGCGGTGGGTGCAGGTGCAGGCTTTCCCTGGCTCGGCAGTGGATCAATTGCTGGCTGACGGGTACCCACGAGAGTCGGGCGGAGTTGATTTTTTCTAATGAAGATCGCCAGTTTTTGTAGCGGCGTTGGGTCTCCAGAAGTCGCAGCTAATGACTTGGGGTGGGAGTCAGTATTTATGTCAGAAATTGCCCCCCGCGCCTCCGCCGTGCTGGCGCACCAATTCCCTGGCGCCACCAACCTTGGAGACATGAAGGAGATAAATGGATATGAGTGGAGAGGAGCAGTTGACCTTATTGTCGCCGGAACTCCCTGCCAGGGCTTCTCCGCTGCCGGAAAGCGACGAGGCTTGCGTGATGATCGCTCATCCCTGGCCCTTAAATTTATTGAGCACCTTGCTGCAATTCGTCCCCGGTGGTTCGTCTGGGAAAACGTCCCTAACTGCCGTTCCACAAACAACGGACGAGACTTTGCAGCATTTTTGGGATGCCTCGGTGGACGGCGAATTAGCCCCCCTGAGAAATGGGGAAATGCTGGCATCGTTGATGGATACCCCGGCGCCTACGGACTGGCATGGCGGGTGCTGGACGCTCAATTTTTTGGAGTCTCCCAGCGTCGTCGTCGAGTCTTCATTGTGGGACACCTTGGAGGATGGTCCAGTGCCGCCCAAGCATTATTTGAGCCCCACTGCGGCTCGGGGACTGCTGAACCGAGCGCGCAAATTCAGAGTCAACTTGAAGCCGCTTTTGCGGAGAAAGTTGGAGCAGGTGATCCTCGCGGGGAAATCCTAAGTTTCTCTGCCAATGACTTCGGGAATGACTGTCACCCCGTCGCCCCTACACTGCGATGTGGAGGACTAAGGGGCAGTGGCGTCAAACCCGCCGTCGTAACCAATGACTGGATTCGCACGATGACCGTGCGGGAGTGTGAGCGATTGCAGGGGCTGCCAGATGACTGGACGCTTGTGCCTTTCCGAGGGAAGCCGATGTCAGATTCCCGCCGGCGCATTCTGGTTGGCAACGCGATCGCGGTTCCGGTAATTAAGTGGATTTTTGAACGAATTGAACTGGTGGAAGGTGACGCCACCGCCGCTACGAATATTTCAGCCTATGGAGCATAGTTATGTCCCCTTTGCCTCAATCCCAAATTGAACAAGAGCTAGCGCAATTTAATGACGGAACTCCTCTCGATGTGGACGTTGCGCACGCCGTGATTGACAAACTATGTGCGCAATTAATCTTGGGAGCTGTCAAAGGGAAGCCCCACTACAAGTCGATGTGCCGAGAGTTGCTCGCCATTGGAGAGCCTTCATTTACCCTTAATGCTTGTCTTCAACTAGCCAGTTCCGACGCCGGATTTCTCTGGCGCTTTCAGTTAGCCATTGAGGACGGCGCGAAAAAGATTTGGTTTGGCAGTGACCAAAACGATGAAACCAGTGAACACCATGAAATTTAAGTGCGATCGCCACGACCTAGCCACTCATCTATCTCTGGTTTTACGGGCAGTACCATCCCGTCCCACCCATCCTATTTTTGCCAGCATCTTGGTTAAGTGCAGCAGCAAGGATCAGCGGGTAACGCTAACGGCATTTGACCTGTCCATGGGGATTAAAACCAGCTTCCCCGCTGAGGTGTCCAAGGGCGATTCAACAACGTTGCCTGCCAAATTGTTGGGGGATATTGTCCAAAAACTCCCCAATGTCTCGCTCCAATTTCAATCTGATTCTGCACACCAAACAGTTATCAACGCTCTCTCCGGCAAATACACAATGCAGGGCACGTCCCCCGAAGACTTTACGGAGCTGCCAGCGTTAAAAGGAGCGCCGGTAGAATTGCCCGCTGAATTGTTCTTGGACGGCATTCGCAACACGTTATTTGCCGCCAGTACCGATGAGCACAAACAAGCGCTGACGGGCATTCGCTTCAGCATTCTGGAAGATTCAATCGAATTCGCTGCCACCGATGGGCACCGGCTATCCGTCACCAAGCTAGATATTCCAGAAGACTCGGACGTTGAACCTTTTGCAATAACTATCCCAGGGCGATCGCTGCGGGAGCTGGAGCGAATCGTGGCAACAGCAAACCCCGGCACCATGGTTTCCATCATGCGGGAGCCGGAGGAAGTATCCTTCACCGTTGGCGAAACCTTGCTAACCAGCCGAACCTTAAATGGTCAATACCCCGAATATCGCCAGCTCATTCCCCGACAGTTTGAGCAACAGTTAACGGTGGATCGGCGATCGCTGCTGGGAGCATTGGAGCGATTATCAATCCTGGCGAATCAGAAATCCAACCATCTAGTTCTGCTGGATTTCACCGGCACCGGTCCCGAATTAAACCTATCCTCCGATGCCCAGGAGGTGGGCTGTGGCAACGAAACCCTTGGGGATGTGCAGGTTCAGGGTGATGGCATGGCGATAGGCTTTAACGTGAAATACCTGATTGACTCTTTGAAGGTTCTGCCTAGCACCGAAATTCAGGTACGGCTAAATACCCCAACCTCTCCAGTGGTTGTAGCGCCTTTGGGGGGCATGAAAGCCACTCACTTGATTATGCCGGTGCAAATCAGATCCTGATCTTTTAATGTCAACTAAGTAAAACAACAACAACAAAATTGAAGTCTTACTTCGTCGTGAACTTAAGTACGCATCAAGTTAGCCGCCACCTCGCAAACGGCTATGTAACGCTGCAATTCA
>CALGDE010000015.1 GCA_937883785.1 uncultured cyanobacterium
TCCATGGCGATTCTGCATTGCGCGGTGCTTCAGATTTACTTTATAAACTAGCTCTCAAGTCTTCGTCAGATAGATGAATGTAAGTATTGATTGTGGTTTGAGGGTCAGCATGTCCCAGTCGTCGTTGTACATATGCTGCATCCCATCCACTTCTGAGGAGTTCAGTGGCGTGAGTGTGACGCAGCATGTGGGGATGCGCTTTAATCCCAGTCTTTTTGCCTAAACGCTCAAATAGTCGATTGACTAAGCGCTGATTCATGGGATGCCCAACTTTGCCATCCCAAATGTTTATGAATACATAGTCGGAGTCCAAGTCCTCTGGATATTCCCGTAGTAAGTACTCGGAGTAGAGAGCCATAAGATCCTTGTGAACATGCAACTTGTAGCTCTCACGAGTTTTAGCTCTGACCTTATTGGCGTTGTTCGTTCTCGGAACAATGATAATTTCGTTGTCCCATGAGTGAATGTCACTGTGCCGCAATCCCAGTGCTTGACCGACTCTCATACCAGTCTGATACATCAGACACAGCAGAAACTTATCTCTGTAACGCTTACAAGCATTGACCAGCTTTTCGACTTCTTCCTGAGTCAAAGTCAAAGGCTTCTTTTTAGGCTCCTTAAGGCGCAACAGACGAGATTGCACTGATTTCCCCTTGATGACGTGGTGGAGAAATGGCTTATAGCGTCTACCTCGAAAGACCTTAGCCTCAAATCCTTTTAGGTCGTGAACGTTTCCAAGACGATGGTGAAAATCATAGAACCCGTAAACAGCGGACAGAATATTATTTATAGTCCCCTCTGTTCGTTTTGCCTCTTTGGGCTGAATAGAAATTACGCCTGGGTCAGGACGGCGAAGCCACACGATGAAATCAGCGATCTTCTCAAGAGTAATTTCATTCCATAGCAGTCCTTCATGAGTTAGAAATTCCCAGAAGAGCTTTAAGCTTCTGGCATAGCTTTGGATGGTGTTGGGAGATCTTTCTAGGCTGACCAAGTAAGTAGTATATAGAGAGATCTCCCGTACCGGATGAAAATCATCACCCAGGACGATCCAACTCTCTTTATTGTCAGGACCCCTGATCCGTTGGACTTTCACGACTGCAATCCACTTGCTTTACACTGATTACATCGTAGACATGTGTCGGCCTTTAAGTTCACGACGAAGTAAGACTTCAATTTTGTTGTTGTTGTTTTACTTAGTTGACATTAAAAGATCAGGATCTGATTTGCACCGGCATAATCAAATGGGTGGCTTTGGTGCCTCCCAATGGCGTCACCACTACCGGAGACGTGGGCGTATTAAGCTGCATTTGCACTTCCGTTACCGCCAAATTTTTCAGCGATTCCATCAAATACCGCACATTGAAGGCAATATCTAGACCGTCTCCAGAAATTTGCACCGAGCTGATGGTTTCCCGCCCACTTCCCACATCTTGAGCATCCGCGGATAGTGAAACAGACTGTTCCGTCTCATCGATTTCAAATTTCACAATATGGTTGCTCTTTTGATCCGCCAGCACCGCAATGCGCTCTAGAGAGCCCAGGAGCGATCGCCGATCAATCGTCACCTGACGCTCAAACTGCCGAGGAATCAACTGGTTATAAGCGGGATACTGCCCATCCAACGTACGACTGGTTAAATAGGAATCGCCACACTGAATCGCCACCTGTCCCCGCTCCATATACAGCGCCACCGGCTCCTCTGACTGCTGCGCCGCCACAATGCGCTCCAACTCCCGCAGCGCCCGTCCTGGAACCGTCACCTCAAAAGCCTCCAACTCCGCATCTTCCGGCATATCCGTTTTCACCACCGCCAGCCGATGCCCATCCGTCGCCGCAAACTCCAACCCCTCACCGCTAATGGATAAATGCACCCCCGTTAGCACCTGTTTCGTTTCATCAGAACTGGCGGCAAACAAAGACCCTCGCATCCCTTCCAACAAACCTTCTGCGGGCAAGTAAACCGCCTCACTATCTTCCACCACCGGCAAACTGGTAAATTCCTCTGCCCCCATACCTTGGATCTGATATTTCCCCGTCAGTGCCGACAGGGTTACCGATTGGTCCTCCGTTACTTCCAGGGACAAACTGCCATTGGGCAAACGAGTCACAATATCCGATAACAACTTGGCGGGTAGCGTGATTTCTCCAGACTGCTCCACTTCGGCGGGAAAGCTGGTTTGAATCCCCAGGCTTAAGTCAAAGGCCGTCAGACTAACTCGCTGAGTTCCTGCATCACACACCATCAACACATTGGCCAGCACTGGATGGGTGGGGCGCGATGGAACTGCTCGACTCACCAAAGACAGGTTGGTGTTGAGATCGCTTTGGGAACACAGCAGTTTCATAGGTCAAGAAGTTGAAACGTAATTTTTGAACTGAAATTGGACGTTAGGAGTCAATCTGGGCTCTGCCTAAAATCCACACTTGTCCTGCTTTTGGCTTATGTCTAAATTTAATGTTCTCAATTTGTCTTGAAGGGAAAAACTCAGAAATTGCAACGTTTTTAAATCCGTTGACTGTTTTCCCTTGGACACCAATTAAGCACCTAAGTTTGTATTTTCCGCATCCACTTCTTTAGAAAATCTTCATCTCCAAAAGTCTAAGATTTTCTAAAGATTTTAGATCTTCAAAAATTTTGTTTTGGAGATTCTGTTTTCAAAATTTGGTTTTTGAAAACGCGGAATATTTAAACCTTGAACAAATTAAAGCTTTTACCTTGGGTCCTCTCTATTGGAGTGGTTCAAATTTCCTTTGTCAAACAGCTTTGAAAAGGCTTTTTTCGCTCTAAAACGATCTTTTCTCTAGAAGTTTATAGATCTCGTAGTAGTAGTAGCTGTGGAAACTGGGGAAAAGATCTCAAAGCCTTACAGATAGATGATCCCAGCGATCGCAGCCTGTGGAAACAGTGTGGAAAAATTTGATAACTTCTCCACAGAGTATTTATGCTCACCTCTCTTTTTCCACAAAATCGTCAAAATTCTCCACAGTGAGCACCTGAGTTTTCCCCTGAAAAAGAGAGTTTTCCACAGGTTTTCCACAGGTTTTTTGGAATTCTTCGTTGTTTTCCACAGGCAAAACGGATAATTTAGTCACACTTGTTTACGATTCTGAGAGCTAATTTATAAAGTAAATCTTAATTAGCTAACCTGCGCATCATCAAG
>CALGDE010000016.1 GCA_937883785.1 uncultured cyanobacterium
GAACCCTCCGGTTCACGCCCCCAACCATTGGGGTCATCATCCCCATTACGGGCAAAATCATCCGAAAAACCATCAGCGCTGTTGGCATCAGAATTCTGCTCCGCCCCCTCCGGTGCGTCCTTATCGTCAAAATCCGTCAGCGGTCTCACTTCCACTACCGGTCCCGATGGTGATGCAGAAAGGGGGCAGTTCAATGTGGAATCCATACCTCGATTGCCGACCGGGCGATCGCCCCGACGCTCCGGTGAAATGCTGCCCTGGATCGCTCGAGTAAACTGACGCGATCGCTGTTTACGCCTTGGTCGCAGCCAGCTAAACCATCGCCGAAGCCGCGATCGCCGAAGGGGAAAACTTAATCCGTCCAAGGGTAAGCTGTTCCACCCAGCCACCCCCGACTCCCGATCAGAGACCACGGAAAATCGCTCTTGCAGTAGCTCTCGCAGGCGACTACTGGTGAGGGGACGATTTAGCGCCCCCCGCTCCGCCAAGGAAATGGATCCTGTTTCTTCGGACACCACCACGCACAGGCAATTTTCCACCCGCTCGGTAATGCCCATGGCCGCTCGATGGCGAGTTCCCAACTGGCGCGATGCTTGACGATCTGACAACGGCAAAATTGCGCCCGCTGACGAAATATTTGCCCCTTGGATTAACACTGCTCCGTCATGGAGCAACGTGGATGTTTGAAAGATTGTTTGTAACAGCTCCTTAGAAACCTGAGCTTGAAGCTGTACCCCCGGCACAGAAAAATCTCGCTCGTCAAAGGTGCCGTCAGTTTCTAGAACGATCAACGCCCCGGTTCGATTTTGGGACAGCTCCTTCACTGCATCCACCAACTCATCAATGGTGTCATCAGATTTCGGGGCACTCACTCCCACAGGATTTAGCAGCCTCCAAATTTCACCCCTTCCCAGTCGTTCCAGAAATCGTCGAAATTCTGCCTGGAGCAGTACCGCCATTGCCACTGAGGCTCCCAGGGTAAGGTAGGTCAAAAAAAAGCCCAACAGCACTAACCCCAAGTGGCGACTAATGGCGGTTATCAACATCAGCACCACAAAGCCCCTGACCATCCAGAGGGTGCGCCGCTCTCCAATCAGTAAAAGAACCGCGTAGGTCAGCGACAAAACTAGGGCAATGTCAATAAGCTGTCGCAGCACAGGATGGGGCGATCGCCAAGATCGAAGGGAAATTACGAAGACAAAAATACTGTCGCCAATGGGAGATCATCGCCAATTCAATCCCAAGGACTCGCGCCGTAGCTTTGAACGTCCCAGCCTATCTGTGAGTAGGTTGCAGTTCTAAGGCACAGAGCGTTTGTAGTTGCCCGGTAGTGTGTCTTGATCGTCGCAAGCCAGCATCATCATGGACTCACGCCACAACCCCAAGTGCCATGGGTGCACACCAATATCGCCATGGCGACATTCTTACCAGTCACTATATCTTTGCCATTGCCTTCAATCGCCAAACAATGCTTGGAAAGAAGGTCTAAGAACAGGATAAGGCGGTTACGACGCTGGATAGCAGTAACCACCTTATTGCTTTGGATTATTTGACTTGTTTTGACCGTGATGGTCCTTGAACGAAAGCGCCAGTAGACATAGCTCTACCCAGCATTCTCAGTTCATCCCTTGATAAGACTATTTGGTCTAAATCCCTTACGGACGCGGGGCTTTAGACTGCGTATGCTGAACCAAGAGCCCACCAAATCAATGCGGCGATACTGCCTAGGATCAGTAAGCCAGATAGGGTGACGGCGAGGGGGCTATCCGCGCCTTTAAATTTCATAATGCCGCGATTCAGGTCAGACATAAGCGCTAATCTTGTTGAAGTTCAATAGGATAGACGGTTTGCGATTCTTTGCGGCGGGGTTGCCACCACAGAGCTTATGCTCTTCTTTTATCTTACCCAGTCTCGGCGGTGGTTGTGCGGCTTGAGGAGAGAATCTATCCCTTGAATTCTGTAATGGTAGGCTTTGCAAATATTTATAGAACTGGGTTGGCTAGGATAGCGGCGGCTGGCAAACAGAATTAGGCACAGTAAAGGGCAGATTCAGCTCGGGAAGGTGTGGGCGTGAAAGGGGTTTGGATTGGAATTGCCCTGGCGGTGGGGGTGGCGATCGCGGTGGAACTGGGATTGCGGTGGGTGTTGGGGTTGGGCACGCCGCCCCTGTACGTAAAAGATGAAAAAACCGGGTATCGTCTCAAGCCTGGGCAAAGTATTCGGCGCTTTGGTAATCGCATTGCGGTGAATCGATTTTCCATGCGGGGCGGCGCGATCGCCCAGTCAGGCTCCACCTTGCGGGTGCTGGTGCTGGGGGATTCCATTGTGAATGGTGGCTGGTGGACGGACCAGGACGATACGTTAACGGAACGGCTACGGCTGAAGTTGGGCAAAGGGCTGGCGCCGCGAGTGTTTGAAGGGTTGGTGGCAGATCCAGAAGCGAAGCCGGAGGCGGGGCGATCGCGACCGTTAGAGGTGCTGAATGTGTCGGCAAACTCCTGGGGACCGCGCAATGAGCTAGGATATTTGGAACAGTTTGGGGTGTTCGATTCCCAAGTGTTGGTGTTGGTCATCAATACAGATGACTTTTTTTCGAAGCCTCCCACGTCAGTTCCAGTGGGGTTGGATCCCAACTATCCCAGTGAGTTGCCGGGGTTGGCTTGGGTGGAGCTAATTCAAATGGTGTTGCCCACAAAGCGAGATCCGTTGCTGGGGGAAATTGAGCGGGAAGACGGAGATATTGTGGCTAAAAATTTAAGGGCGATCGCCCAAATCCAAGCGATCGCCGCTGCTAACAATATGAGTTTTATGGTGGTGATTACTCCCCTGAAGCGGGAGGTGGTGCCCAATACCCAGCGCGATTACGAACAACGAGCGCGACAGCGGCTGGTGGATTTAACCCAAGATCTACAGGTGCCGTTGGTGGACGTTTTAGAGGAGTTCCGCGCCGTGGGGGATCCGGATAGCCTATTTCGCGACAATATTCACCTCAGTATTGATGGCAATGAACGGGTTAGTGAAGCGATCGCCCAACGACTCCAAGGACTACTGCTGGATAGAATTTAGCTGCCGTGGTCATTTTGCCTGACTTTTCCTGGCATAGTTTGATGGCCTTCTTCTGAGAACTTTTTCAGCAGTTAAGGGGTGAAGATTCCTACGCGCTCGATGCTCGTTATTTGGCGGAAAAAGAAGATGACGCACACCAGTGAAAATTAAGGCGCATTTCTATCGGCAGGGCTTTGTACTTTGTGTTTTCAATAACGTTTCAGGGACGGTCTTTCCTTGCAATAGTGCTCAGTTTTTTGACGATTTCATAGGCTAAATCGCGCCCTAAACTCCGTGGACAGCGATCGCACGCTATTATCCACACCAGTGTTCTAAGGAAGAAACAGCCGAGCTGCCATGTGTGGAATTGTGGGTTATATCGGAACGCAAACCGCAACGGGAATCCTGTTGGAAGGGTTGCGCAAGCTGGAGTATCGCGGCTACGACTCGGCGGGCATTGCCACGGTGGGGGAGGGGGTGCTGAGCTGCGTGCGGGCAAAGGGCAAGCTGTTTAATTTGCAGGAAAAGCTGGAATCGTTGGAAAACCCGGCGCGTATTGGCATTGGTCACACTCGCTGGGCCACCCACGGTAAGCCGGAGGAGCACAACGCCCATCCCCATTTGGACGGGGGCGGTGCGGTGGCGGTGGTGCAAAACGGCATTATTGAAAATTATCGCGAGCTGCGGGATGAGCTGAAGGGGCAGGGGTTTGAGTTTCGCTCGGAGACCGATACGGAGGTGGTGCCCCATTTGATTTCGCGGGAGTTGAAGAAGCTGGCGGAGGCGGGGGGATTGCCGGGGGGTGACCCGATGCCGTCGGTGTTGATGGGGGCGGTGCGGCGGGCGATCGCTTTGCTGGAGGGAGCCTTTGCCCTGGCGGTGATTTGCCAGGATTATCCCGACGAGTTGGTGGTGGTGCGACAGCAAGCTCCGTTATCCATTGGCTTTGGGCAGGGAGAATTTTTCTGCGCTTCCGATACCCCGGCGCTGATTCCCCACACCCGCGCTGTGTTGACGCTAGATAATAGGGAGCTGGCGCGATTGACGCCGTTGGGGGCAGAAATTTATAGCTTTGAGGGAAAGCGCCTCACAAAGTATCCTCACACATTGGATTGGAATCCGGTGCTGGTGGAGAAGCAGGGATTTCGCCACTATATGCTGAAGGAAATTTACGAGCAGCCCGGTGTGGTGCGCGATTGTTTGGAGGCGTATACAGCGGTGGATCGGTTGGATACGCCGGTGACGCCGGAGCATCCCGCTAGCGAAATTCAGGACCAGGATTCGGTGCGATCGCCCTTCAACCTCAACGCCCCCACGGAGCTATACGGCGATTTACAGCAGATTCATATCCTGGCGTGCGGCACCAGTTGGCACGCGGGATTGGTGGGTAAATATCTGCTGGAGCAAATCGCCCAAATTCCCACCACGGTCCACTACGCCTCGGAATTTCGTTACGCCCCCACTCCCCTGACGCCGAACACTCTCACCATCGGCGTCACCCAGTCCGGCGAAACCAGCGATACCCTGTCGGCGTTGGAGGCAGAGCGCGATCGCCGTGCCAACCATCCCGACCCCGCCTATAAAGCCCACTTGTTAGGCATCACCAACCGCCCGGAAAACACCATTAGCCGGGTGGCTGACTATCTAATCCCCACCCACGCGGGCATTGAAATTGGGGTGGCAGCCACCAAAACCTTTATTGCTCAGCTAATGTCTTTTTACGCGTTGGCGATCGATATTGCTTGCCATCGGAGAACTTTGAGTGGTGATCGCGCTGAGGAATTGCTGGGGGGACTGCGCCAGTTGCCTGCCCATATTGAGGCGATCGTGGAGCAGCAAAATGGGGCGATCGAGGCGCTGGCCCACGACTTTACGGAAACCCAGGACTTTATTTTTATTGGGCGCGGCATTAATTTTCCCATCGCCTTGGAAGGGGCGCTGAAGCTCAAGGAAATTAGCTATATTCACGCGGAAGGCTATCCCGCTGGGGAAATGAAACACGGTCCCATCGCCCTGCTGGATGCGAAAGTGCCTGTAGTGTCCGTCGCCGTTCCCGGCAGCGTGTATGAAAAAACCATCTCCAACACTCAAGAAGCCAAAGCACGGGATGCAAAGCTGATTGGCGTCGTGGTGGAAGGGGACACAGCGGCAGCAGAACTTTTTGATACGGTCTTAACCGTCCCCGCCGTGGATGAAATTTTGTCGCCGCTGCTGACCGCAATTCCCCTTCAACTGCTGGCGTATCACATCGCAGCCCGCCGGGGCTTAGACGTGGATCAACCGCGCAACTTGGCAAAATCCGTCACCGTCGAATAGATGTTTCCCAAATAACCGCCCTGCTTCATCTCTGCTTCACAGAAGATCGGCGCAGCTTCACCAAATCTTCAAGAAACACTGTGGAAATCGGCAGTCATCGAAGTTATGAGGAAAGCAGTAGAACAGTATAAAAAATTAAGTTATGCGCCTCCCAACCTCCCTTAAGTCCCTTGCGGCGCCCGTTGGCATTTCACTCACGGCTGCGGCAATTCTCACGGCTCCCGCCCATGCCTTCACCAAGTACAGCTTTTCTGGGTCGGGTCTCACCGCAGACGGAGAAGACTGGTCTTTAGATGGAATGTTTGAAGTTGATCAGGATACCAGGGAGGTGCGCAATGATGTGTTCACCCTCACAATTGGTGATACTGACATCCCTGTTTCTGATGACGACTTTTTCCCTAGTCTTTCACCTTTCTTGATATTCGATGACGCGACCGACGCGATTATTCAGGCTGAGATTTTCCTATCGGATACTGGGGTCAATGAATTCAACCAGTATGCTGTTTCATATTTTCTAAGCTTTAATCTAGGTGATGAATCATTATTCGAAGAAGAATTTGTAATATATGAAATCGATCCTGAGGGCGAGACACAGGTCAACGGAGTTCGTGCATCTTTCCTGGTGAGCGAATTCACAGACGATGTGGAGCAGCCCATGTATCTGTCTCTGTTCGATGAGACGGAGATGCCAGATGATGGGGACGGTGGGCAGAAGGTGCCGGAACCCAGCACGATGTTTAGCTTGCTGGGCTTAGGTCTGGGCGCCCTTGCAACCAAGCGCAAGCTATTGGTTTCGACCAAAAACTAAAGCGCCTATTCCAGATAAAGACAGACAAAATAAGAAATAAAGAACGACTGTTCGCCGTAATTGGTACAGTCGTTTTCTTATTTTCAGCACTGCATCCCACCCTCTAACCAATCATGAAAATCTATATTGCAGGTCCATTATTTACCTGCGCCGAGCGGGAATTTAATCAACGCTTGGGGAAACTGCTGGCGGACAAAGGCTACACCGTCTTTTTGCCCCAGGATTTTGCCCCCGGCACCGCACAAGACAAAGACTTTTTTGTGAATACGTTTAAGGCGTGTATTGATTATTTGGACCAAGCCGATGTGGTGGTGGCGATCGCCGATGGAGCCGATGCGGACTCGGGCACCTGCTTTGAAATGGGTTACGCCTACGCTAAAAATATCCCCATCGTGTGCGTTAGGACAGACTTTCGCATCTCCGAAGAAGACGGGTTAAATTTGATGCTCACCCAGTCCGCCAGCGGCTATATTCAAGACTTTTCTGGTGGTGTGCAGGAAATTGGTGAGGCAGTTGCTAATTGGCTCGACGACTACCAAAGTCCCCCAGAGTGATTCTCCTTAAGGGAGCGATCGCCTTGGAAGGACTCCTAAACCACAAAAGAGAATCGAGCCTTGACCGAACCTTTTAATACCGTATTAACCGTACCTGTTATTGATGAGTTATAGCCGCCCCTGATTGCTGCAATCCCTCGCCAATTCTGAGTTTGCTCTATTTAAAACTGGCGCGAATTGGAAGTGAATCAGCCTTGGAATTTAGCAAAATTGGTCACCGTAGAATAGGAGGGGTAGACCAGATAAAACGAACTTGATGGTTCGTCCTCACACACAATGATCTCCAAATCCAATTCTGCTCGCTCCAACGATCAACTTGGTGGAACCGGTACTCCCGTACTTCGACAGTGGACCCGCCGCGCTTTGGCATTAGGTGCTGCTTCAGTTCTAGCCGTGGGCGCTATCGGAAATCAGGCTCGCGCTGCCGAGGCAGAGATACTTGCAGCGTCGCGTAATGGTGCAGCTTCAGAAACTATCAAAGCCGCAGCCAAAAATCGCAGTGGAAATTTCCGTCGCGTTGACCATCCCACCACGGGCTCAGTTTCTGTGGTGACCAATTCTGGCGATCCCTATCTAACCTTAAGCGGCGACTTTAAAACAGATTCTGGTCCCGCATTGGAGATTATTCTCTACACCGGCTCTCGCGTACCCCGTAAAGTTGAAACGGCAGGGGGACGATACTACCGTTTGGCGAAGTTGCGGAAAGTTCGTGGCAGCGATCGCTACGCCCTGCCCAAGAACTTGAACCTATCTCAGTACAACAGCGTTGCTATTTGGTGTGAAGAGTTTGATGTCACCTTTGGCTACGCGCCGTTAAATTAATATCTGCCGCTGTTGATTTTTGAAGACAGCAAGACACCAGATAGCGATTTCTCATCAACTGCCCCCCTATTTTTATCCAATAGAGGGGCTTTTTTTGGTATCAACAAGGTGTCTCCAGAAAAGAAATTGTCGTTACAAAATTCACATGCTTACTGTTTGGGTGCGCTATAACCGGACTGTCTACTTCACAAAGCCTGTTTACTGAAAAGCAGTTTTAATCTATGGAAACTACTAGCTTTGATATTTTCTGGGAAGGCGATCGCGGTTATTTTGCACTGGGTGAATTCTCATATGACTCGGATTTAAACGGGTCGATTATTACCCGAGATAACCTAGAAGATTTACAGATTTCTTTCTTTGACCCAACGGGCTTTTTGGTGGGATTTTTTGACTATGATTTCCCCCTAGACTCAGATAATGAATTTCTTTTCACCTTTGACTCCAGTACCCGAACGCTGATTCAAACGGGCAACTTTGATCAGCCAGACGGATTAGATTTAGGCATTAATTTTTCCACTGAAACGGGGCTGGATTTTATTACGTTCTTCGATGAAGGAAATACGCCGCCTTCCTTGGAAATCAACCTCGATTTGAGCACGGTTGTTAATTCAGAAGACGACATCATTGAAATTGACGAGAACGGGCCTGTTGAAGTATTTCCGGCAGAAACTCCGGTGGATTTCTTCTGGTCTGGCGACGGAGGCTACAAAGCTTATGGGAGTATCTTTTACCCCTCGGAGTTGGAAGGTCAGCTTATTTCCCGCGATAATCTAACCTTCGCCAACTTGTTTATCACTAACCCTGCCGGTGCATTAATTGGCGAGTTTTTCTATGAGCCTCCATTTTCGGAAAGTGATGAATTTCGTTTAACTTACAATTCAGCCACGGGAGAAATTTTACAAGGCGGTAGTTTTGATAGTCCGTTGGGATTTGATTTAGGAATCAATTTCAATGAGGAAGCAGGGCTAGATTTTATTACCTTTGTGGATCCTGAAATTACAGATAATGCTCCCGTTGAAATCAACTTGGATCAAATTACTATTCCAGGGGACGACGTTAACGGGTTAAATGAGCTGGATTCTGGGGGCGAAGTTGTTGCTTTGCCAGAGAACCTAGATGCAGAGTCGAACTTTTCCTTGTCTGATCTTGTGGACGCCAGTTTTTATGTGGCGAATAATCCTGATGTGGCTGCGGCGATCGCCGACGGCAGCGTTCCAGATCCCTTGACTCATTACTCTGAATTTGGTCAATTTGAAGGACGTGATCCTAATGGCGCTTTTGACGCCTCTTATTATGTGGAAAACAACCTAGATATTGCTGGGTTGCTATTAACGGGACGCCAGGGAATTGGCGACCATTATGTGTCTATTGGACACTTGGAACAACGGGAATTTGATGGCTTTTTTGAGCCTTTGATTTATCTGTCTAATAATCCAGATGTGCTAAGTGCGGTGCGTTCAGGGGAATTTGCCAGCGCCGGCGAACATTACTTTAAGTTTGGCGCCGCAGAAGGGCGCTCCGGCTTTTTCACGGGCGTTGATTTAATTTAAATCTTGACTTCACAGCCTAGTTTTACGGCATGATTATTTCACTGCTGCTGTCTTAAATGACTTTTGACGTAACTAGAGCTTGAATCTCTGGGAACATGGACCGACTTCGGCGCGATCGCCATCACCAGCAAATTTTCCTGGACCTGGGCTACGACGATGCCCTGCCCATGGATGCTGTACTGGAGCGATCGCACCGGGGCGAGTGGTATTTTCGGCGCTTGAATTTAACTGAACGGCAACTAAGCGGCGTAAATTTTGCGGCGGCGGATTTCAGCTACTGCCACGCCCCTCGATCCAACTGGGCATCGGCCTATTTAGCTCGCGCTCGATTTTGTAATGCCAACTTGACGGGGGGAGATTTACGCGGGGTTTATTGGCGGGGGGGCGATTTGCGATCGCTCCACCTTCAGGGCGCAGATTTGCGAGGGGCAGACCTATCCCAAACCGATGTGCGCGGAACGGATTTTCGCGGGGCAGATATTGCCGGAGTGTGCTGGCACCAAAGCCGTGGCGATCGCTCCACCCAACTGCCCGCCGGTTTAACCTTTGTCGATTTGGGCATTCAAGCCACTCAGCCCAATGCTCAATGGTCTGGCTTGACCCTTAGCCGAGCTGATTTGCGCTATCTGGATTTACGCAACGCTAATTTAACCCAGGCGATCGCCCTCCGCGCCGACCTGCGTGGTACCAACCTGCGCCATGCCAACCTGTCCGATGCCCAGCTAACGGGCTGTGTTTACGACGATGAAACCGAGTTTCCCGCCGAATTTAATCTAAAAAAGGCGGGCTGTGTTGGGTTAGGGAGCGGCGCTGATTTAATTGCTGCGGATTTAAGTCATTTGGATTTGGGTGGCGTTGATTTGCAGGGGGCGGATTTGTCGGGAGCGGATTTGGGGCGATCGCTCCTCACCAACACCAATCTCCAAGACGCTAACTTAACCCGCGCCAATTTATCCCACGCCTTTGCCCTGGGCTGCGATTTCACCAACGCCAATTTGGGCCAGGCGACTCTGGACGGGGTGGATTTTCGGATGGGGCGATCGCCGTCGGGAAAAATTTACGATGCTGGGCGATCGCCCTTTGACCGCACTGCCCTCGCCAACGCCCTAGCCATTGGCGACCCGAATCTGCGACGTGGATAGCCGCTCCATCCAGCCCGCCAAATATTCTTCATTTGCCGCCCGCTCCGCCGGATCCGTAGAATCCAACGGATGGGGAGCCAACCCCTGAATAGCAGCCGTGGTGACGCAAAACATGGACTTTTGAAAACTTTGGCAGCACTTAATTAGAATATCGCCTTCTTTTCGCCCTTCTTCTTGATAATGCTTCAACAAATAATCGGGCAAATAACGCCGCATATCTTCCATTAACAAGGTGGGCGGAATTCCCGCAGACCCAATAGGCAGCGGGTCAGCGTAAAGGGCACCGTAAGTAAACGTAGAGGGTTGGGAATCAATTTGCTTCGCTTGGGCGTTGTAGGAAACGGTGCCAGGGAAGGGCGCTCCCCGGAAGAAAATTGCCTCCACATAGGGCACGCCAGTATCCATTAAAAATGTCAATTCCGCTGACTCTGGCATTAGGTCATAGGTCTTTCCGCCGATATTGACGCTATAGGTAATAGGTCGAGCCGCATCAGCCACCAGCCCATTTAAAATATGGGTCACCACGTCGGGAATAACTTTGATATTGCCCTGATTATATTCATCCGCCAACGATATAAAAATATCGCTCATAACTCGCCAAAACTGACCCAAACCGCTGTAGTAAGCCAGCTGTCGCACCTGTTCTAAGGCAAAGTCTGGAAATAGCCCGTCAACGAATTTCAAAAGGGGATTGCCTACTTTTTTGGCTTTGATTGCCTCCCGAGCATTGGCTTCAAATTCATCACTATCTAAATAAGTATCCAATCCACCTCCACCGTGCCAAAGCATTCCTTTCATGCAATATTCAGCGTATTCGTAATTGATGCGGTTGTGTTGCAGATGGCGCAGTAATTTATCGCGAGAAACGTCACCGTTGAAATATTTGAAGAAGGGAAAGAAATCTAAAAACGTATTTTCCGCAATAAAGTTCAAGTTATTGGAATAGGCATCTAAAACTACGCCGTAGCTATCAAGAATCCCCACCACTTCCATCACGTGGGTGGGCGTATGTTTTAGCAGCGCGTCGCCGTTAAATAGATTGTCAATCACATCCGATAAGGGCAGCGTCGGACTAGGGTTTAGGTTTTGCACAACGTTTTGAGTAACCATTGCTTTCTACGATGATAAGCGGCGGGTTTGGACGGGGGGAAATGCTCCGTTGGACATAGGAGGGTGGGTTAGTTGACTGTTTGGAGCAGGGTGGCGATCGCCCCAGTGGACGAGTCACTCCACAGCACCAGCCATTGGGGAATTAAGCCGAAGAGAACAATGGGGACGGCTAGGGCGATCGCCGGGGTGCGTTCGGACCAGGTGACGGCAGGTAAATTCGAAGTGCGTCCCCCAAGGCGTCCCAGGAAAGTGCGATTAATCAGAATCAGGAAATACACCGCCGTTAAGCCCGTGCCCAACATGGAGGCGAGGGTGTAAACGGGAAACACGGAAAAGCTGCCTTGGAAAATCAGAAATTCAGCCACAAAGCCAGCCATGCCCGGAATGCCGCTGCTGGCCATCACCCCCATAATCATCAAAATGCCAATGAGCGGTAGCCCCCGTTCTGGGTTGAATAGCCCCCCCAGCACTGACAGTTCGCGGGTGCCGGTTTTTTTATAAATAATGCCCACCAGCAGGAACAGCAGCCCGGAAATTAAACCGTGGGCCACCATTTGATATTCCGCTCCCATCAGACTTTCGGGAGTGGCAGCGGCGGCGGCGAGCAGGATAAAGCCCATATGACCTACGGAGCTGTAGGCCACCATTTTTTTCATATCCCCCAGGGCGATTCCCTGGGAAATGGCGGCGAAGGATCCGTACAGCACGCTGATGGTTGCCCACAAGGCCAAAATCGGCGCAATTTCATGCCATGCCGCCGGAAATAGCTGTAAGCCAAATCGCAGTAAGCCGTAGGTGCCCAGCTTTAGCAACACCCCCGCCAGCAACACGGAAATGGGGGTGGACGCCTGCACGTGGGCATCGGGAAGCCAGGTATGTAGGGGCACCAGCGGGGTTTTGATGCCAAAGCCAATGAGAATTAACACCAACAAGATGAGTTGGCTGCTGGCGGCGATCGCCCCACCCCCTTGCCCAGCGGTAAAGTCCTGGAGCACATCGTAGGAAAAACTGGCGAATCCGGTGCTGGCGGCTAAACCTAAAAATGCGGCGAGGATCAGAATGCCAGACAATGCCGTATAAATCAGAAACTTCGTGGCGGCGTACCCTCGGCGATCGCCTCCCCAAATAGCAATCAGGAAATACAGGGGGATAAGCTCCAGTTCGTAAAACAGGAAAAATAGCAGTAGATCCTTCGCCACAAAGGCACCGGCCACCCCAGAAGTAAGCAGCAAAATCATCGTGTAGTAAAAGCGATGGCGCGGAGTTTCCCGCTTGGTGCAGTAAATTGCCACCCCCACTAGCAGGGTGTTGAGCACCAGCAGGGGAAACGATAGACCGTCCACCCCCAGACGATATCCCAGACCCAAACCGGGAATCCAATCCACTGACTCCACTAGCTGCCAGCCCGCTTGGGTAGGGTCGTACTGGGCAATCGCCACCACCGTCACCACCACTAAACCCCAGAATGTGGAGATCGCGCCCTGCCGTGCCTGATTGGGCGTAATTTCACCGGGGCAGGTGCTAATAATCAGCGCCCCAATGATCGGAATCCAAACAATTAAACTTAAAATCATCGTCACTTACGGTGGCTTAATGGGATCCGGTCAACACAGGTAAACGCAAACAGACAAATGCAGAAAACAAACTCGATTGATGACACGCCCTAGACACAAACCGAGCCAACCCCCGTCAAAATCCCAAGGAAGACAGGCTAGCCAGAAGCACCATCGCTCCGATGCCAATAAGCAATACCAACACGTAAGCTTGCGATCGCCCGTTGGTGCTGTATTTCAATCCTTCGCCGCCCATCAAGGTAGCCAATCCCACCAGGTTCACCGCACCGTCCACCACAAAGCGGTCCACCCAGGCGATCAGTTGGGAAAACAACCCCACCGTGGCGGCGATGGTGACCTCGTAGATTTTGTCGATGTAGAAGTCGTAGGACAGCAGGTTTTGTAGCGCTTGTGATGGCAGCGTCACTGGGCGGCGATTTTTGCGGAAATACAAGCTGCCGGCGATCGTTGCCCCCGCCACTCCGGACACCATCATCATTCCCAAATACAGCTCCGACAGGGCTTGGGAGCCAGCGCTGATCAAGGTGGAACTTAAAGCCAATTGCCACTGTTCCATCATTAATGGCACCAGCAAATTTAAAATTCCCAGGGACACCATGGGCACCGCCATGGGCCAAGGCATTTCGGGAGCCCGGCGGGTTTTTAAGGTGCGATCGCCAGCAAACACCAGCCCATAAACCCGCACCACATTAATGGCTGATAAGCCGTTGATCACCAAAGCTAGCCCCACGGTCCATAGCGGCAGCCCCGGCTCACAAATCCATCGGTACATTACCCAAAAGGTGCCAAACGGCAACACGCCCACCAAGCCCAAGGCACCGCTGACATAGGCAAAAGTGGTGGCTGGCATGGACCGCGCCAGCCCGCCCATTTCCCGCAGGTCTTGGTTATTGGTGGTCAAAATCACCGAGCCGAAGCTGATAAAGATGCTGGCTTTGGCAATGCCATGGGTGAGTAACAGCAACAACGCAATATCGTGCTGCTGAAAGCCCACCGCCACAAACACCAAACCCAGGTAAGCGCTGGTGCTGTGGGACATGGCTCGCTTAATATCCACCTGGGCGATCGCCACCAATGAAGCGCAGATTGCCGTAATCGTGCCCAAGGCGATCGCCATATCCAGCGCCGTTTGGGACAGGGCAATCACCGGCATCATCTTTACCAGCACATAAGCCCCACAGCCCACCACCACCGAATTCCGCATAATAGACGCCGGGTTGGGACCCTCCATGGCCTCATCGAGCCACAGGTGCAGCGGGAACTGGGCGCACTTACCCAAAGGTCCCGACAGCAGCGCCAATCCCAGCAAAGTCGCCTGCCAAGCTGGCAAAGGATTGGTTGCCGCCCACGCCTCCAGCTCCACAAAATTCAGGGTGCCCGCCAACGACGACACGGCAATAATGCCCATCAGCATTAAAATATCCCCCACCCGCTTGGTCCAAAACGCATCCCGCGCCGCCTTAGGAGCCAGGGGCTGAGAATACCAAAAGCCCACAATTAAGTAAGTGGACAGGGTGAGCATTTCCAACAGGGCGTAGCTGAGCAGCAAAGAATCGCTTAGCACCAAGCCGGTCATGGCAAAGCCAAAAAATCCCATCAGCCCGAAAAAGCGCCCCATGCCCCAATCTTTTTCCAAATATCCCAGGGCATAAAGCTGAGCCAAAAATACCAGCAGGGCAATCAGCTCCATTGCCCCCACACTGACGGGAGAAATTTCTAAGCTAAAGTCCAAAACCAAATCACCCACCCGCAGCCACGGCCAATCGATATACCGCACTTCGTGGCTGTAGGTGGCGAAGAAGGCAATTCCGCCGTGAATACAGGCGATCGCCGTAGCCAACAAATTTAAGTAAGCAGGTAAACGCGGACCCTGCCCTCGGGTCATCGCCGTGGACCAGGGCAAGGTGGCGATGGAGCCAAACAGACAATAACAAGGAGCTAGCCACACCGTATTGAGCAGCACCGTATCGAAACCGACCAAGGTAAAATCGGCAACCGTCGAAAAATTATCCATTTTGAAAAACACTGGAATGTGGGCAGCCCCCAGAGCAGTGGCGCTTTCGAGCAATCTCCTTTGGTCGCGCTCACATTGTTCCAAGGGACACGGCTACTTCAGAGAAACATCGACGGTTTCTACATATTTCGTTGGAACACGCAATAAATTTCCACTCGCTTAGGAGGGTTTTTAACACTAAAACCGCCGAAAAATTTGTTTGTGGGTGACCTTTCTCTGGGCGGTGTCCGATTACATTTAGGTGCCTTGGAGTTTGGGAGCCCTTTGGCGTAACCCGAAACTCATAAGTAAAGCAAATCGATTTCCCAGTATTTCATAAAGCCTGCCTAGAGCATATCCTGCCCATTCCATAGGGATTTTTCGATACACTTCCAATATTAATTGGGATTACCCAATTGCTGTTCTTGATCCGTTAGCTTCTGAGCATCACTTTGTTCATTTTTTAATCATCACCTTTTTCGTTATTTTCAGACCGCCCTGTTTATGACTGATTTTTTTCTCCACACCGGCTGGCTTATTCCCCTCTATCCCTTAATAGGGGCACTGCTTACGATTCCCTGGGCTCCGGGGATTACCACTAAAACGGGACCTCGACCGACGGGGTATATCGCGATCGCCATGACGGTGGTGGCCTTTGCCCACAGTGTGTTGGGATTAACGGCAGTGTGGGGGGGCGATCCCCTGTATTTAGAACTGCCTTGGCTGTCGGTGGCAGATTTAAATTTGGTGATCCCCACGGAACTGTCCACCTTGTCCCTGGGGGCGGCAGCGGTGATCACGGGGCTGAACATCCTGGCGCAAATTTATGCGGTGGGCTATATGGAAATGGACTGGGGCTGGGGACGATTTTTTGCCCTGATGGCCCTATTTGAAGCGGGGATGTGCGCCCTGGTGCTGTGCGATTCCCTATTTTTCTCCTACATTCTGCTGGAAATCCTTACCCTGGGCACCTATTTACTGGTGGGGTTCTGGTACAACCAATCCCTGGTGGTTACCGGCGCTCGCGATGCATTTCTAACGAAGCGGGTGGGGGATTTGGTGCTGTTGATGGCGGTGTTGGCCATTTATCCCCTGGCGGGTACCTGGGATTTTCAAGAGCTAGCGGCGTGGGCTCAAACGGCCAATGTGGATCCCACGGTGATGACCTTGGTGGGATTGGGGCTGGTGGCGGGTCCCATGAGTAAGTGCGCCCAGTTCCCGTTGCACCTGTGGCTCGATGAAGCCATGGAAGGGCCGTTGCCCAGTTCGATTTTGCGGAATGCGGTGGTGGTGGCCGTTGGCGCTTGGGTGTTGGTAAAGCTGGAGCCGGTGTTGGCGTTGTCTCCCACGGCTTCTGCTGCCTGTGGAGTGATTGGCGCGGTAACAGCCATTGGAGCCACGTTGGTGGCGATCGCCCAAACGGATATCAAACGGGTGCTGTCTTATCTCAGCAGTGCCTACATGGGGTTGGTTTTCGTGGCGGTGGGGGGATATCAACCCCAGGCGGCGCTGCTGTTGGTGATGACCTACGCCTTTGCTATGGCGCTGCTGATGATGGGGGCGGGGTCAATTATTCTAAGCGTGGTGACCCAGGATTTGACCCAAATGGGGGGACTGTGGAGCCGTCGCCCGGTAACTGGTTTTTCGTTAATTGGGGCGGGACTTGCCTTTGTGGCGCTGCCTCCCTTCGGCGGTTTTTGGTCGTTACTTAAGCTCACCACGGGATTATGGGAGCTGGGCAATATTTTCTCCGTGGCGGTGGTGGCCCTTACCAGTGGGCTGGCGGCGTTGGCGATCGCCCGGATGCTGGGGCTAATTTTTGCGGGGGAATTTAAAGAAATGACCGGTCGCGCGCCCGAGCCCATTTGGTTGATGGTAATGCCCATGACTATTGGCTTGGGGCTGTGTTTACACCTGCCGATGATTTTGTCCGCGTTGGGGCTGTTGCCTGCCTGGGTAGATTTAAACCTCACCATGGCGTTGTTAATTACCGGCACCACCATGGCGGGGGGCGGTTTAGGCGTTTGGCTGTATTGCACTGAAGGGGGCAAATCCCCCAGCGAACTGGTGCAAAAGCCCCTGCGGGATCTATTGGCCTACGACTTCTACACCCCCACCCTGTATCGCAACACGGTGGTGGCAGGGGTGGGGAAAATTTCCCAAATCACTGACTGGCTCGACCGCTATGTAATTGACGGTTTGGTGAACGTGGTGGGACTAGCGTCGTTAATTAGCGGCGGTTCCCTGAAATATGGCAATACCGGTCGCGCCCAAACTTATGTGCTCACCATTGCCATCGGCGTCATTGCGATCGCCCTGTATATCAACTGGCAAACCCTGCTATCCCTGTTTAATTCCTAATTTCTTCTCCGTTATTTTCCATCCCTGCATCAATTCCTGTGACCTATGCTTAGCGCACTGATTTGGATACCCATTGCCGGGGCGATCGCCATTTTCCTTCTGCCGTTAACCGGGGCAAAGGCAAAATCCGCCGCGATCGCCGTTGCCACCGTTCCCCTGCTGTGGAGCATTTACCTATTTACCCAATTTGATCTGGGGAACGCCGGTTTCCAGTTCCATGAATTCCTGCCGTGGTTGACCGCTTTGGGGCTGAACTACGACCTCAGCATGGACGGGTTGTCACTGTTGATGGTGGGGTTGAATGCCCTGCTGACCCTAGTGGCGATCGGCAGCACGGCACAGGACACCAAGCGCCCCCGCCTGTTTTATGGGCTATTGCTACTGGTAAGCGGTGGCATTGCTGGAGCCTTCCTAGCCCAAAACCTTCTGCTGTTCTTCCTGCTCTATGAAATCGAGCTGGTGCCCCTGTATCTCCTTATTGCCATTTGGGGTGGCGACGACAAGCGGTCCTACTCCGCCATGAAATTCCTGATCTACACCGCCCTGTCCGGCGCATTGATGTTGGCGGGTTTCCTGGGCACCGTGTGGTTCAGCAACGCCAGCGACTTCACCTACAGCGCCGTGATGGGGCAATCCCTTCCCCTCCAATGGCAGCTGGGATTAATGGTCCTACTGCTGGTCGCCTTCGCCATAAAAGTGCCCCTGGTGCCGTTCCACACCTGGCTCCCCGACACCTACGTATCCGCCTCCACCCCCGTCGCCATTATGCTCGGCGGCGTCCTGGCAAAACTGGGCACCTATGGACTGTTCCGCTTTTGCCTGGGGATCTTTCCTGACGCCTGGGCCTTGGCGTCCCCCTACCTCGCTATTTGGGCCACCGTTAGCGTGCTGTACGGAGCCATTACGGCGATCGCCCAAAAGGACATCAAGCGCATGGTAGCCTACAGCTCCATCGGTCACATGGGCTACGTGCTTCTGGGGGGCGCAGCAATGACGGACCTGGCATTAACCGGAGCCGTGAGCCAAATGGTCTCCCACGGTTTAATCCTCGCCCTGCTGTTCAACTTGGTAGGCATCGTGGAAACGAAAGTGGGCACCCGCGAACTGGATGTGCTGAACGGACTGATGAACCCCGTGCGCGGTTTGCCCTTAGTCAGCGCCCTGCTGGTTCTGGGAGGCATGGCCAGCGCTGGCATCCCCGGCTTAGTGGGCTTTATTACTGAGTTCCTAGTATTCCAAGGGTCCTACCGCGTGTACGGCATCCAAACTCTTCTGTGTGTATTGGGTAGTGGTTTAACGTCGGTGTACTTCGTGATCCTGTTAAACCGCACCTGCTTCGGCAAGTTGGACAATAAAATTGCCTACTTCCCCAAGGTGACCTTTAGCGAGAATTTGCCGGCGATCGCCCTAGCAGCCCTGGTGCTATTCCTAGGCATCCAACCGAACTGGCTGGTGCGCTGGGGCGAACCCACCGCCACCGATATGATCGCCGCCCTCCCCGCCACGCCCCCCACTTTGACAGGGTCGGTGGAACTAGCGGACCTTCCCCCCGCACCGCCCCTGCCATAGCCCTTTCCGACCCATTGCCCGTTTAGAGACCACTGCCCCGTTACCACACCATGGCCACCCTCACCGAACCCACCCCAACCAAGAACGTTATTCCCCCGTCTACCCACCCCTTCGCCGACATTATTCATCGGCTAGAGGCAGGGGGCTCCATGCTGCCGGATACGCCGGAAAATCTGAAGCAAATCATCGGTATTTACAAGGCATATGCCGTGCCCATGGACTTCTACTGGCGGGACCTGCTGTATATTGCCGAGCGCGTCTTTCTGGATCCCCTGCCTGCGTTTAAATATTTTCTGCCCCAGTCCTACCTAGATCTGCCGAACCACTACGCCGGAGACACCGCCGATCTGCGCATTTGGCGGGGGGAAGCGGAAGCCCATCCCGAGCTGTTGGAATTTATGGAAAAGGGGGAGCTAGGGAAAAAGCTGCCGAAAATCTTCCACCATCTCTGGCACGATCGCGTAAATATGGAATTCGCCGAAGCGTGCAAACAGGCAATGCTGTGGCACCAAGGCATGGGCGGACGCTTTAACGATTACCTGTACACGGACGAATATAAAGCCAACTGCGATCAGGCGATCGCCGCCTACTTCAAAGGCAATCCCCTGATGCTCACCCTGCACAAACACTTCCCTGATCTGTTCTACGAAAAATGCCGGGACCTATCCTATTACTCCAACCTGGGGCTGTTTTGGGAAGTGATGGCACCGGTGTTCTTCGAAATGTCGGACATTTACGACGAGGGCGGCTTTAAAGGCGTACCCGACGCCATGGATTTCCTCGTCAATGGCATCTTCGCCGTCGCTGGTCGCCCCATTTATCACCATGTGTATGTGGGGGACGAATGCTTCGAGCTAGTGCCTAAATCCAAAGCCTTCACCTGGCTTTATGAGGCGGCGCTTCCGTACGTAGAAGCAGTGTTCTACCGCACCGCCCCCTTCCGAGGAACCAAATCCTACAACGCCCAAGCCCACGAAGTTCCCGGCGACCAAAAAGATTTCCACTATGGCATCCTCTACGCCGACGTCTTCCCCGTGGGCAGCGCCGGCATCCCCCCCACCTTGCTGATGCAGGACATGATGCACTTCCTGCCGGACTATCTGCGGGACTATTACGACGACTATTGCCGAGGGGATGACGACGTACTGATCCAATTGGGCATTACCTTCCAACGGTCCATGTACAACGTCACCTCCGCGGTCATCCAAGCCCTACGCACCGCCTTGCTGTATCCCTTGGATGACCCCAACCCGGAACATCGCCTCGCTAACCGCCAATTCTTTGAGGCGCAAATGGATCGATTCCTACGCCCCGAAGCGCGATTGCGAGATATCCAAAGTCAGGATTACCGTTAACGTTTCTAGGGCGATCTGAACTGGATCCACCAATGCTGCAGTGCGTTATGACGCACCCTACCGTTTCTCTTCTTTTGCTTCTCTGATTTGCGTCTTTAAACTATGGCGACCATTGTTGATATTGCTGTAAATACTGAGGGATTTTCCACCTTGGTGGCGGCGGTTCAAGCGGCAGGGCTGGTGGAAACACTACAGACCCCTGGTCCTTTCACCGTTTTCGCCCCCAACGACGATGCCTTTGCCAAGCTGCCCCCCGGTACGGTGCAAACCTTGGTGCAGAACCCGCCCCAGCTTGCCCGGATTCTGACCTTCCATGTGGTGGCGGGGAAATATACCCAGGCGGAGCTGCTGGAAATGGGGCAAATTGATTCCATTGAGGGGGCTCCCATTCCCGTGCGCACCGGCTTGAACAACACCTTTGAAGTTAAAAACGCCACAGTATTAGCGGCGGATATTGAAGCCGAAAATGGAATTATCCACGTGCTGGACAACGTAATTTTGATGGGGTAGTAAAGAACGGAGACGGGTGGCGTTTGGGGCGATCGCCGTTGCTCAGGAACCGATTAGTTGACCGTTATCACTCGGATTAAATTTCAAAAACTAGCAGCGTCCCCCCATTCGATAAACTTATGAACAAATCTTGACTGATTTGTCGCACTGAAACACCAACGGCGCCTGTGGCTCCGATTATGGTGAAAAGCTTTAGCAAGGAAGAATGATGGCTGGCTGTGCCGTTATCCTGAGTCTCTGACGAACTTGTGTCAGTCGATGTTCTCAAATAATGAGAGAATTAGTAGCCAAGATTACTGATTGTCCCTTCGGGGACCGTATCTCGGCGGACCGGGGATCGCAGCAGTGGTGATCCGAGTCCAAGAAAGAAGAAACAAGCAAAATCGTCCTTTAGACCCAGAGGAGCTCGACGAAAATGCCCATCGCAGTTGGAATGATTGAAACCCGCGGCTTTCCCGCAGTTGTAGAAGCGGCTGATGCCATGGTGAAGGCTGCCCGCGTAACCCTAGTGGGCTACGAGAAAATTGGTAGTGCCCGCGTTACCGTAATCGTCCGTGGCGACGTATCTGAGGTTCAGGCTTCCGTTGCAGCGGGTAAAGAGTCTGTGCGCCGTGTTGATGGTGGCGAGGTCGTGTCCACCCACATCATTGCCCGCCCCCACGAGAATTTAGAGTACGTGTTGCCGATTCGCTACACCGAGGCGGTGCAGCAGTTCTCCGAGTAATTTGCAAAATAATTTGCGAATTTTGGAGGTGCTTCAGCACTGAAAAACTTCTCTAGCTTGGCTGGTATATCGTTGCATGTTGCCAGCCGAGCAACAAAACTAGTGCGTAGCTAGCTAAAAATAACCAGCCACCGCATTGGATACTGCCCCAAGCCAATCCTTGGGATGTCTTGAGAAAGACGTCAGTTTTTCGAGGCTGTTACGAAGGTGCTTGCGGTAGCGGGTGATCTAATGGATGAGATGTGATTACTGGACAGGCAAATTGCTTAGTCTGGTGTTTCTCATTGTGGAGAACTTAGGGACTTTCATTAAGATTTTTGGTTTGAGTAAACGATTATTTGAGTCCAGACTGAATGGGTAACCTTTGGTCGATGATGGACTCAATTAGTTTCTATCGTCTAGTTTTAATCCCTGAATACACGTTATCGGCGCTCAGTGGTCCACTGATGCACTGTTTTTTATGCAGATTGCCCAAGTACGCGGCACCGTTGTTAGCACTCAGAAGGAGCCCCGATTAAGGGGCTTGAAACTGCTGTTGGTTCAGTTAGTTGATGATTCTGGGCAGTTAACGGACCGTTATGAAGTGGCAGGAGACGGTGTTGGTGCTGGTGTGGAAGAATGGGTGCTGGTCAGCCGAGGCAGTGCAGCTCGATGTGTGGATGGTGGTGAGGGGCGTCCCATTGATGCCGCCGTGGTGGCGATTATCGACACAGTCAGCGTTGAAAAAATGCGTCTGTACGACAAGAACCAGGAAGAGCGATCGCTGTTACCTGAATCTTAGGAGGGAGTCACGATGCAGGTTTCACACTCTAGTGCCGCTTCTTCCGTGAGGGGGGAGCCCAGTATTCATCCGTCAGCGTCGGTTCACCGCTTTTCCAATGTGGTAGGGCCAGTCACTGTGGGGAAGGGGGCTGTTTTAGGTCCCGGTACGTCCCTTCGTGCTGAAGCAGATACGCCATTTCATTTGGGGCAACAAACTCGCGTCAATGACGGGGCTGTGATTCACGGTTTAGGTCACGGACGGGTTTTGGGGGACGATGATCGCGACTATGCCGTTTGGGTTGGCGATCGCAGTGTTATTAGCCATCTGGCTTTGGTGCACGGTCCTGCCTACATCGGTGCTGAGTGCTTCATTGGTTTCCGCTCAACAATTTTTAATGCCCGCCTTGGCAATGGTTGTATTGTCATGATGCACGCCCTCGTCCAAGATGTGGAAGTCCCTCCAGGGCGTTTTGTGCCGTCAGGTTCGGTGGTGCTAACTCAGGAGGCGGCCGATGCGTTGCCTACGGTGCGCCCCCGTGATCGCGAGTTTGTCAGTCAGCTTGTGGGCAGCGACCAAGGGTTTAATCAGCTATCCCAGTCCAATTCGGGTGCTCCTGGCGGAACCCGTGAGTCCCGTTCCCATTTCAGTTCGTCTTCCAGTCCAACCAGTCAAAATCAAGTTTCTAAGTCCAGGGGGTCCGTGGTGAGCACGTCTCTTAGCCCAGCGCTAGTTCAACAGGTTCGTCAGCTTTTGTCGCAGGGCTACAAAGTTAGCGCCGAATCAGCCGATAAGCGTCGCTTTCAAACGGCGTCGTGGAATAGCTGTTCTATGCCCCAGTCCTCCTATGAAGGGGAGGTGCTGTCGGCGCTGGAGTCGTGCCTGTCTGACAATGGCGGCAATTATGTGCGGCTAATTGGGGTAGATACGACCAATAAAAAGCGAGTGTTCGAAGATATTGTGCAGCGACCGGGCGATCAACCCGGCGTGGGCAGCACCAGCACTAGCTTCACCCCCTCCCACAACGGCAACGGCAGCTATCGAAACGGATCCGCCAGCCAGTCTCCCGGGCGCGTCGATGGGGACATTGCCCAGCAAATTCAGCAGCTAGTGTCTCAGGGCTACGGTATTTCCCTCGAGTTCACCAGTCGCCGCCGATTCCAGGTGAGCGCCTGGACGAGCTGCGGCTCCTTTACCAACAACCCTAGCGTTAGCCAGGTGATGGGGGCGTTGGAAAGTTGCATGGCGGACAACCAAGGCAATTATGTGCGGGTGTTGGGCGTTGACACGGTGAATAAGCGCCGGGTGTTTGAGCAGATTGTGCAGCGCCCCGATGGTCCTGTCAGCAATGGCAGCGGCAAGGGCAGCGCCGGCTCTAATGCCACTTGGACCAGCGGGGTGGTGCCCACGGCGGCTGGTTTAAGCGGCGAAGTGCTGGGACAAATTCGCAGCGCTTTGGCCAGTGGCTGCAAGATTACTGCTGAGTTCACCGATGCTCGCCGATTTAAGGTGAGTGCTTGGACGTCCTGTAGCGGCGTTAGTGCCACGAGCGAATCCCAGGCGATTAATCAGGTGCAGTCTTGCATGGCGGACCATCCTAATGATTACGTGCGCATTTTGGGGGTGGATCCTAAGGCGAAGCGTCGGGTGTTTGAGGCGATCGCCCAGCGTCCCGGCGGTCAGAAAGCTCAGCCTCGCCCTGCGGCAGAGCCTGCCCCGTCCTATGGTGCTTCATCCAGCAACGGCAGTGGCTACAGCAGCAACGGTTCCAGTTCCTATGGCGGCGGCGCGAGTAAGTTGTCTTCCGATGTGGTGAACCAGGTGCAGCAGTTGCTTTCCCAAGGTTACAAAATTGGTACGGAACACGTGGACCGTCGCCGGTTCCAAGCCAATGCTTGGTATAGCTGCAAGCCTATTGAAGCACGCAGTAATTCCCAGGTGATTTCTGAGCTGGAGTCTTGTTTGGTGGACCATAGCGGCGAATATGTGCGGGTAATTGGTATTGATACTCAAAACAAGCGCCGGGTTTATGAGGAAATTGTGCAGCGTCCGTAAGCGCCCATAAATTAATAAGACCCGTTAACGATTAATTGGCTCCGTTAACGTTCTCTTACGCCATATTTCGATTGCCTCGGTGTTCGGTCGCTGGGGCAATTGTTGATTTATCCTAAGTGGGCCCTTAGGAATTTGCTAAATGTAATTCCCTGAACCGTAGGGTGCACCGCGATGCGCCGAAAAAAGATTTAGATTTCACCCATGAGTTTGCTGCCCCTTCACCCCATTAGCGATCGCGATTCTTGGATCGCGGGGGAAGTGGTGGTGGATTCTACAGCGGTGGTGGCTCCTGGGGTACTGCTCCAGGCGGAGCCGGGCTGTCGAATTCGTATTGGCCCCGGCGCGGTGGTGGGCATGGGAACGGTGATTCATGCCTATAACGGCGCAATAGAAGTGGGCGCTGGGGTGAATGTGGGGGCGGCGGTGTTGCTGGTGGGTCGGGTGACAGTGGGTGATCGCGCCTGTGTAGGTGCTCAGACCACGGTGATGAACGCAGTGGTGAATATGGGGCAGGCGATCGCCCCCGGTAGCCTTATCGGCGTTCCCTACGATTCCGGTCCAAGTCCTAGCAGCACCACCAGCTCTAGCTATTCCCAAACTTCCACCGTTTCTCAAGCCACCAGTTTGGACGACGCCTCCAAATCCTGGAACTACACAGCCTCATCGTCAGAAACTTTTACCGCGTCGGGCTCCGCTTCATCGCCTGGCAATTCGCAATCTAATCATCAGTCAATGTCGTCACCGAGGGAGAACGGTGGCACCATGGCACGTCCTATGCCCCAGGGAATTGTTTATGGCAAAGTACAGCTAGAGAAATTGATGGTGACAATGTTTCCCCATCGCTATTCCCCCAACGACGACGCCAGTGATCGTTCCGGCAGCTGGGACAATGGAGCCTTTAACAATAACCAGGACCTACACCGGGACGAATGGGAAGACTAGGGCATTTCATCAATTAAGTGCCAGAAGCCTTACACAGTGGGGAGTCAACGCCCTTTCAAAACAAAGCATATTAAGGGCTGACACCAATTCGCTTAATTCAAGCGACATTAATCACCTTTGAAATCCAGTTTCAATGGGCAGTCAATGCCTCTTTGATTCGGAGAATTAGCATGAAAACCTTGTAGTTACTGGCTTTGAGGTTTAAATGGCGACAGCCCCTAGGATGCGGCCTGGGCTAGGGACGGTTTAGAAGCGGCGCATTTTTTATCGAACCAGTCCAAGGTGCGGTTCCAGGACCACCAGGGATCAGGATCTTGAGCTAACGTCTGGCCCTGGGTGCTGCTCATATGTCCCACGTGTCCGCCGTGTTCCGTGATTAGCAAATCGATATTGGAATTGGGGGCGCAGGCGTTGCGTAAGTCAGAAATTACGTCCGGCGAGAAGAGCGGATCATCGGCAGCATAAATAATTAACGTAGAACGAGTTAGGTGTGGCAAAAACGGTAGGGGCTTGCTGGCTTCGTAATAGTCTTCTACCGTTTCAAACCCTAGGCGGGGAATCACCAGCTCATTATCGAAATTCCAAATGCTGTCGGCTCGCTCTAGGGCTTCATCGCTGATGGTGCCGGGGTGGGTGGCTTGTAGCTCGCGGCTTAATTCGCGCAGTCCGCTGGTGATGCGCTGTTCTACGTATCGACCCAATGGCTTGCTCACCAGATAGCGGAGCGATCGCGTCGAATCTAAATTGGGGCAAATCACGCTGGCTCCAGCAACATCTCTCGGGTCAAACCTACGCAGTTCGCCAGTTGCCCACTGATCAAAGCTAGCAAGGTAATTAATTCCCCAAAGGGCAAGCTGTCCGCCGAGGGAGTAGGCGGTGAAAAATAATGGCGCGGGACAGCCTAGGGGCTGAGACTGGGCGGCGATATGGATAAAGTCTTTGCCCTCGTTTAAGCCGTCGGATGTGAGCGTGGAGGACATTTGCCCCGTTTTGCCGTGGGCGCGCCAGTCGAATAGCACCACCGCATAGCCTTGGGCATAGGCTTTACGTCGCAAAAGTTTCAAAAACCATTGGTTATCCAGGTCCCCGACGATGCCGTAGGTGCCAACGATGGTGCCCTTAGGATTGGGGGGAATGGAGATTTGCCCGTAAATAGGAACGCCATCTGCGCCTTGAAAGGTGTGCTCTTGGTAGGGCGGGGCAGGGAGCGACGTGGTAGAATCCCAGGTTTTGCCGGCTTGCAAAGCGATATAGGCGGTCATCGCCATGCCGTTGCGGAGGTACCAGGGGGCAATGTAAGGAGGAATCGGCATGGGGGATGGGAAATTGATCTAGGACTGTGGCTGGGGCGATCGCCACTGTCTGACTATGGTGCCAGGGATAGTGCGGTTAAGCCAGGGAGTATTTGCCGCCCGAGTTTTCAGAGTGTCAGCGGTGACGGTCCAGGTTTCAGCAGGATTGAACAAAATTAGGTCTGCGGGATTGCCGGGGGCGATCGCCGCCAGCTCCATCCCCAAAATTCCAGCCGGTCCTGCACTTAACACCCGCCACAAATCCAGTGCCGCCAACTCTCCCGTTTCCACCAGCCCTTGCCATAGCAACGGTAGGGCTAGGGCATAGCCTAAGGTTCCGACGGGCGCTTCACCGAAAGCCACAGTCTTTTCTTCGTAGGTGTAGGCATGATGGTCGATGGCGATCGCATCCAGTGTCCCGTCCTTTAGCCCTTGGATCAGCCCATCGCGCTGGTGGGGCAGGGGCAGGGGTGGATAGCAGTGGAAGTTGGGATCATACGGAGCGGCGGGGGCGTCGCTACCTACCAAATTTGTTTCTCCGGTAATATGCCCGCTGTGGGCAACGAGGGATAGCCAAGTGGTGCTGGCGGTCAGGGTGGCATCGCGAGTTTTGCCTTGGCGAATGAGCTGGATAGCGCGATCGCTCCCGATTCTCATTAAATGCAGCGGGGCAGTGTGGGCATCGCTCAACTCCAAAACGCCGGCAACGGCAGCAGCTTCAGCGGCAACGGGAATTTTGATCAGCCCGGCTCGCAGGGTTTCGGCACCTTCAAAGAGATGACCGCCCCCTGCCAGCGTTGGATTCCATGCCCATAGGGCGATCGCACAGTTCAGTGGAGCCGCGTATTCCAACAGGCGACGACACAGCACCAGATCAGTGGCGGGTTGAGCATCGGTAAAGCCCACGGCTCCAGCGGGGCGTAATTCCCCTAGCTCCGTAAATTGTTTGCCTGCTCGATCCACGGTGGCGCTGCCCCAGGGTACACATTTAGCCAGGTGGGGATTGGTGCGTTGTAATGTTTGAACGCGCTTGTGGAGGTCGTAAATTTGGGCGGGGGTGGCGATCGCCGGTTCCGTGTGTGGCAGCACCGCCACATGCCCAAAACCGCCCGCCGTCGCTGCGTCCAAAAATTCTGTCAGGGTTTCCCGTGACTCGTAACCCGGATCGCTGAGAGTGCTGTACAAGTCCACCAACGCCGGTCCTAGAATGCACCCTTGTCCGTCAATCACTTCAGTCGTACCGGGTACCTCGGAGGGGGCAGGGTCAATCGCTTCAACCCTACCGCTGGCAATCCACACTGTGGCTTGGCGATCGCTGTGGGCAACGGGATCCAGCACCCGCACATTTTCAATTAGGGCATCTTGAGTCAAAGTCAGTTCAATCCTCGCTATTTTTCAAATTGCGGCGGAAATGATTGCGGAGACTTGATTTTCTACAGAGCACCCGCGGCGGTTTTATCCAGAATTTCGCCAGATAGGTGGTGGGTAATATTCATGGTTTGGAGCATGGGCAGCCCGTCGACACCGTAGGGATAGGAAATAACGCTGACGCCGCCGTTTCCTTGCTTAAAGTTCCAGAAATTTTCCGGTCCCAATCCCGTCACCTGACACAACAGCGCCTTATTCACCGCATCGTGGGCTGCCACCAATCCCCGCAGCGATCGCCCCTCCGCCTTCTGTTGGGTCGCCACGCTGTCCACAATTTGCCGCCAGGTCACATCCACCCGGTCCCACACATCCTGAAGATTTTCACCATCAGGCATTTGCACTGTCTCCGGTTTGGTCTGCCACTGTTCTAGCAAACCCGGATAGCCCTCTTCGATTTCCGCCTCAAACTTTCCTTCCCATAGCCCATGGCTAATTTCCTTCATGCCATCCAGCAGGGTCAATTCCATCGGCGGATGTTCTTTGAGGATGGCCTCTGCCGTTGCTTTAGGGCGGGACATGGAACTACTAAACGCCATATCCAGCTTCACATCCTTCAGGAATGCACCTGCTTTCGCCGCCTGCGCCAAACCGTTTTCATTAAGCGGAATATCGATTTGCCCTTGGAACTGCCCCTTACGATTCCATTCCGTTTCTCCGTGACGAACCAACACCAGCTGAGGACCAGCATCGCCCGCCTTCATTTCTGGAATTGGCGTTGCCCCCTCTAATCCTGCCAGGTGAGCTGTCAAATTCATTGACTCAAGCTGCACCTGATCCTGGTAGCCGCCCTTAAAATTCAGCACGCTGATGGCGCAGTTGTTTTGCAGCAGTGACTGGTAGCGAGCGGCTTCAATGCCCAGCGCCGTGGAAATCAGGCAGCGATTAATGCCGTTGTGCCCCACGATCGCGATCGTTTCGCCGGCATGTTTCGCCAGGGTGGCCTCCCAGAATGCTTTAGCCTGCTCCCGCAAATCCAGCACCGGGAAATATTCTCCCTCCGGCAACGCCATAGAAAACTTCTCGGGCTGGCGCTTCCAAATCTGATAGGACTCGGGAAACTTGTCCTGCACCTCCGACACCGACATCTTTTCCCACAGGGGCAAATTCACCTCCCGCAGCAGGTCGCTGGTGGTGGGTGCTGGCGCTCCTTCCAATTTGCTGGCGACGATGTCTGCCGTTTGCTTCGCCCGTTGCAGGGGACTGCAATAAATCGCCGCCAGGGATAAGCCCTCAAGTGCCTGCCCTGCTCGCGCTGCCTGCTGTTGCCCCAAATCGGTCAGAACAGACTCATCGCACCGCCCCTGGATAATTCGACGGGTATTGAAATTGCTTTGACCGTGACGAATGATAATTACTCGGGTAGCCAGGGGTCCATCCTCCTTGGGGTCGGGTAAAGTTGTCGAATTTGAAACGTTGAGTTTGGAACGTTGATTTCGAAACGCTGAGTTTGAAACGCTGATTTCGAAACGGAGGCAGCTTTTTAAGCGGACCTGTCTAAGCTTATGGGTCCTGATTTGTATGCGAACACCATTAACAAGCCGCCGATAATAGCCAGATTTTTTAGAAACTGGGTCATTTCCGCTGCATCAACGATGGGATTGTGGAAAACCAAAGTGGCAGGCACTAAGAAGGCAATCAGCAAGCCTGCTCCGATACGCACCTTGTATCCCAAAATCAATGAGATGCTTCCCAACAGCAGAAAGGCGATGGTGAATACCGTCACAACCGGTGCGATGGGCAGTCCGGCTCCTGCGATCGCCTGTTGGGTACCGGCGAAATTAGAGATTTTGCCAATGCCGCTGTTGAGGAAAATGACTGCGATCGCGATACGAGCCACCAGCGGAACATATTTTTGAAGCACCATAAAACTGTCTCCCGGCTGCTGCAATAGATCAATAAAAATTGATTGCTAAATACAAATTTTGAACTAAGTCACTGGTGGGAGGCTTTCCCAACTGCTACATCACTAAACATAAGCGTCTAAATATTTCAAAACCAGATGAATTGTACCGTGCTAGGGGGAGTTGGTCGTAGCGGGTTCAGGGCTCGCGCCAGCTCCAGTGTCGGCAGCTTCGGGGTAGCAGCGACGGTTTAATTGCTCCAGCACATCCTTCTCCTGGGTTGCCAATGCTTCCAGTCGTTTCACCGCTGTTTCCGCCTGGGCGCGATCGCGAGCCTCCAGCGCCGTCAAAAACTCATTGGTGGCCTCTCCGGAGTTGCCATAAATATTCCGCAGCGCCACCTGCACTACCGTTAAATCTTCGTCCAAGTCCCCAAGCTGATTGAGCTGATCAATGGCTGTTGTGAACCCCGTTGCCGCCCGGGCGATCGCTTGGGTCCGTCCTGACACCGCTGGCTGGGCTGTCTCTTGCACGGTTCGGGCAATTTCGCTTAGCCGCTGACATTGGATGGCGCGACTGGGTGCACAGCTTGCCAGGAACGTACCAATGCCAACCATTGCCAAGAGTTTTTGGGCCAGGGGAGAAAGAGGCAAACGCCGAAAAAATACCGTGCTAAAAATACTGTCAGCCATGATTTAAGAAATGCCTTCTCTCTCAGAATTTACTGAATATTGAGTGAATATTTGCCGTCCACAGCATAAATTGCTGCATTTTTTCGTCAAAAATAATTTTCCATTTATTTTCAAAAAAAGTATCTAGCTTTACAGAGCTGTTCAGTATCTGTTGGTTTTATAGAGCGTGAAAAACCTAAATGCGCAAGAATAAATTGCGGACAATAACGGTCTTGGTATTGTCTAACGCCTGTTGGAAAAGTGCTGAAAAGCTTTCCGATTTGTGTATTTGTTGTTGCTTCAAAGGCGCTTCTAAAAACGTTAAAGGAGTAAACCATGGCTGTTTCTGAGATTACCCAAAAGCTACTGGATGCGAAGAAAGCGAAAGGTGTTAGCTATGCCGAACTGGAAGAAGTTGTTGGGCAAGATGAAGTTTGGATCGCGTCGGTGATTTTCCGCCAAGCCAGTGCTGATGCCGACCAGGCTGCAAAGTTGGTTGAGGCGTTGGGATTGCCCGCAGAAATGGCTGAGCCCCTGACCGTTCCTCCTTTGAAAGGCGGTTTAGACCCCGTTATTCCTACGGATCCTCTGATTTATCGTCTGTATGAAATCATGCAGGTCTTTGGAATGCCGGTAAAAGATGTCATCCATGAAAAGTTTGGCGACGGTATCATGAGCGCCATTGACTTCTCCATTGAAGTGGACAAAGTGGAAGATCCCAAAGGCGATCGCGTTCAAATCACCATGTGCGGTAAATTCTTGCCCTATAAGAAATGGTAGATAGTCTGTCTTTCTCCAGCTAAGAACCTTCCCAAATAATGCTTAGGAGCCACATTGTGCATCACATCCTAAGCATTTTTTATTGTTTACTTTTTCTAAACAACAAAGTAGACCTCTTGCATGAATCAAGGTGAGGATAAAGCCAAGCCAAAGTTGATGATGCCTGCCAATAGGTGGACCCTCAGCCCAAATCGGTGACGACGATTGCGGTAGCACCCAGGCAAGGTTAGGCAGTACCCGGACAAGACATGACATCTCTTCAAGTGACGGATACTGGACTCCACTCCCAACATCAGACGAACCAAGCTTCGACTAGGATATTTTTCGTCCTGGGGTAATGGTTTGTTTGGGGGCTTGCGCTAGGGAGTAATGCTGTTGTCGTGAAGGTGGCGAATACCCTGATGTCCCTATCAACCAAGCAGAGCAATAGCTTTTTGAAATGCGCCTGACTTTGGCGAAACAAGCGTAAATTATGGGTTTGCCCCTTCCCGCAAAAAGACAATGTGAAATTGAGTGGGGTATTCTCGCCAGCATTGAAGGGCTAATGCCCATTCGTCCTGCATATTCATCCTGCCTAGGGCGCGAGTGACCAGACTCCCTGACGTTGAGAGTCTCTAGAAACATTGTCTAGAAGTATTGATATTAAGCTTAGGCGTAACAGATCGAGGCAATTAAGAGCAGCGGCAGCTTGGAATTTCGATGAAGATTTAAACTTTCGTCGCCGTAAAGGATCAAGTTCGTTATGCTGTTATTTGGCCCATTTCCCGGAGGTCAATTTTCGGGATTCGATTTAGAGTGTTGGGCTACGGTTGACGTTCAGCCGTCGTAGCCAATGCTGAGGGCATTGAATCATTATTGTTGCTGGCAATTAAGTGCAATTCTATGAGTGCTACCTCGACTGCGCTGCGTCAATTACCGGCGGATTTAAATCGCGACGCCCTGCCCAAACATGTGGCAGTGATTATGGACGGCAACGGGCGGTGGGCGCAAAAGCGAAAATTGCCGCGAATTATGGGGCACCATCGGGGAGCAGATACCCTTCACGACCTGGTTTTATGCTGTAAAGACTGGGGCATTGAGTCTCTCACTGTGTATGCATTTTCCACGGAAAACTGGCGGCGCCCTGAGAAGGAAGTGAATTTTTTAATGTTGCTTATTGAGCAAATGCTGCGGCGGGAAATGCGGTTTATGGAGGAGGAGGAAGTGCGCCTACGGGTGGTGGGTAATGTGGCAGCACTACCGAAAGCATTGCGTAAGGAAGTGGAAGAGTCGATGGAGCGGACGGCACACTTTAAATCACTGAATTTTAATGTGGCGACGAATTACGGTGGGCGCCAGGAAATTGTGCAGGCGTGTCAGGCGATCGCCACTCAGGTTCAAGCGGGACAGCTAGCACCGGGGGAGATCACGGAGCAACATTTTGAACAGGTATTGTACACGGCGGGGGCAACGGATCCCGATTTGCTAATTCGCACCAGCGGGGAAATGCGAGTAAGTAATTTTTTGCTTTGGCAGTTGGCTTATTCTGAATTTTACGTGACGGATACGCTGTGGCCAGATTTTGATCGCGAGGAGTTTCACAAGGCTTTGGTGGCTTATCAAGATCGCGATCGCCGTTACGGAAAAGTGACCGGCTCGGCGATTTAATGGGATAGCTGAAGCGGAATCAAACGCGCGAAGTTAAACAAGATTAGTCGACCCGTAAAGCAATGTGATTATCGCAAAATTTGATTTGGTTATTGTGCGATCGCACCCCAAAATTTTCACAGTAATCACGAATTTTACGGGGCAAATTGGGAAACGATAATTGTTGATCACCGCGAGCCATATCAGCCCATAGATATTGAATTTCCTGGCTATAAAATTCGGATTCTTCTAAAGACAAACCCAGGGAGCTTTTTGCTAATAACTGAGTCATAAATGCTCCGCTATGATTGCCCGCCCACTGACGAGACACTGACGTTAAATTCTCCCAGTCCGGCAAAGTTTTAATATTATGCGTTTCAATTTCTAGCCATCGCTGCCTCGATACTTCCCCATCCATGTCAGGCTCACGAGAAGTTATCTCATGTAGCGTCAGAATTCGATACGGATGGGGATAAGCAATTAAGGACCCTGTGGTGATAGCAAATAACCCATTGGCATCTACGATATTTTGTACATGAAGATGTCCGGTAAAAACAAACTTGACGCCAGCATCTCGCAGCTTATTTTGAAGACCAACAGCCTCAGGCAGAATATATCGTTGCCCTAAGGGATGGGTGGACTGGTTAGGAATATGTTCAGCAACATTGTGATGCACCATTACCATCACAATTTCATCTGATCTTTGATCACCGTTTTTATTGCTTTCTTTATTGCTTTGATTGTGATTGACTTTTAGTTCCTGAAGCTGCCGGTCTAACCATTCCATTTGTGGCAAGTCAATCCTGCCATCAATATATTGACCATCCGCTGAAAGCTGATTGGAATTTAATCCAATTAAGCGAATTCCCGGAAAAATTTGTTGATTGTAGTAGGGGCGATCGCCCGACCCTTGGTAACCAAACTTTCGATACAGGTCAATGAACTCTTCTTGGGTAGTTTTACTTTTATAAAATGAGCGCGCCGGAAAGTCGTGGTTGCCTGGAATGACGTAGGTGGAAAATGGCAGTTGGGCAAGGCGATTCGCCAACCAATGATGATTTTCTGGCTCGCCATGTTGGGTCAAGTCGCCAGGCATCAGCAAAAAATCCACATCTGCTGACTGCAAATGCTCGAACACCTGCTCCAAAGCCGGAATTCCCACTTCCACTAAATGCAGGCGATTAGGACCCTGCCAAACAGTTTGGGGTAGCGCCACATGGGAATCACTAATAACCCCAAAGCGACACTGACGCACTGAAGTCGCTGAAGAATTTTCCAACCCGAAATTAGACATCGCTACCAAACATCACCCTAAATACGGTGCCGCCCATACAGTGCGGTAGATATTTCGCACCGTGTTCCGAAGATATTCACGCCAGCAGCTACATCTATCTGGCAATGACCCTTTAACTGTATCGAGAGACTGGCCGATTAAAACGGACCTTGGCGAGGATCAGCGGATGCTTTAACTTTTGTTGCGACAAGTCTTTGATCGTACTTCACGGAAACTTTATACAAAACAGAATCGTCTTTATCGAATCTTTAAAAATGGGACCGGTTTTAGTCGTTATATTTGGCGAGCAGTAAACGACCAATCAGAACAAAGTTGGGGTTCGTTAGTTAAGAATTGGTCGCAGGTTAGATACGCACTCAAAGGTCACGCGGGTCTCTACGCCATGTTTAAAGCACTTTCTTCAGGACGGTCTCGTCTCAAACTTTCTAAAGCCTCTGCACCAGAATTTCGGCTATGCGCTCTGGCGATCGCGGCAATTCTAGCTGGAGGAGCGCTAGTTGAGCAGCAGCTTGGCTCGCGGGTTAGTACGGCTGATTCATGGACACCAGATCCATCTGTAGAGGTGGATCCGTCTCCAGAGATTTATTTTGCGCCCGTGTCCGATATCAATGATTTGCCTCAGGATGATCCTTTGCAAACGAGTAGCAAGGGGCAAACTTACACTTCAAAAGAACAGTGTGAAGCGGATGCTGCTGCCCAGGACGCGTCTCCTGATGCGTGGGAAACCCTCTGTTGGGGCTTGCCGAGCACGGATTAGTTTTTTAGGGCGACTTTTAGTGATCGCAATGATCGCATTGCCTAGATCAATCGCAAAAGAATCTTGAACGGTGGGCGCTGGGCTTCTACAATTTCACTTGATTTGGACTAGCTGGCATTGGCTTGAACAAATCGGCGGTGAAATAGGAGACAGCTTTGGCTATTGTTCGAGTTCGAGAGCACGTTAATCCCCTAGGTATTCGGTTCAGTAAGGCGATCGCCCCGCCGAAATGGGAAGAGATTTTTGATGCAATGGATCATCCGTGGCATCTGGATATTGGCTGTGCTCGGGGATATTTTCCGCTGAAGATGGCAACGGAACGCCCTGACTGGAATGTGGTGGGGCTAGAAATTCGTGAGCCGTTAGTGGATCGGGCAAACCAGTGGCGCGATGAAGCTGGGTTGCGAAACTTGCATTACCTGTCCTGCAACGCCAACAACTCGGTGCGTCCAATTTTAGAATCGCTGCCGAAGGGGGCAGTGAAGTTGGTGTCCGTGCAGTTTCCTGACCCTTGGTTCAAAAAGCGACACCAAAAACGGCGAGTGGTGCAGCCGCCTTTGGTAGACGAGCTAGCGACATTTTTGCAGGTGGGAGCGCAGGTGTTTTTGCAGTCCGATGTGGAAGAAGTGGCGCGGGAAATGGGCGATCGCTTCGCCGCTAATCCGGCATTTCAGAAAACCCACGATGGCGATTGGCTACCAGACAACCCACTGCCGGTGCGCACGGAGCGAGAAATTTCAGTCATTAAACAGGGGCTGCCAGTATATCGAACCCAGCTAGAACGGGTTTGAGACGACACAAGCAAAACTTACGCAAGACATGCTGTTTGAGCCAAAAAACAGTTGCCTCGACTTCCCCACGAACCAAGGGTGGACTGAGGGGGGATCCTTACCATTGAGGCGTTTTGTTTGAAGTTGGGATGATGGGGTAAGGGCGATGGGAGCCCTCTGTTGGTAAGGGGGCTTTGCGTAAGTGCTGACAAAGTTCCCGACCTCTGGAAATAGGCAAAACGAAATAATCCGACCTGGAGGCGAGATAACTCCACGTTGGGTGACTTTGTCTTTTGCGATGTCGAAGACAGCTAAGGATTTCTCAGCACTAAGGGGAAAAGCTGGCGTCAGCCCTTATTTTTGACGCCGAATATTTTCAACGCTGAATTAAGTCTGCCTACCACCAGCGCAGTTGCAAAACAGACTGCCGCGCTAGGGCAATCTCTTCTTCATCAATCCAATCCACTTGCTTGTAGGTACCAAATACCCGGTCCCACCAGTCCACAGCCAAACCAAAGTTGTGGTTCCACATGCCGTACTTGTGGTGTACATAGTGAACGGGCATGGGCATCCAGAAGCATTTCATGGGGTTTTCGTGCTGAAGCTGGTGGGCATAGGCGGAAAAGGCAGCGAAGACCAATGCCCCCAAAGACCAGCCCAGTCCGACGGGGACCGCAATCAAAAACGGCAGAAACATGACCACCAAACTGCCCTTGACATAATCACGGAATTCCCACAGCACCCCTTGTCCTTCGTTGCGCTTATGGTGGTCCCGGTGGCGCACCAGTAGTTTGCCGTCGCCGGGTTTGTGCATCACTCGGTGCAGCCAATATTCCACTAGGCTTGCCAGCACAAAGGCAATGGTGAAGGCGATCGCCCCCCAAATCCAGGCTCCACGGCTAAAAAATTCAGCAAACAGCATTGGTCACTCCTAACACGTTTCTCCTGACTGCTCCAAGGGCAGACTCAGGCTATTTTAAGGCACATTTTTCTAAGATGCGTTCTCCCGGGACATTTCTCGATTTGGCAAGGGCGTTTTGAGGGGAGCGCTGGGGAATGCTTACCAAAACGCTATGGTGAACTGTAGACCGCGACGAAAGATAGACCGCATCAGGGGTAAGAAGGCTTAACCATGGCAATCAATGGGCAACCTCAGGTAATTTTTCTCGACGCCGTCGGGACCCTCTTTGGGGTGGCGGGGTCCGTGGGAGAGCAGTACGGCTATATGGCGCGGCAGTTTGGGGCGATCGTGGATGACTCCCGTCTGAATAGAGAATTTTTTAAGGCGTGGAAAAAAGCATCCCCTTGTGTATTTCCTGGCGTAACCGGCGAAGATCTACAGCGCTGTGAGTACAGATGGTGGAAAGAGATCGCCCTAACCACTTTCGAAGGGGCAGAGGTGCGCGATCAACTCAAGGATTTCGACGCATTTTTCCAAGACTTATTTGAGTATTTCGCCACCGCTGCTCCGTGGTTTGTGTATCCCGAAACGGTGAAAACCCTACGCACTTGGCAAGGTTTGGGCATTGAGCTGGGGATTATTTCCAATTTTGATACGCGCCTTTACCATGTTTTGAAAACCCTGGAGCTGGTGGACTTTTTCCAAGGCATTACCCTGTCAACGGAGGTGGGGGCGGCAAAGCCCAGCCCGATGGTATTTACGGCGGCGCTTCATCGCCATCGCTGTGAGCCAGCGGCGGCGATGCATATTGGCGATAGTTACGAAGACGATTATTTAGGGGCGAAGGGAATAGGGATGCAGGCGCGATGGATTCGCCGCAGCTATTAATTGTCCCGGCTTTCCCATACTGACGCCGCGATCGCCCCCACTGTTATCGCCGCCGTCACGGCCCGTAAAATCCGCCCGCCCAAGGAAACCGCTTCAAATCCCGCCGCGATCGCCTGATGTTTTTCCCCTTCTGTCCATCCCCCTTCTGGGCCAATGGCGATCGCCCAATGGGTTGGATTAGCCTGATCGTCCAAAGTGGCTTGCAATGCCGTCAGTAGCGGTCGCCCTTCACCGTATCGCGCCGCGCAAATCAGTTTCTCAATGTGCTCATCCCCTTCAATCCACGGTAGTGTCAGCGCCTCAGACCAGGGCATCGGGTCGAGCAACCTGGGTAGAGGCGATCGCTCGCACTGCTCGGCAGCTTCGGCAATAATCCGCTTCCAGCGCTTGATTTTATTGGAGCCGGGCACCACTACGGTGCGCTCCGTTTGGAGGGGGGCGATCGCCTCTACCCCTAACTCCGTTAGCTGGCGCAACACCTCATCAAAACCGCCACCTTTAGTAATTGCCACCAACACCGTTACCGGCACCGTGTTATTGGGCTCTTCCAACTGGCCTAAAATCTGCCCGCCCTGGTCTAAAAGCTGTACCAGCCACCATCGCCCTGGTCCGAGCTTGTCCAAAGGCTGCACCGGATTTTCAAATATCGCCACAAAGGAATCTCCCGCCGCCAACCGCAATACCCGCGTTAGGTAGTGACTTTGGTCTGGAGATAGTGCCAGGCGATCGCCCTGAAGCTGATCAGGCGTTACCAGTATCCGCTGGGGCATTGGTCAACTCTGGATAGGAGGCAGTGGGTGCGGTTTCGGGCTCAGCCATTTCCATCTCACCGTCAAGGGCATCGTCAGATTCTTCTGCCGCCTCAACGGGCATTTCAGAGTCGAGATCCTCTGCCACGGGATCTACCGGCTCTATATCTTGAAACTCTTCATCCTGAGATTCTTCATCCTGAAACTCTTCATTTTGAGACTCTGCCGCGATCGCCGCCTCCGGTTCTTCCATATTTGATTCAGTCACTTCTGGCTCAGCAACTTGCGGCTCCACGGGTTCAGGGGCAGCGATCGCCGGTTCAACAACCTCTTCATCCGCCTCACGCTCATCCTTTAACGCTGGCTCAATCACTGCCGATGCATCCTCCTTTTCCACCTCGTCGTCTATGTCAGCCGAGTCAGCCGACTCAGACTCAGTCGCCAGGTCAGCATCGTTATTGTCAACACCAACGGCGGGCGCTGGTTCCGGCGCCGTCACGGATTCTGGCACCGCCTCAGGTTCAACCGCCCTTTCTGGAACAGTTTCAGGCTCAGAAATGATCTCAGGTTCAGGCTCAACCACAGGATCAGGCACTGGACGTTTGTAATCCGGGTCGATAATTGCCAAAGCGTCTTCGTAGGGCAGCTCTCCACTTAACAGCTGAGTCAAACCGTCTGCCGCCATTGGGTCAATGTCCACCATTCCAACGGTGTCGTTGTAAACGTTATCCAAAGGTTCACCGCCGTCTCCCAGCAGTTCCAGCTCCACCCAGTTTTTGCCCTGCTTCAGCCCCTGCAAATACACCGGCTGCCAGGAGTCCATCACAAAACTTTCCCCATTCACCGTCACCTGCACCCGCCAATCTTCCACCGTCTCATCCTGGCGAGCCACTAAATGCAGCGGCGCATTGGTTAAATAAAAATCCAGCAACACAGGCTCGCCGCTCACCGTTCCCGCCGGCTGGCTATAGGTCAACAGAGGTTTGCGATCGCTCGGATTATTGCGACGGCTCGGCTCAAAAATATGGAAGGTGGTTTGAGCATAGGCCCCTTCGTTTTTAAAGCTTTCGTGCCAAGGACGATCCGCAAATGCGCGCAAAGTGTGGGTTCCTGGCGATAGGTCCCCTAAGCTAATTTCCTCATCCCCATCAAAAATCTCCCCGTAAAACTCATCGTCCACCCACAGATTTAAGTGGGGACCCAGACCTAATTTTGCATCTTTAAACAGGGGCAATTCCTGCACCGAAAACTTCACCGTCACCGCCGTTGACTTTAGAGTTTCCCCGGCGCGGGGCTCCAAAATTTTCACCTGGGGCTGGTACCGGTTGAGCTGTTGATTTAATCGTTGAATAAGCTCCGGCGGCGCCGTTTCCTTCACCCGAGTGCTGCGCCGCTCTGCCTTCAGCACCGTTCCCCCATCATCACGGATGGCATCCACCACCTTCGTCCCGCATCCACTTAAGCCAAACACCAAAATCGCGATCGCCCCCACCAGCACCACGAATCGCCCAAGCCACCGAAATCCGCTACGTCCCACGTCATCGCGCCAAAACTGCTGCATCATATCCACCAAATCCCATCAAAACGTCCGACGGTAATTCCAAAACCACTCAACTTTTTACATCCAACTTGTTATATCGGTTTCTACACTGGTTCTTAACTTCGAATGCTTAAATTCGTTTTCTACACCGGTAATTTTTACATCGGGAATCAGCACCGTCTTTCCACACCAGCACGTCTATATCAATACCTTATATATAGGTAAAAGAAAATCAATCTTCCATGAGCCAGCTTGACCCCCAGCCCGATCCTGCCAATCTTACCCCCAGCGATCGCTCCGCCGTGTCTCCATCCGACTGGTCCTCACCAGATTTAGCCCCCACCGACTTAGCCACCTACGACCAGGATGCGGTGCAGGAAATCTTGCAGCTTGCCCTGGCAAAACGGGGCGACATTGAAGGCTATTCGCGATCGCAACTCCTAGAGATGGGTCAAGAATTGGGGCTATCCGAAGCGGATATCACCGCCGCCGAAACAAAATGGCAAGAAATCTACGGCGACCAGGGGGACCGGGCGCGCTTCCAAGCCAGCGAAAAAGCACGGATTCAGCGGCGGGCAGTAAAGGTGGCGATCGTCACCTTATTCCTCAGCCCAATTAACTGGATTTTGGCCCATCACCTGGACTGGTCACTAATCGTCGCCCTCGTGTGGGGCTTATTTATCGCCCTCGATGCCTGGAAATCTCAACAGCCGGGCACCGACACCTTTGAAAAGCGCTTCCAGAATTGGCAAAACGACCAGAAAACCATAGACGATTGGACCTAAAAGCCCAATAAAATAAAGGTCTTGTGCCCCAAGCATTATCCTCACCCTAAATTCCACGCTTTACGGATGAAGAGGACTCAAAATATTTGCAACCCAGACACCTTGTCTGACGCCCCTTTTTCCTGGGAAAAAGCATGTCCCGATCAGAGCTGTGAGGAAGCCGGGGGATTAGGGCTTCCAGCGGCGGTCACTTATTAGATGGCACTGCCCTAAGGCTCTTGTGCCGTGAAGCATTGACGGCAGGCAAACGAAACAATTCGTTAATATTTCGGCACACCTGTAGGAACCTCTTTAGGATTGGCACGTCTCTTGTGGAAGAAGAAACTAAGTAGCAGAAATCACATCCTTGCTGATTAGGGAATCTAATCACCACTTAAGAGGTTCAAATGTCGCCAGAATCCTTATCTGGCAAGACGTTGCAACACCTTGTTTCAGTAGTGGTTAAGTTATAATCCGCCCAGGCGGAATCTGTTAAGCTCTCCTCGAGAGTGTCTGCAAGGAAGAGGTGTAGCCTGCTTGATTCTGCTCTCCCCATCTCTGTAGCTTTCACCGTTTCAAAGGTGGATGTTTTGTTTCCCGTTCATTCGTAGGGAACAGCAAAATTTAAGGCTACAGTGATGGGCAGTAGTTACATCCGATAAACCAAAACCGGTTTAAGACATCGGCACTGGTCACCAATATGACTTCCGAAAGGAATGGTGAGAGCTCGCTGGTAATTTTCAGACAGTTGATGAGTTGATAAAACCTATGGTACAGAACACGGCTCTATTGAAGACTCCTACCGCGATCGCAGTAGATCAGGGTAGCTTTTCCGCGCGCCACCTGATTTTCGTTGACGCCAACGTTGACAACCGTCAAAGTTTGCTGGCTAACGTTCCTGCTGGTGCAGAGGTTGTCGTTCTACAAGACAACGGCATTGGTCAAATTACAAAGGCGATTCAAGCCGAAACTGCGCCCGTTGGCAGCATCCACATTTTCAGTCACGGTAAGCCTGGTCAATTATTCTTAGGCAATGGCGTCTTAAGTGCAGCCACTCTGTCCCAGGTTGCTCCTCAACTACAAAGCTGGCGCGAGTTCCTAGCCGCCGATGCTGACATTCTGTTCTACGGTTGCGAAGTGGCCGCCACCGAAGCCGGTGAGGCGTTCCTAGGTCGCATCCATGAGCTAACTGGCGCAAACATTGCAGCGTCCAAGACCCTAACCGGTTCCCCCGCTTTGGGTGGAGACGCTGAGCTAGCGTTCCGTTTGGGCGATGTGCGCACTGCCGCCATCAACACCGAGCAGTACGAGGGTGTGTTGGTTCCTCCCTTCATTACCAGCATTCAGACCTCTGCCGCAGACGGAACCTATGGTCCTGGTGGAACGATTCCCATCACCATTAACTTCAACGAGGCTGTTGATATCACCACTGACCTAACGCTGACGTTAGATTCCGGTGGAACGGTTGTTATTCCTGCGGCATCGGTTAATAACAACACCTTTACCCAAACCTACACGGTGCCCACTTCAGGCGCAGGTGGAGTAACGATTACTGATGGTATTGACGTTACTGCTGTCACCGGTGCTGTAATTAGTCTGCGGGGTGGTGGTGCAACAGAGGAAGCAGCAACAACCTTTACAGTGCCGATGGTTGCAGGTACAGACAATATTTCTGGCGATATCAACGTTGATGTCACCACGCCTGTAATTGCCACCATCACCACCACGGCGACTAACCCCAGCACTTTGGGTCCTGGCAATCCGATTCCCGTCACCATTACTTTTGATGGTCCCAAGACCTTGGCTGGCGGCAACTTGGATGTGCTGCTGAATTCTGGCGAAACCATCACGATCGCTCCTTTCACCAACCAAACCTCCGTTTCTGGAACGGTTAACGTTGGCGGAACGGGTACCGGTACCACCGTTCCTAATCTATCGGTCACCTCTGTGACAGTAGGTGGTGGCGCCACCCTGTCAGATGTGTTCGCCTCCACGACTCTTGCCAACCCTGTCCTAGCTAACCCGTTGGCTGCTGGGGCGACTGTACCCATCACCACCAATATTCCGACGGGTGTTGGTGTTGATAAGACCGCGCCAGTTGCGCCCTCTGTTCCTGACCTAGCTGATGCCTCTGACACAGGTCAACTCAACAACGACAACGTTACCAATGACACCACCCCCACCTTCACAGGAACGGCGGAAGCAGGTGCAACGGTTCAGCTTCGTCTAGGTGGCACCAACATTACTGGTGCAACTGCAGTTGCCGATGCTGGCGGAGCTTGGTCAATCACGGTTCCTACCGCTCTGGCGCCTGGAGCTGCGTTGGCAATTGATGCGATCGCCACAGACGCTGCGGGGAACGTTAGTACCGATTCGGGTGATTTGGCGGTTAACCTCGACACCACTGCTCCGCTAGCGCCTGGTGCCCCTGACCTGCAGGTTGGTTCAGACTCGAACGTCAATAATGACAACGTCACCAACGTTGCCAACCCCATCTTTGATGTGACCACTAACGTGGTTGCCACTGATACGGTAGAGATTCTTAATGGCGCCACAGTGCTGGGAAGTGTCGTATCCGGTGGTACCACTGCCAACGTAACGGCCACTGGAATTGCCGAGGGTACTTATTCCGTGACGGCACGGGTTACGGACCTAGCAGGTAACGTAGGTCCTATTGGGACTGCTTTAAACCCTGTTGTAATTGACCGTACAGCACCGGTTCCCACGATTACTGTTGCAGCGGGTCAAGCCGATCCCACCAACGTGGCGACCCCCGTCAACTTCACCGTTACCTTCACCGAAGATGTGACGGGATTCGATAACGCCGATATTACTGGTGAAGGCTTTACTAACCTGGGCGGCACAGCCGCTGGAGCTGTAACCGGCGGACCCAGCGTATACAACGTTGCGGTCACTGGCGCCACCGGAACTAACAACAACGCCACTGTAACGGTGGGCACTATCGCAGCAAATGCAGCGATCGACCTGGCAGGAAACAACAGTGCCGCATCGGTCAACACCGACAACACTGTTGCTGTTGACAACCAGGCTCCTACGGTTACAGACGTGGCTGTAGCCCCGACCACTGGCACCCTGGGCATTGGCGGTACTGCAGCCTTGACAGTGACCTTCGATGAAGCCCCGATTTTGTCGGCAGGCGCCACCCTTTCTCTACCAATCGATCTTGACACCGCCACGGGTGTTAATCCTCGATTGGTGCCTTTGACGATTGCTGGAACCACCGCAACGGGAACCTACACCGTTGAGGCTGGCGATGTAGAAGATGACTTGAAATCTGCTAATGCCTTGGTGTTGACCGGCGGGACGCTCCAGGACGCAGCAGGCAATGCTGTCAACCTAGCCCTTGCCACTGGTAATGGTGATGCTGCAGCTCTGGAGAACTCCAGCAACACTGTTGTCATTGACGGTACTGCACCTACAGTTACCAACATCGACTCGACTACCGCTGCTGGCACCTTAGCGGTGGGCGGAACTGCCAACATTACGGTCACCTTCAGCGATGCCGTGACCTTATCCACTGGTGGCAGCTTGACGGCGACCGTTGATGCCTCGTCGACGCCTATCCCTTTGACTGTTGCTGGAACTACTGCAACGGGAACCTACACCGTAGTGGCTGGCGATTCGAGCCCTGACTTGAACGTTACAGCGTTGAACTTAACTGGCACACTGACTGAAGCCAGTGGTAACGCCGTTAGCAACATCGCTACTATCCCCACATCCGGCGCTGGCAGCTTCATTCAAAATGAAGCCATTGTCATTGATGGCGTTGTGCCAGTGCTGAACACCGTTGTCCCGGGGACGGGTCAGGCAAACCCTGCTGGCGATGGTCCTCTGGTATTCGACGTCACCTTCACCGGGGTGGATCAAGACCTGACAGCGGCATTGCAGGCAGCAAATGTGGTAGTTCCTGTGGCTCGAACCACCACTACTGGCAGCCCAGCATTTACGTTGCCCACGGTTGGAGTAACAAACGGTGGAGACGCCAACGACAATACCTACCAGATCACCTTAACGGGCGGTAACTTAAACGCATTTAGCGGAACTGTAGGGTTGAACTTTGTTAATGCCACCCTAGAGGATGCTGCTGGTAATGACGCTACGGTTACGGCGTTGACCCCGCCGGTTGCTGGTACTGGTACTGCTGCCACCGAGACGGCGATCGCAGTGGATAACATTGGACCCACCGCAGTGTCCATCACCCGTAAGGTACCCACCGACGCCATCACCGCAGCGCCCACCGGTGTTGTATTCCAGTTGGTCTTAAGTGAGCCCGCAGCTGGCTTGGCTGCTGACGACTTTACGGTAGCTGGCACCACTGCAACGGTGACTCAGGTGAGTCCTTTGGATACCATCACGGTCGGTGGCAACACCTTTGCCACCACCTATGATGTTGTGGTTTCAGGCGGCGACATTGCCACCGTTGACGGAGCAACCGTTGGTCTAAACTTCTCCGGAACCTCTGCAGTTACCGACGTTCTAGGCACCGCATCCACAACTCCGATTGCTGAGCCTGCCACTGATGAAACCTTCACCATTCAGGCAAATGCTGGCGTTGGCGCGTTCCTACCTCCCCCGGCTCCCGCTCCTGCTCCCCCGCTAGTCCCGACCCCGGTTCCCACCCCGACCCCGACTCCTTCGGTGGCGCCTACCTTGGTGGTTCCTTCCGAGCCCTCTGTACCTAGCCCCTTGCCCACCTTGATTCCTGGCGCAACGGATGGCAACGACATCCTAGCTGGCGATGCTGGTGCTAACGGTGCTCAAGGTGCTGACGGTGCTGACGACATTGACGGCTTCGGCGGCAACGACGTCCTAGAAGGCAACGCTGGCGACGACACCGTTAACGGCGGTATGGGTGACGACTTCGCAGCCGGTAGCCCTGGCGACGACGTGGTTTCCGGTGACGCTGGTAACGACACCGTGACCGGTAACGAAGGTAACGACATCTTGAACGGCGACGGTTCTGCACCGATGCCTGGTGATGACCTAATCTTTGGTGGTGCTGGCAACGACACCGCATTCGGTGGTCAAGGAGCTGACACCATTGCTGGCGGCATCGGCAGCGACCAAGTGTTCGCAGGTCAAGGAGATGACCTAGTGTTCGGCGAAGATGGCGACGACTTGCTAAGCGGCGACGTGGGCAACGACACCATCGACGGAGGCGCAGGTAACGACACCTTGATTGGTGACAGCCTAATCGAAACCTCCGACAGCGCCGACGTGCTAATTGGCGGCACCGGCAACGACCTATTGTTCGGTCAGCGAGGCAACGATAGCCTGTTTGGTGGTGACGACAACGACATCCTGCTGGGTGGTCGAGGCGACGATACCCTATTCGGGGACTCTGGCGACGACACTCTCAACGGCAACCTAGGTAGCGACGTGCTCACCGGTGGCGACGGCGCCGATATCTTCCAAATCGGTCAAGATTCCGTTGTGATTACTGACTTCGTAGACGGTACCGACCGACTACAGGCAGTAAACGGCGTCACCGTTGCTAGCTTGAGCTTCGCTGTATCCGGCGGCAACACCGTCATTACCACCACCGGTGGAGTGACCATCGCCACCTTGAACGGCATCACCTCCGGCATCGACTCCGCAGACTTCGTATAAGTCGAACAGTGAGTCCTTTCAAGGGATCTGGATATTCATTCAGCCCCCTTGAAACGAACTAGGATAGGGGAAAGGAATACTGACCACGAATCCTAATTCGGAAGCTGGAATGCGATCGCTCGCAGAAATCAACGAAAAAATTCGCCAGGGTACCGCAACGGTCTGGACCATCGAGGAATTCAAAGCTCGATCCCAACAGACAGCACCGGAAACCCTGGCGAATTTTGTTGATGTGATTACCACGGGCACCTTTGAGCCCATGGAATCATCGGGGGCAATTTTAAACTTAGGCCACACAGATCCACCGATTAAAATCCGCCGCTGCTGGCTCGACGGCGTGTCAGCCTATGCCGGATTTGGCGCGGTGGATTTATATTTGGGCGCCAGCCATGCCGTAGATCCACCCCAAGGGGAAGCGTTGGATGAGCCCCTGCGCGATCGAGGTGGCGGTCATGTTATTGAAGCGTTAATTGCCGGAAAGCCAATACAGGTGCGCGCCCTGGGACAGGTGACCGATTGCTATCCTTGCCCATCCTTGGAAACGACCATTACCAAGGACACCATCAACCAGTTTTATCTATTTAACCCGCGCAATCTCTATCAAAATTTTATTGTGGGCGTTAACGGGGGCGATCGCCCGCTGAACACCTACCTGGGTCCTCTACAACCCCAGTTGGGAAACGCCGTGTACGCCTGTTCCGGCGCACTATCCCCCCTTTTAAACGATCCTCATCTACAGCTAGTGGGCATCGGTACCCGTATTTTCCTCGGGGGCGGTATTGGCTATATTTCCTGGGAAGGCACCCAGCATTTTCCCCTCCAGCGGCGGCTACCCAACGATGTGCCCATCGGTCCCGCAGCCACGGTGGCAGCGATCGGCGATGCGAAGCAAATGAATCCTAAATGGGTGCGAGGGTGCTACTTCAAAGGTTATGGTCCCTCGTTAATGATCGGCGTTGGCTTAGCCCTGCCGGTGCTGGATAAAACGGTGGCTCAACGATGTGCCGTGCGAGACGAACATATCACTGCGCCCATTATTGATTTTTCCATTCCTCGCCGCGTGCGCCCCACGTTTAACTCCGTCAGCTACGCCCAGCTAAAATCGGGAGAAATTTCCATTGAAGGGCGGCGGGTACGTACAGCACCATTAACGAGCATTTTTCTAGCCCGCCAGGTATCGGAAGAATTAAAGCGATGGATCGAGGCGGGCAAATTTGAACTGACGGAAGCCGTAGCCTCATTGCCTAGCGATCGCACTTTTATTCCCCAAGATCGCTGGGGGAGCCAAATTGCCCTGGATCCTTAACGTCGAGCTCTTACCAAGGACTCCCCACAGAGGTAAATGCCGACCAGAAATAGGGATGCTGGAAATCCGGAGCACCGCTATTAACTAGCTCATCCGGTAAGTCGACCGCCCCGAAGCTACCCACCATTTGTCCATTTTCCACCCGCACCTCGCCGCGCATCATCGCCAATTGAGTTTGGCGTAGCGCCTCCGCCTTAATGGGAGCCTCCCGTAGCTGTTGATAAAACTCCCCCATAAAGCCCAAGGTGCCGCGATCGCTCACGTACCACAAACTGGCGATCGCCGTTTTCACCCCCGACGCCACCGCCAGTCCAGCAAAACCCAGTTCTGCGCTGGCATCACCCACTGCCGTTCTGCAAGCACTCAGCACCAATAAATCCACTGCCGGTAAATTGAGCTGTAGCTCATCCAGACGATCCAACGTAACCCGCTCCTGCCCCCACAGCTGAATAAAGGACTCTGAAGCCTTACCCGGTCGAAACTCAGCATGGGTCGCCAAGTGAACAATGGGCGTATCCGCAGTGCTACGGGCAGCTTTCAAAGTGGACGCCGTAAAAGACTCGTTTAAAAACGTCTGTCCCGGTCGCCGCTCTTGCGTGACCAACTGCAGTTCCTGGGGCACCGCCGGCAGAGGATTCAAGGAAACAAACTCCGACGCCCCCAGCGCCAATACCGGAGCATCTTTAATATTCTGATACTTCGTATTGGTCAGGGATAAGCTCGGCATTAACCCAACGCTAAAGTTTTCAATTACAAATTGCTCCCCATCATGGAGGGCAGCCAACGGTAACCCTCGCAGTCCCGGTCCTAGAACAAAGGTCAAGTTATCAATCCCCTGTGTTTTCAGCTCCTCGCGCAACGGTTCCACAAACCATCCGTATAGCTCTTGGGAAAGTGATAAATATTGGTTGGATTGTCGAAACACTGGGTTCGTCAGCACTTCGCGCAGCTGGTTAACCTTCCGGGTGGCAATGCCACGGGTTACTCCTCGCACCGTCACCAGCTTTGGATCTCCATCAGCAGTAACCAGCAATATTTCTAGGGTATCTTCGCTGGATTCCTGAAGCACCGAAGAACCTTGCGCCACAACCTGGCTCGCGCCAGGATCTAGGTCACCCACCTCATCGCTGCCGACCAGTTGTCCCCCTTCACTCACGCCATCAGCAAGATTTTCAAGATTTACTTCTGCTGACTTATCCCGGTTTGCTGTGCTGCTGCTGGCAGAGGGGCGGAATTGGGCGTAAATAAGTGCTGGTTTTACCCCCGTTGCGGTTTCGATATTTTGTAGGAGCGATCGCGCCTCAGGAATGCTCACCTCCGGCTGGGGTTCCACCCCGAGGAACTCAGCAAACTCCACCACCAAAGCCTGTTCCGTGGCTTGCAAATTTGAATTCGCTGCCGTTTCTGACAACGTTACGGGGGTGAAATCTAAGGGAATATCCAAGGGATCCGTCAAGCCCGCCTCTCGGGGGCGATCCGCAGAGAGAGAAGGATCACGGTCGATATCCGCTGTAGCTTCAGACTCAGGCTCTTCCAAAGGCTGGTCAACCACCTCTAACACCTCTAATAATTCCGGTGGCGGTGCCAGGAAGGTGTCAGACTCCACATTGTCCTCGTTCACCTCGTCCACAACTTCATCCAAATCCGTATCTTCATCCAGGTCGTCAATAACGTCCGAGGGCACTTCCCCCGCCATCAAAGTGATGTTCCCCTCATCCAAAGGACCAAAGAAATCTTCAGGGGGACTGATGGTTAAATTACCAACAGAAATCCCGCCAGCGGTGCCGTTAATGCCACCATTACCGACGGAGAAAGGCAACGGCACTGCCGTATCTGATCCACCGTGGGACAGGGACACTTGACCGTCCCCTTGCCCACCAGAAGCGGAAATACTCACTAACTGTCCGCTGGCGTCGGGAAATGTATTGAGCACCCGCACGAACCGCTGAGACTCAATGTCAACGGTACCTCCCACGCCAGTGGCGCCACCATCGGCCCTCACCTGATTCAGCACCACATCTCCCAAGGGGTCAATGACGACCGTACCGCCACTACCCAAGGAGCCACTAGCCTCGATCGCACCGCCAGTAATTCGCGTGCGAGCTTCAACGGTGATTGAACCTCCGCTGGCTCCTGACGCCGCCAAGTCGCCCACCACCACATCTCCCGGCAATGTGCCTAACGGAGCGCCAGTGACCAAAGATTCGGGGTCTAGAACCCCTTCCTCGTCAAAAACCAAAGCATTGATGCCAGCCAGGTCTTCAGCCGTGAGACCAGCACCGGGAGCCAGGATAGAAATAGTGCCGCCAGGACCATTGGTGCTGGTAACGTTCAGGTTGCCGGTGGCGATCGCACCGCCAGCACTATTCAACGAAATGGTACCGCCGCCATCGATACCTTGGGCACTAATATTAGCCGTCGACAAATTTCCCTGGGTGGTAATTTGCACCTGACCGCCCACGCGATTTGAAATTGTTTCCCCCTCCCCAGCAGCCGTCACCGCACCGCTAGCATTGATATCGGCAGTGGCAGTGAACGTGGGTGCCGTAAAACTGAGATTTCCCCCTTGAGTAACAATTGGGTTTGAAACGGTGATGTCACCGGCAGCATCTAGGCTAATGCTGCCGCCTACAGTGTTGAGAGCAGCATTCAATGTCACCGGACCGCCCACGGTCAAGGTGAGGTTTGTATTTGAAGTGGATAGGGGCTCTATACCAAAACCAACGCTGCCAACGGGAGACTCTCCCCCTACCACCACTCCAGCGCCTAATCCTTCAAACTCAGCGTTACTAAAGTCCACATTACCAGGGGTGTTAAGAGTCACCCCCGGTTGAGGCGTTTCAGAATCTGACGGGCTAACGGAACCAAACTCCAAATTACCCACGGTGATCTCGCCACCGGCACGAATGGCGATCGCCCCGCCAATCCCCGACTGGGACTGACTGTTAATGGAGTCGAAGGACACCGACCCTCCGCCACCATCCAGCACAACGGCACCACTGTTACCGCCCCCTAAAGCAGCCGTATCGATACCCGACACATTCAGTTCAGTGTTGGCCGTGATGTTGACCGATCCCCCCTGACCGCCAACGCTGTTAGTTAAAACCGTGTCCATCTCGACAGCGCCGTCACCTCGAATAAACACCACACCTCCGTCAAAGGTTCCGGCACTCAGGGTGAGCAGCGTATCCGCAGTAATATCCCCCCCCGTTGCCTCGAGGGTAATTCGTCCTCCGGCGTCTGACTCTGAGCTGGTGTCCAGCAGTCCCGCCACCACGTTTCCGGCACTGGATCGCAGAGTAATATCGCCACCAGCTCCCTCCACAGACCCAGTCAACACATCACCCACCGTCACCGACGCCCCAGACACTGACACATTTAAATCACTAGCCACGATCGCCTGGTCACGATCCATGGAGAAAGCCCCCACGCCGTTTTGATCCGCGTCAGCAGTGAAGGTCACGGTTTGACTAACCCCGGTGCTGCTGGGCTCCCCCAAAAACACCAGAGAGACCCCGCTATCAACGGTGATGTTGTTATTCGCCTCCAGGGTGACGTCACCAATAATGGTCTGTAGCGTGAACTGGGAAATGGAGAGCGTTTCCCCCGCCGCATCCCCAGCAAAGATACTGCCGTCGCTTACCTCGCGATCCCCTACCTGGGTCGTGTCGTTGGGCGTGCCCGCCACAATTAAAATATTTTCCGGATCAAATAGCACTGACCCAGGGGTGCCGAAAGAAGCCCCCACATCTACCGAGCCTGCCACCTGAAGGCGATCACGCCCAGAGATTTCCACAAAGCCGCCATCACCGCCGAAGGCACCACCCGTTGCGGCGATCACCCCGTCAAATAGCGTGGCTGACTCGGACCAAATCAGCACCTCGCCGCCGTCGCCCGTACCTAAAGCGCTGGCGTCTAGCTTACTAAAGCGATTAACCACCGTTTGCTGAGCCACCGGCAGCGCCGTGCCCCCAGCCCCTTCGCCACCGATCCAAACGGTGCCGCCTGCAGTCCCCGTAGCCGATACGGTTCCGTCTAAAACTGCCACGCGATCGCCCAAGATCGCCACCTGTCCGCCGTCAGAGCTGGAGGAACTAACGCTAATGGAGCCCGACGCGATCGCCGTTCCAGCCCCTAAGTCGCCGTCGTCAATTCTGGTTCCCTCGCCCAAAGTAATCGTCCCGGACGCTGCCACGTCCACCCCCGTCGCAGTGCTTACTTCGCCCCCCGTCAGCAGTTCTGGCAATGTTAACGGCGACGGTAAATCTCTAGCCAGTGCTGGCGATGCCCCTGGCACAAACTCCAGTCCCAACACCATGCCCGTTGACGCCAATCGTAGCCAGCCACTGTCAGGCACTGCTTCTAATACGATATTTCCCCCTGGCGCAATGAGCTGACCACCATTCAGCACCGCCATACCCAGCAGACTTAGTCCTTGCCCCGGCGCCACCGCTAGCGTACCGAAATTAGCAATATTGCCCGACACGCCCTCTTCAAAGTAAAAGCCAGCGATCGCCCCACCGTCCGAGACTAAATCGGAACCCACACCCCAAAGACTTCCCCCATCAAGCGCCACCGTCGTCGCAGTCGTTGCCGTAAACGCCCCAGGCACATCTAGCCGCGCTCCACTGCCAAAAACCCATCCCGCCGGATTTAGCAAAAACAAGTTGGCATCGGAACCGCTCACTTGAATCGTGCCGTTCACGAGAGAAGCTTGCCCCCCGATAACCCGCCCCAGAATATTTTCCAGCGTCGTAGCGCCTACAAACTCTGCTGTTTGTCCCGTGCCAACCCCAAACTCCGTAAAACTGTGAAACCCATTGGCGCCCGATACCTGCCCCCCGGAAATCACCGCCCGATTGCCTTGCAGTTCCACAACCGTTCCCGTCCCGTCCTGGGCAGGAACAACGGGAACCTCCGCCGTCGTCGTCTCTGACAACAGCAACCCTAAACCAACGGCGATCGCCCCACCCGTCGCAGCCCGACTTATAAAACTTAGGTACGTCACTTAAAAACTCCTACCCAAACAAGGACTGCATAAACGCCAAATAGATAAACAGTCATCACGCCAGAGACAATAATTCAACAACCATCAATTCAACAATCATTGAACCGCGCAACCCGACATAACCCACGCTTCAAAATCATCTAGCAGCGTTTTCATTTAACAAAGCTTGCGTCAAGCTTAATGAACTGTCACCAATCTTCCTGGACATCCAAGAAAATCATAATTAAGCTCAGAAAAAGCATCAGGTTGTTCACTACGCCTCTGGCTTACACCTAACAACACTGTTCTAAACGATCTATCTCCGGATCGGCTGAAGATTTCCCCATGACGAAGCCCTTTTTTTTCCATCACCAACAGCTAATCAACAAGCAATTAGCTTTCACCAGCAAAGCAATCGGGCTAATCATTGGACTCAGCCTGTTTTCCTCTAGCGCTAGCGCCAGCCCATCTCTACAGTTTGGTCAGCCGCTACCCGGGAGCCCAGCGCCAGCGGCGTCTGAGCCCGTACCTCAACAACCACCGTCCGCATCTCAGTCCACTGCTGAGTCCTCCCCATCGCGTCGTTCCACCTCCAGTTCGCAGCGAGAGCGCCCCGCCGCTACCGGAAATCGGCGACGTCGCAACAGCCAGAGTGCCAACACGCAACCTCGTAGAGCTAGAACCACCGCTTCATCACAGGTTTCCAGCTTAGGAAGCTCTACGGACAGAAGATCCACAACAGCTCAACGCACCTTTCGTCCCGCCCCATCAGCACCACAAAACGCAGGGGGTTGGGATGTTCCCCAAGACACTAACGGCGTTTATTTCAGCCCCGAAACCACCAACTTAGATCCCCCCATCTCCAGAGCGGCTAATCGAAATCAATCCATATCTCCCGCTCGATCCTTAGTTCAACCAGGTCCTAGGACGACCAACATTTCAGCCCAGCGCTACACCGTGTACGTTTTGGGAGATCAGCTGAGCCTGCTTGATAAAGTCAGCCAGCTTACACCCAGTGCTGCTTTCACCACCTATAACCAACAGACCGCTGTTAGCGCTGGTTACTTTAATCGTGAGATTGATGCTCAAGCTCGTGTTCGTGAACTATCTCAGATGGGATTGAGGGGAATCGTTGCACCAGTGGCTCCCACCTCCACAACCCCTATTCCTTCCTCATCATCGGGCTACTTCGGCGCTCCCGATGGTCCAGTCGATCCCGGAGCAATATTTGACAACTTTGATAACAGCTCCTCTGGGGACAATGCTTACCAAGCCCATGCGATCGTCAACAGTCTTCCAATCCCTTCCCACGGAACCCGCCCACCAGTTTCGAGAAAACACAAAAACCGTCGCTTACCCCAACCCCCACCGACTTTAGAACAACAACAGGTGATCGCTCAGCGAAGTACGACCCCTCTTCCAGCTGTGTCACCGCTTTTTCGGCAAACTTCAAGTCAACAATTAGTCCCCTCAAGTCCTTCTAGCATCAACAATCTATCCGCGCCAACTCTCGATGCGGGCGTCTACTACCTCAACCTAGATCCACAGGAACATAGCTACGGCCAGACGATTAGGAAGCTAGCCACACTAGGAGTGTCAAGGCAACAAATCTTTCGCACCGACAACATATTCAATGGAATAGTCATAGGTCCATTTACGACATTGTCTGAGGCTAAACAGAGATCAAGACAGCTCCAAGCTCATCAACTTAAAACCGACATAATCCATAGCGGCTGGGGAAATGGTGGTTAAGTTTCTGGATGCTCAGCAATCTCGATTGCCCTATCGCCAACATCACGGCCAATCTTAATCAGCTTCCAAGGTTCCGTTCATCAGAGACGGCTTGCCCTCGCTGCCACACAACCAACACCAAGCCAAGAACAATAACGGGAAACAAAGCAATAACCAGTGCAAGCTCTGAACCATTCCAGCAATCCACATTGGCAGGCAAAAATTGCCCAGAATACTTTAGCGCAGACGCTCCAAGAGCCGAATAGACCAGAACCTTAAGAACAATCAACGCTTCATCCATCATTTCCCCAAGGTAAAAGGCTGCATACGGATTGAGAGTTTGAGCAGTTGTCAAAAAAGATTTATTTCGGTGTTCACCACCCCCTCAAACCTTTACCAAGCAGGGCTTTCAAGCCGTTCCAGATTGTCAACAAAAAAACTTTCACTTTTTTGTTGACAAGGTAATGGAGTGTGCCTATATTAGTAAAGCGCTGAACGGCACACCACC
>CALGDE010000017.1 GCA_937883785.1 uncultured cyanobacterium
TCAGGTTCCACTACCACTCCGCCATCCTGACTTCCTCTCCTAATTCTGCAACGCCGTTTTCTACGGCATTCGCATTCTTCCCGAGGGGCAACGACGCCAAAGGTTGCTGGCAGCAGCATCACGAGTATTGGACCTTCAAATGGCAGGACAAATCCTAACTTTTGACCGCATAGCCGCTAACTATTACTCAGAAATTGCCGCTCATCGCCGCAAAATTGGTCGTCCTATTTCCCAGTTTGATGCCCAAATTGCTGCAATTTGTCGAGCGAGGGGGGCAGCGATCGCCACCCGCAACGTGAGCGATTTTGAAGACTGCACCATCGAAATTATCAATCCTTGGACCGATTGAATACAATGCCCAGCTTTTGTGGTGGTGGCGATCGCCACTGTCAAAAACTTACTGAGCCTGGCGCAGATACTTACCCCAAAGGGTCGCCGCCTGAGCGCTGCTGCCACGGGTGGGGCTATTGTCGTCATTGCCTAGCCATACTCCAGCGGTTAATTTGGTGCCGCGAATATAGCCAACAAACAACAAATCCACATTGCGATCCGTGGTGCCCGTTTTACCCACCGCGTCGGGAACAATGGACGCGGACTGTCCGGTTCCCCCCGCCACCGTTCCTCGCAATAAATCGGTCATTTGCTGAGCCACGCCCGCGTCAACGACCTGTTCATTTCGCCTTGATTCATCCAGATTGTAGTCATAAATTACGCGGCAGGTGGAAAAATCATTGAAGTTTTCGCAGTCGCTGGTGTCCACAATTCGATTAATTGCGTGGGGCTTATTAAACTTTCCATCGTTGGCTAAAATGCCATAAGCACCGGTTAGTTCTAATAGGTTGATTTCGCTTTCTCCTAATATTAATCCGGGCGATCGCCGCAGCTCCGATTTAATGCCCATGGTCTTCGCCTGGTCAATTACCGCATCAATACCCGCCGCTTCCGCCACCCGCAACGCAATGGGATTTTCTGACCGCGCCACCCCTGGCACCATCGTCAAGGAACCGCCGCCACCGCGACATCCCCGATACCGCTGCCCCATCCACGTCACCGGCGCACAGCTAAAACTACGTCCCGCAGGAATTCCCTGATTTAACGCTGCCAAATATGCAAACGTTTTAAACGTAGATCCCGGCTGCCGCTGGGCTTGCACCGCCCGATTAAACTGGCTTTCCTTAAAATCTTTGCCCCCGGACATGGCAACGATTGCCCCGGTATTGCCGTCCAAAGTGACCACCGCCCCCTGGGAAAAACCGAAGCGAGCCCCATCCCCGGCGATGCTTTCCCGCAGCGATCGATCAGAGGCTTTTTGTAGGTTTAAATTCAGCGACGTTTCGATGGCAAAGTTGCCCTCCCGCGCCAACGACGGTCCTAATAATTCCTCCAATTCTTGGAACACATAGCTATAAAAATAGGGAGCCACATTGCTGCGTAAGGTTTCTTCCGCCTTGGGGCTGACCCGCACTCGCGATCGCCTCGCCCGATTCGCCTCTTCCAAGCTGATATACCCTTCCGAAATCATCCGCTGAATAACCAGATTGCGGCGCTCCAGAGCTTTCTCATAGTTGACCACAGGATTCCAACGGTTAGGCGCAGGCAAAATTCCCACCAATGTTGCCGCTTCTGATAGGTCCAATTGTCCGGCGGATTTGCCAAAGTAAAACTGGGCTGCGTCTTCAAATCCATAAAGACCATTCCCCAGAAAAACCTGATTTAAATAGGTCAATAAAATCTTATCTTTGCCGTAATAAGTTTCTAATTTTAAGGCAACCATTGCCTCCCGTAATTTACGTTCGGCGGAGTTTTCTCGCCCTACATATTCGGGATAAATAGACCGGGCAACCTGTTGGGTAATGGTGCTGGCTCCCTGCTGCACATCCCCCGCTTGAATATTCACCACCGCTGCCCTTAGAACGCCAATGGGATCCACCCCAAAATGCCAATTAAATCGGGCATCTTCTGACGCAATTAATGCCTTGGGCAGGTACTTTCCATATTCGCCAACGCTTTTCAATTCCCGATGAGTTGTGGTTAGCGGCGGCTGCACGGGCGTTCTGCCATCCCCCGCTGTAATCACCACCGGTCCCCGCACCCCCTGAGGCAAGGGAATTACCTGGATGCTTTGCCATTCCCACAGGATAATTGCCGTTGCTAGGGCGATCGCCCCTCCAATGCCATACGCCCCATAGCGCAACACCTTCAGCCACATTGGCGGCGGATCCACATATTCCACCTGCACCGCCTCCGCCAAATCGGACGGTCCCAGGGTCACCGTGTCCCCATGCCCCAGCACCGCGCCATTAATGCGCTTTTTGCCAATAAAAATGCCGTTGGTGGACTTGCGATCTTGCAGCACAAACACCGGGCGAAACCAGCCGGGCACCTTGCGCAAGGACAGGTGCTCCGTACTCACAATGGGGTTGGCAACGGTAATATCCATGTCGGACGATCGCCCCACCAGGTAATACTCCCCCAGAAGGGCGTATTCCTTGCGCTGCCGAGCCGTTGGGTCATGCACCATCAGCTTAGGCGGCTTGGCGTCGGGGTTGAGGCGAAGCTGGGAAAAATGCACCCGCGACACTTTCTGCGCCATTTGAGACAGCCGCCCCAGGATGGTTTTGCTGGGGGCTTGACCGGGGGCGGGCTTGGGGGCGTTATCAGGCTGCTGAGGCGATTGGGGCGGCGGCGTTGAAGGGGCCATGGCGGAATTTGTCCAGCAAATGCAGTGTTTAAGAGGGCTTGAAGCCAATATAGCAAGGGGGACTAGGGGGGCGGCGGGTCATAATCTTGCGATCTCCCCTGGGGTGGCGATGGGTTGTTCTCCCCTAAAAAAGGCTCTTGCATTTCCATTTCTCGCCCTTCCTTTGGCGACAATTCTGATAGGGGTTTTTCCAGTCCCAAAGGTTTTACTACTTTGGCGATCGCCTCTTTGACAAACAGTTTAATAAACTGGTCCCGCTTATTAAGCTGAAACTGTTTTTGCACCACTTCCGTAATGCCGCCGTCGCCCCAATCTTGATCGTTACGAAAATATTCCGTAAAACTTTTTCCCGCAATTCTAGTTAGATACGCCGCCGCCACCCCTTGAATTCCCTTACCAATAACCGCCGTCGCCAAATTAAATTGCAGCGCCGTGGTGAGGATGCCGATCGCCCCTTTCACAATGCCAAGGCTGGTCAAAGTTTTCGCTAAGGACAACGCCAATTCTTGGGCGCGATCGCCACTTAAATCGCAGCCATAAATCTTGCCCAACTCCACAATCATCTGGGCATTTACCGCCGCCGTTGCTAACAGGTCCACCACCGGCAGCGGCGTAACGGCGATCGCCCCCGCCCCAATCCACTGGTAGCGCTCCACCACCTTATCCGCCTGTCGTCGTCGCTGGGAATCGATCAGTTTCCGCGCCTTTTCCCCCAGCCGCTGCGCCTGAAGCAGCATATTGTCCGCAATCAAATCCTCCCCCTCGGACCGCAACACCGCCGCCATGCGCTGAATCAACGGCATCACGTCCGGCTCCGGATAAATCCAATCCCCGTCGGCAAGCTGCACCGCCGGAGGATTCGCTGACACGGGCACCACGTCGCTCACCTCCACCAGCCCCTGCAACCGCTGCCGCAGCCGTCCCAAAATTGCCTCCCGGTCCGCGTCGGGATAGCGATCCGCCTTGTTGAAAATCACCAGCGACCGCTTACCTACCCCCACCAACATCCGCAGCGGGTCATACTCCGACTGGCGCAAATCATCATCCACCACAAACAGCAACAAATCCGCCTCCGTCGCCATCCGCCGCGCCATCCGCTCCCGCTTGCCGCCGGCAACTCCCGCCTCCAAAATCCCCGGCGTATCGGTAATCAAAATATCCCGCTGAAGCCCCCGCAGCCGCAGTGTGTAGGTAGCCCCCTCCTCCGTGGTGCCCATGGGAGCCCCCACTTCTCCCACCACTCGCCCCATCAAGGCATTAATCAACGACGTTTTTCCCGCCGACCCAGTGCCAAACACCACCACCAGCAACTCCCCCCGGGCCAGATTTTCCGCAATTTCCCGGGACTTTTCCAACAGCGCCTGCCGCGCCACATCCCCCTGAATTTGGGACACCTGTTTACGCACCGCCCGCAACGTTTCCTCCGCCGCCTCTGCCTTTACCTGGGACACCTGCACCGGACGGCGACGGTTATTTCCCTTTTTCGCCACCCCAAACAGGTTGAAGTAGTACACAAACGCAAATAGCAGCGCCCCCAACAGGGCAATCACCAGCAGCAGCACCAGGTTCCCCAAAAACGGCGCGGTCCAGGTCACCTGCCAATACAGCTGCTGAATGGCGTTCACCAGCCACAGCACAAATCCCAAAATGACGCATAGGCCGATGAGAATTACCAGTAGACGGGGAAGGGGCATATCGGGCTAGCGACACCAGTAAGGATATTAGAGTTGCTTAAGGGAGATTGGTGGGTAGGGCGATTTCAAAGCGGCTGATTAAGGCACCTGTGTCGCCTTGTCCCTCCAGGTTTTGCACCGTAAGGAGACCGCCCATGGAGTTGACCAAAAGTTGGGCAAGGCGCAGGGCGAAGGTGGGGGAGGTGAACGGGGGCGGGGCGATCGCTGCCAACAAGTTCTCGCGGTCTAAGTCGGGGGTGGTTACGGCGGCAAGGGGATCAGCCTCCTCCAGCAACTGCACCGGTTCCCGCCATAGCTCGTAGGAACAGGAGCTGTCTAAATAAATCATAAGGGTACTTTTCGACTGGCGAGCCGACAGGCGCAGCATTCCCCCCTGCCCCTGTTCCGTAAACAAAGTAATTAAGGCTTCGATTAAGTCTACCAATGCCTGAGAAAGGCGCTTTGGATCGCCAATACCTAAGCAGGTTTCTTCAGGAGAAACTACATTAAATCGTAGGTTTCGATTAACCGCCTGAAGCTCAATAAGACGCTGCACTTCGGTAAAGATTTTATCCGCAGAAATGGTTTGTAAATTAACCGCAACGTCGCTGTAGGTAACCTTCGAAACATCAATTAAATGGTCCAGCAAGGACACCCATTTCAAAATAGCTTCGTTGGCTTGCTGAATAAATTCTCGCTCTTCTTCCCGGTTTTCGCACAGGTCTGACAGTACGAGCTGGTGTAGCCCTACGGCGCTGCTGAGGGGCGATCGCAACTCGTGGGCCGTGCGTGCCAGAAAACCACTTTTAAACTGTTCTGCCTGCACCGACCGATAATAAGCCAGCCGCCATGCTTCTAAGTCGCTACTATCTAAATCGCCATTGCTAGAACCGTCAGATGTTCTCTCAATTCCTTCGTCTTCAATAGTATTTTCTGCGCTATTTTCCGATTGCATTGGACTTAAATAAGTTTGATCGCCGGACTGTGTTTTTGGATCGAGAAATCTATCATTAATATCGTCGTTAGTGCCTTGGTCAATTGATAAAGATGGCGAAGCACTGGACGAGCTAACTGACGAATAGACTGAGGGAACGGTGGGATATTTAACGGCGGCGAGGCGAGTTTGGCGACGACCTTGACGCAATCCTATTGTGTAGGCGATCGCCCCCCCAACGGCAACTCCAATTAGTACGCTACTCCAAACCAAGTGATTGCTCCCAAAGGTTGCCCCTTTATTTTTTCCCCTACCTTGTTTTAGCGTTTGCTGAAAAATTAGTGAGCAGAGTCTTGATCGATAATGCAGCGAGAAGTCGGTCAAGAATAGGGCTAGGCAGGAAAGCTATCGTCCAATTGCACACTACCCTGGCGAAAAACTGACCACCCTTGATCAGTCCACTGGGCCACCGTAGAGGGCTGTCCCGATCCCATTTCTGCGGCGTCTCCCAGAGACTCCACATAGGGGGCGATCGCCTCCGTTTCCAGCGCTGCCACCTCGGGAAACGTGTTGGCAATTCTCCGAAGGAGGCGTAAAGGAGGCTTGCCTGATAAATTGGCGCTGGTGGTGGCTAGGACCCCCGTTTCCCGAAGGATTTCTTGGGCAATGGGGTGGTTGGGAATGCGCACGCCAACGGTGGTGGGATTTAGGCGGTGCACGTCCAGGGGAACGAGATCACTGGACGGCAACACCAGGGTTAATGCACCAGGCCAATATTTCTCCGCCGTTTCTGTCCAACGTTGGCGATCACCCGCTGACCCTTTGACGTAGGGCAGTAGGGAGTCCACGTTTGCCGCCATTAGGATCAAAGGCTTTGTGGGACTGCGACCTTTTGCCTTGAAAATTTCGGCGCTGTTGTCTGGCTTGATTGCCAGGGCTGGCACCGTATCGGTGGGAAAACTCACCAAGCCGCCCCCACAGGCAATTTCAACCAGTCTCGTTAGGGAAACCTGAGCCATAAAAAATCAGTCAGGGAAGTATCGGTCGGGAGATGTCAGGGCAGAAAAATTCGGGACGCAATCAGTGAGTTAAGAGAACAACGAGCCAAAACAAAAGTAAGCCAAAACAAAAATTAGCCAAAACAAAAACCAGTTCAAGGAATAACCTGAACAATCCGTAACGCCAGGCATCTAACGCTTTTATTCCCAAACTTTTACCCCTAACCATAGTTTCACCGTTGGAGCCTGATGGGTCAAACCTAATGGGCAGTTCCTGAATAAAAGGGGCACACTGGAACAGTGAGTTAGGGAACCGTAACAAGGCGACTCGCCCCATGACTATTCTAAATTTCAACTTACATTGTGCTGGCTCCATTAAGCCCATGAATGCTGACACTGCCAAGGGAAAATCGATTGCCCTGACCCGCAGGAAACTTACGGGCTGGCGATCGCTGGGGATTACGCTAGCGGCTGTTGGGCAGGGGATATTGTTCAGCGCTGGGGCGATCGCCCAGTCCCCCGAAACCCGCACTACACCTGATCCCAAAGTGACGGTGGAGCGCTTAGAAAGCGTTTGGGAGGGGCAGTATGAGGAGCATTTTGATCGAGATTTAGAGGCCACGGTTCACACCCCCGGCTCCATTGCGGCAACGCTGCGGCGAGCTCGGGTGCAAACGGGTCGTAAATCTGCGGTTCTCTACGCTATGCCGGAATCCTATGGCTTGGAATTACGGCTGGTGACCGAAGAGGGAGAAGTGGTCATCGACATGGTACCGGCAGCCAATACTGAGGCGATCGCCCAGGTGGTGCAGCAATTTCGACAGTCCCTCACCAACCCCCTAGAGCGTAAGGTGGGGAGCGATCGCTATCTAACCTCTGCTCAGCAGCTTTACCAATGGATAATGGCCCCCGTCACCCAAGCCTTGGAAGACGCTGATGTTGATGTGGTTATTTTCTGCATGGGGGAAGGGCTGCGGGCAGTGCCCTTCGCTGCTTTGCACGACGGCGAGCAGTTTCTAGTGGAAAAATACGCCGTTGCTCAAATTCCTGGATTTAGCCTGTTTGAAGCGCGCCACCGTTCCCTAAAAAACGAGCAGGTTTTGGCTATGGGTGCGTCAGAATTTCAAGCTCAGGTGCCGCTGCCGGGGGTGCCTGTTGAGCTAGAAACGATTTTGGGGCTGGGAGACACGGGCCCCAGCGCAGAGGAGACAGAACCGTGGAAAGGAGCGAGTTTCCTTAATAGCCGGTTCACCTTAAAAGCCTTGGAAGAGGAACATCGAAGCGGTGAGTTTGGCATTATCCACCTGGCTACCCATGCTGAATTCCGCACCGGTAAGTCTGATCAGTCTTATATTCAGCTATGGTCCGAGCAACTGACGTTGGATAAGCTGGTGTCTTTAAATTGGACCGATCCCATGGTGGAGTTATTGGTGCTGAGCGCGTGCCAAACGGCGGTGGGTGATTCGGAGGCGGAAATGGGCTTTGCGGGACTGGCGGTAAATTCGGGGGTGCGCTCTGCCTTGGCAAGTTTGTGGGTGGTGAGCGATCGTGGCACCTTGGCGCTAATGGGAGAGTTTTATCGCCAGCTCAAGCAAACACCGACGCGAGTGGACGCCCTGCGGGAAACCCAGCTCGCCATGATTCGGGGGGAAGTGGCGGTGGATGGAAACCGCATCACTCGCGGTACCCGTGGCGGCATCATCGTACTGCCCCAGATTCTCCAGGCTAACGGACGAGAATCCTTATCCCATCCTTACTACTGGTCTGCCTTTTCTATGATTGGCAACCCCTGGTAAGCCCGGTTGTATAAGTCGGGCAGAACTTACGTAAGACAGCTGTTTGAGTCCAAAAACAAACCTTGCGTCGGCTTCCTCCCTGACCAAGGGGACTAAGGGGGGATCTTTCCCATTGAGTGTTTTGTTTGAAGTGGGGATGACGGGTTAAAGGGGGTGGGATCCCCCAAACTCCCTTGGTAAAGGAGGCTTTGCGTTAGTCCTGTTGGGCAGTTTTGCACCTTTAAAATGTCTGATTTGCCGTGGACCGTCACCAGATGTGGTCTTATGGATGGGGTTGTTAACGTTCTCGTGCCTCATGGCGTCTGTGTCTCCGGCTGCGTCTAATTCTGATTTTTCTGGCGACCCCTCTGCGGCGTCTATGTCCTGGCGATCGCGCTATCAATACCTCGCCCCGTTCCTGAGAAAGCAGCGGCTAACGATTCTCCAGGCGCTGGCATGCACCGTGGGATTTACAGCGTTTTGGCCTGCCCTGGCGTGGCTGCCGGGACAGTTAGCGGATCCCATTGGGGCGGGGGATTTGGGGACGATCGCCAACTTGGCAGGCGTCGGCGCAGTTATTTTTGTGATTCGGGGATTTTTCCAGTTTGGGCAAGATTCTTTGATGGCGAAGGCGGCATTGGCGATCGCCCGAGACCTGCGCGTTTCTGTGTACGACCACCTGCAAAAACTCAGCCTTGACTATTTCGAAGCGGCAAAGGCAGGAGATATTGCCTATCGACTCACCGGCGATGTGGACCGGGTGGGGGACGCCATCAATAAGCTATTTCACCAGTTTGTGCCCTGCGTGCTCCAGCTTATTGTCGTATTGACCTACATGATTGTGCTGAACTGGCAGCTAACGTTGGCATCGCTAATTATTGCGCCGCTGATGGCAATTTTAATTGGCTGGTTTGGGGAGCGCCTGCTGGATTTTGCCCGCAGCAGTCAGGGGCGAGTCTCCAATCTGGCGGCGATGGTGACGGAGGTGATCGGCGGAATGCGCCTGGTGCGCGCCTTTGCGGCAGAGTCTTACGAAATGCGCCGGTTCACCGAAGAAGCGGACGCCAGCCGTTTGGCAAAGTATCGCGCTGAGCGGGCTAAAGCCATGCAGTTTGTGGTGGTGGGTTTCTTGCAGGCCATGAGCGTGCTGCTGCTGTTTTGGCTCGGTGGCTGGCAAATTTCTCAGGGACAGCTCACCGGGGCTGGGTTTATCAGCTACGTGGCGGCGGTGGCCCTGCTGATTGACCCCATCAGCATCACCACCAGCAACTACAACGAATTTAAAGAAAGCCAGGCGTCCATCGATCGCCTCTTTTCCCTACTGCGGGAGCCAGTGCTAGTGCGCGATGTCGCCAATGCCACTCCGCTGCCCCCCATCACCGGCACCGTCACCTACGACCAGGTCACCTTCGCCTACCCCAACGGCAGCGGTCCCAATCCCACGGTGTTAGAGAACCTAAGCTTTGCGGCAAAACCAGGGGAGGCGATCGCCCTAGTGGGAGCCTCGGGCGCTGGAAAAACCACCCTGATCAACCTCCTAACTCGCTTCTACGATCCCCAGCAAGGACGCATCCTAATCGACGACATCGACATCAAAACTGTCACCGCCCAAAGCCTGCGCCAGCAAATTGGCTTGGTGCCCCAGGACACGGTGCTATTTTCCGGCACGATCGCCCAAAATATTGCTTTTGGTCAGGAAACCATTGACTATGGCGCCGTGGAAAGGGCGGCCAAAATCGCCAACGCCCACGACTTTATTCGCCAATTTTCCCAGGGCTACCACACCTGGGTGGGGGAGCGGGGCGTTAACCTGTCCGGCGGTCAGCGCCAGCGCATTGCGATCGCCCGGGCCGTATTGCTTAACCCTAAAATTTTGATTCTGGACGAAGCCACCTCCGCCCTAGACTCGGAGTCAGAGGCCCTGGTGCAGGAGGCATTGCAGCGGCTGACGGCGGGGAGAACGGTGTTTGCGATCGCCCATCGCCTGTCCACGGTGCGGGAAGCCCACCGCATTTTGGTAATGGAACAGGGGCGCATTATTGAATCGGGCACCCACGACGAACTGTTATCCGCAAAAGGACGCTATGCCGCTTACTACGCCCAACAGTTTCGAGCGTAAACCCTGACACTTTTAAGGTCAAAAATCAACCTTTTGATACTTCGATAAAGGCGATAGTGACGGACCTGGTTAAGGGATATCAACTTTGCCATGGAAATATTGAGATAGGGTGGCTTTACTTCCCGTTTTCTAAGGAAGCGCTTACGGTAGAAAACACAGGGAGATGACAACCCGCTTCACCCGCAAATCTAAGGAATTGGCACCATGGAACAACTTCAACGCTACAAAGTTCGTTGCACCTTAACCTTTGGTGATATCTATCCTCAGATCATGGTGTGGTTGATTGTTATCTTTCTGTCCCTTGCTTCGGCGATCGCCTTAATGGGTGCAAACCAACCGGTTTATGCTCTAGCGGTGGTGGGTTTGATCTTGGTATTATCCCTGCCTTTTCTCCTGTTTACCTTCGTTACAACGCTGTTAAATCATATTGAATTTACAGCGGCTGACGAAGAAACATTATCTGAGTCTGTGGGCGGTGTTTCTCCGACAGTTGCTGAAGCAATGTAACTCGATTCTATGGGGCTAATTATCAATTGATCGCCCAATAAAGTCGATTTTTTCGCAGTCTGGTTGATAAGTGGATCGGTCTTAGGATCGGTCCATTTTATTGTTTGCGTGGTTGGTTTTTGCGGTGCTGATGGTTTCTCGCCTGTGTTTCCTGTGGCTTTTACGTGACGTTTACAGGCGCTTATTTCAAATTCTCCACAAAAATACGTGGATAATCCGTCAACCCCAACGGTATTTCGTTGGTCATTTGAATAATGGAAGTGCACCAACCTAAATTTCCTTCCAAAATGGATGGACCAGATTCCACCAGCACAAGATCCCATCCCACGGCTTTAAACTCTCGGAATACCCTGTGGGCTGACAAAGCCAAAGTCACTAAGTCCTTGTAATGGGGTAAAGTGCAGCCCTCGATCCCTGTCCCCGTGCTGGGATGATGGGTATAGATTCCTCCACCCACATCCAGCATTCTTGCGGTGCTGAGCACTCCATCCTCGCTAACGCCAGCCGCAATTCCGCCAGCGTGGAAGTTATCCACTGGTTTATCCCCTACGGGCATTCGAAAAGCAGTCATCAGTACCTGAGGATCGGGGGAGTCGTTCAAGTAATAGGTAACAATACGAAGGGAACAGAGTGCTCCTGCAGAGAATTTTGTCCAATCTGGGTGATTTCTTTGCCCACATTGGACCACGATTGGAGAGGATTGCGATCGCTCTAAAGATCGCTCTGTTTGATAAGTAATCAGCTCTGTTTGATCGAGACGCAATGAGCCCCGGCACCATTTTTGAACCTTTAAATCGTATTTCCAGCGCTGTATACCTTGACCACATTTACCGTCAGTGGGCTTGAAGTAAAGATCCTTCGCGGGCAGGACTGGATCCTGATACCAACGAATTGATGAGTTAGAAGAATCTTCAGGATTGATGCAGGCAATAACCGGCACAGTGGCAACGTTTCTATCAACGCAAGCCTCAAAAAAAATCAGCTTATCGTCAATGGTTTTGATATTTTTTCCCTGATTAAGCCATCGACAAAGGAAAGCATGCTCATACAGATGGACGTATAAATGAGCATTTTTATAGTGCTGCCAAATTCGCAGCTCGTAATAGAATTCGGCAGGAATATTATGGCGAAGCGCAACGAGAAAGCTTTGTTTCAGTTGTTTGCCTAGGGATATTCCGTGTACTTTCTTTGTGGCGGGACCCTTTTTCCAAAGAGATATGGTTGATGTGATGAGAGACTGAACGGGCCAGAATATCGAGAGAAAAACATCACTTCTTGCCTGGTATTTTCTTCCCTGCGCTAAAGATAGTTTGCGCATCTCTTCTAAAGCTGTAGATTCGCAAGTGCTTGTCCAGGGAAACCGTAACAAAGAATATTCTGCAAGAAACATCCTTCTTACTATGTAGGGGAACCGCTCTTTTACGTTTAAAAAAATGGCTTTTGGGAGCGATTTTGAAGCAGATACTCCCGACCCTGTTGAAGCACTTTTCGAGGTCATGAGATCCTTTGATTGACAACAGGTTGAGAGTCCAAAGTTTGACGCGAGCCGCTTACTTAGGGGTTAAGCATTTGATGGCGGGCTAAGGCTGGAAATTACTGCTAGCCAGTGAAGTGATTAAAGGTTTTGCCAGCCCCAAACTAACCGAATAACCACAAGTATGCCTAAACTTAGAAGCGCTAGCCAGTCAAGGCTGCGAAGTTTGGGTGCATAAAGCAACATTTGATATTCCTGGGAAGAATGGAAACCTCGGGCTTTCATTGCCGTGGACATTTGGTCTGCCCGCATCAGCAGATTTTCCAGCAGCCGCTCCGCCAATGTTACCCAAATAAATACCGTTCCTCGTAATCCTATTTTTTTCCAGTTAATGGCTCGGGTGCGCACCGATCGCACCAAGTTTTGCACTTCTTCTAATACCAACGGAATAAAACGTAAGGACAGGGTTAAGGTCAACGCAATCTCGGTGACGGGTAAGTTAAAGCGCCGTAGGGGACCCATTAAACTGTCGATCGCCGCCGTGATTTCTTCAGGTGCAGTGACCAATAAATACAGCGTTGTACTGTAAATCAAAATAAAAATCAAGGCGCTTAATCGCAGTCCTAAACTGAGCGATCTCCGGGAAATCCTCAAGGGACCTCGCTGGAAAAGGATGTATTTGTATTCAGTTTCTGGCGACTTTATGGTGGGAATCTCTGATGCTTTCTCTGAATTATTTTGCTGTGTAGAGTTGGGCAGCCAGTCCAAAAGTCCTGGTTTAGGGATGCTTAAATTTTCCTTCGTGATTTCCGGCTGGGGTGTCGTTAAGGCTAATCCATCGCGGGGCTGGGGGGGATCGTAGCTGGTGGCATAGCCGTCGGGGGCAAAGGCGGTAATCAGAAGTACAAAAAAGGTGACCGATAGTAACCATCCCATTTGGTTTTTCCACACCCGCAGTGGAATTTGGATAACCAAGGTAATCACCACTAATAGTGCTGCCATTGCCAGCCGAAATGGGGCGTTGGCCAAAATAGGCACAATTAGAAATGCCAGCAGCCATCCCAGTTTGACCCGAGCATCTAGGCGGTGGAGGACCGTTACCGGCTGTTCCAAATACAAGCCCAACGGTAGCGATCGCATCAAGTCCATATGGTTATTAGCCCCTTAGCCTCGTATCAATTTTTCTGGTTTTCTGGTTACTGATGGGTCTCAATTCTATCGCCAAGCATCTGCCGCCAAGCCTAGCTATATTCTTCAAGGTTGAGGGCACCTTCACAAGCCCCAAGGTTTCTACGAATTTTCAGCAACTTCAGTATTTCTAAGTCCCCTCGATTGCTAAGAGGTGCCATCGAACTGGCGTTTTAACTGTGAGGGCCCTGAGCACTGTTTGCTTTAAAAGGGCGTGTACCCCCCACGGCGTAAGGCCTCTGGTGTTCAATTAATGACACGTCCTAATCGTCCTGGGGCGATCGCTTCATTGCCCAATAAGAATGCCCAGCAAAGAAGTCCTGATGGATGGTCTGGAATCCTCGACGCTCATAGAACCGCATCGCTGCTGGCGTTGTGGTTTCCAGATAGCAAGGAACCTGGTCACGGTCTGCCTGCTCGAGAATCGGCTGAATTAACTCACCTCCAATTCCTTGCCCCTGATACTGGGGCGCCACCCCTAGCATTATCAAGTACCAGTGGGGGTCGGGCATGAGCTTTTTATGCAAGGTTGCCAGAGTGCTAAGTAACCACAGCATGTCGGGAATACGATCCCAACGGAAGAAAAGCGGAGTTTTCAGCATTCCCGAGCCTACTAAGCTCCAGAGCTGAGCCCAGCTTGTATCTGACTCTTCTGGAGGCTGCCAAACCGCCACGCCTTTGGGGCCGCCAGCGGTGGTGTAGGTTTGCGCAAATACCTGGGCAAAGTTCAATACCCCCTGGCTCATTTTTTCCAGGGCAACTTGCTTCGCCTCAGGGGAATCGGGCAGTCCGTGGGAAATCAATGGATCTTGGTTGAAGGCAGTGGCAAGGCAGTCAACGGCGATCGCGAAATCTGACTTTTTCAGCGGCACAATGTCCATGGTTTTGACCTGGAAAATAGATCTGATCTCTGGCCTAGTCCCCCTTCACAGGAACAAAGAACTTCGTAATAATTAGTTACAAGCATCAACGCTTATCTCTGTTTCCCGTTTACGACTGAAGCCTCCTATGGATTTTGCCTTGTCCGATTCTGTGATCGACTCCATCAAAACCTATTCCAATTTTCTCCACCCGATCGCCATGTGGGCGCTGTTTTTTATGACCCTGTACGCGGGCTATTTGGGCATCCAGTCGCGACGACTGCGGTCCGTGGATAAGGAAACCCGGCGAGCAATGGCGAAGAAAAAGTTTGGCGATCGCCATTACAAATACGGCTCCATCCTGCTGGCAATTATGGTCATCGGCAACACGGAAGGTATGGCGGTTACTTACTGGAATAACGGCAAGCTGTTTGTGGATGATCATCTCCTGGCTGGCATCGCCATGACCACCCTAATTGCTGTTGCTGCCAGCCTGGTTCCCCCCATGCGCCGGGGCAAAGATTGGGCACGCTACAGCCATATTGCCTTGAGCACCATTATTGTGGGTCTATTTGGCTGGCAGGCGGTGAGTGGCATGGAGATTATGAACAAAATTATCAGCCAGCTGTAGATGCCAAAATAGAAGGTAAGCATTTATGTAGCTTGATCCCCGTCGCCTTCAGGAAAATCCCATGGAAACGCCCCTTTTTCGCACCCCGCTGTACGACGCAATTGTGGCTGCGGGGGCGAAGATGACCGAATTTGGCGGATGGGAAATGCCGGTGCACTTTGCGGGGCTAAAGGCGGAACACGAGGCAGTGCGCTCAAGCTGTGGCGTTTTTGATATTTCCCATATGGGCAAGTTTGCCCTAAGCGGTTCCTCTCTCATGAGGGTGCTTCAACGGTTAGTGCCTACGGATTTGGGCATTTTGACGCCGGGGCGGGGCAAGTATACGGTGCTGCTCAATGAGGCGGGCGGCATTCTTGATGATTTGATTGTGTATTGGCAGCCGCCAAAGAATGGTACTCAGCGGGCGATCGCCATTGTTAACGCCGCCACCACCATCAAGGATCGATCGTGGCTTTTACAGAATATGGAAGGATGCTACCTCGAGGATTTGGATGATCGCGTCCTGCTGGCGGTGCAAGGTCCAGAGGCGCAAGTGCAGTTGCAGAAGCTAGCGGCAGCGGACCTGAGCCAGGTGAAGTTTTATCGATTTGTGGAAACGGAAATTGCTGGGCAGCCTGCCTTTATTGCTCGCACGGGCTATACGGGAGAGGATGGCTTTGAGGTGATGCTGACTTCCGATGCTGGCGTTCAGCTTTGGCAGGCTCTGTTGGATGCGGGGGTCAATCCCTGTGGTTTGGGGGCTCGGGATACCCTGCGGTTGGAGGCGGCAATGGCGCTTTATGGGCAAGATGTGGACGAAACCACGACGCCCTTTGAAGCGAGTTTGGATTGGCTAGTGCATCTTGATCGCAAGGGCGATTTTATTGGGCGTAAGGCGTTAGAAGCTCAGCGATCAAAGGGCATTTCTCTGCGATTGGTTGGGCTACAGCTCAGCGATCGCAACATTGCCCGCCACGATTACCCGGTGCTCCACGACGGCGAAACCGTCGGCATTGTCACCAGTGGCACCCTGTCCCCCACCCTCGGCTATCCCATCGCGATCGCCCGTGTCCCTGCCGAATTATCGGAAGTGGGGCAAAAATTATCAGTACAAATCCGTAAGAAAACCGTTGAGGCAGTGGTGTGCGATCGTCCCTTTTATCGACGTGAGAAATAGGCGTCAGAAATAAGCCTTCAAAGTAAGTCCGTGATCGTAAGTTCATGACTATTCAAGCTCCACCACTGACGATTGAGGAATATCACCGCCTGTGGGAGACGGGGGTGATCGCCTGGAAGTGCATCAGCAACCGGGGCAATCCAACGGAAAATTTGTCTATCGAGGTTGTGGGTTTGATGGGCAGGGGAGTTTATTGAGGTCGGGGGGCGGGCGATCGCTGTCCGCAAAATCTTGCCGTAATCAGCAATTACCCAACCTCTGGAATGCTCTCCCTCGCTAGTTTGACTAGAGTTGTTCCTGTCACCGCCGCAGTCACGACCCAAGCCAAGGTCAAGCCCACCACCCCCCCAAGGAAAATCCCGGTAATCCGGTGCAGCACTTCCCCTATGCTCCAACCCAGCGATAGTCCAGCGGCCCAGCCTGCCACACTAGCCAGAATCCACTGTTCCGCCTTGGGAACAGAGATACGGAGCATCAACCACTGTGCCACTCCCATCAATAGGCCCACTTTGGCTCCGTTTAAAACGCCGTAAAGAATTCTCAGGTGAATACTCGAAGTGCTTGGCGCTATCCAGCCCACCGCCCCAATATGGCTAAGCCCCAAGACACCCCAGCCAACAATGCTAACCAATATCCACCACCAAGCCTTGGGAAACGTCTGCCGAATTACCCACCATTGAGCGATCGCGATGGCCCCTCCACCGATCACCCCCTCCACCGCGTTCAAATCCGGCGTGCCTCCCACCTCAATCCAATACAAGCTGACGAGAAAACCGATTAGGGTCGCCAGAATCCACTGAAGCCAGAAACCCCAGCCAATTTCACCTAATTTTCGAGATTGACGTGTTATCAGCATCGGCATCATTTACGAAGGCGGAGGCGTAAACAGTTCTTGGAAAACTCGGCGGCGATCGCGAGGGGATTCAGGAGCGATATAGCCCCACAGACTTTCCCAATAGAAAAAAGATACGCCATCAAATCCTTGGGCACGTACTGCCTCAACCTGATCTTGCACCTGGTCAATAGACACAGGCTTTCCCCAGGTGCCGGTCAAAATACCAACGCCCACTGGAATGCGGCGGCGGGCTGTTTGAACTGCAGGCTGGGATAATTCCGCCTGAAATCGACCAAGGTCCTTGCGGTACACCTGCAACACCAGTTCATCTACCCAACCCCGCTCCACCCAAGTTGCCCAGTCCTGTAAATAGGAGCCATAGGCAAAATCTTGCGAATTGGGAGACAGGGAAACGATCGCCTTCGGGTTGGCAGCTCTCACCGCCTGGGCAATTCGCCCCATAAACTGAGTGATTTTATCCGCCCGCCATCGCATCCATTCAGGCTCACGAGCATCATCGGGAGGACTCTGCCCCTGATGCTCCTGCTGGTACAGATTCACCGTGAAAGAGTCGTACCCCAACTCCACGGGCAGTCCGAAGTGATCGTCAAGCTGAATGCCGTCTACCGGATAGCGTTCCACCACTTCAACAATCAGGTCCAGAAGAAATTGCTGCACCTCGGGATGAAAAGGGTTTAGCCACAGATTTTCGGGCGTGACCTGGTTACGAAGGGCATCCAGTGGGTTTTGAGATCGAGACTTTAAAGTTGCCTCGCGACTACCTTGCGCATAGGTCAGCCAGGTGGGGTGGCGCTTAACCAATTCAGAGTTTTTCGGCGCAAGAAACCCATACTCAAACCAGGGAACCACTCGCATTCCGTTGCGATGGACCAGCGTCACCATCTTGCTCAAAATATCTCCACCGGGGTGGGTCAGGCTAAGGGTGGGATTTTGCGATCGCCCCACCGCCTGCTGGGCAATTTTGCTGGGGTGAAACGTATATCCTCGATTCCACGCTACGGGGTAGAGGGTGTTGAAATTAAGTTGGTTCAGTTGCTTGACGGCGCGGTCAATTCCCCAAGGCGCAAACAGAACACCGCTACCCACGTTGCTTATCCAAACCCCGCGGATTTCTTGGGATGGCGATGCTGGGGTAACGGTCGGTTGGGATTTGGCAATCAGCATGGGCGATGCAAATAAGGCGGCGATCGCCACCCCTACACAGAGTAGATAAATCAGTCGATCCTTAGATTTCTTGCCCCACAGCATTGTCAAAACTTACTCAGCGGCAAATACCGAACGCAAAATCATTCTGCCAACAAAACACCCTGAAAAAAATAGCGCCACAGCAAACTCGTGTAGGCTCTTGAGTCTTTGCTGTGGCGTTTGGCGTTTCGTACAAACAAATGCTGTTTTCGCGAGCTAGGGGCTGTCGTCATTTGAACTCCAGAGCCTTTGACGTGACGGTTTCAGTCCCTAGATCTTGTTGTTCTAAAAGGGCGTGTACTCCCCACTGTGTAAGGCTTCTGGCACTTAATCGACGACACGCCCTAGAAAACTACTCAAGCCCCAGCTTCTCCGCCACGATCGCATCCAATGCAAACTTGCCGGAGCCGCCGATCAAAAAGCACGCATAGAAAGTTGCGTACAGCGCTGCGGTTTCCAACGGTGCCACAGCAAAACCGTCGGCTTTCAAATGGAAGAAAATTGCCACCGCCATGGTTCCCAAAAGGGCGATCGCATTGGCGCGAATTTGCAGCCCCAGGATAATGCCCACGGACGAAATAATCTCAACGTACGCCGCGCAGTAGGTCAGAAACACCGGGTAAGGCAGCCCCATAAACGCCACCACGTTATCGGCAAAACCCTGCACATCATCGAGCTTGCCAAAGCCGTTATGGATCATCAGCGCCCCGACGGCGAATCTGGCCAGGGTCCAAAGCACTTGAAATGTGGTGTTTTCAGGCACTTGGGAAATCACCAGCAGTTGGGTAATCGTTAATCCGCTGGTGGAAGAATTGGTTTGGGTCATTATTTGCAGTTCCCAAAATCGGGAAAGTTTAGGCGCGTCATAAAGGAGTATAGGCAAATTCTCTCCATCCAAATATTTAATTTATTTGAAGCGATTAATCCATTTGGTACAACTTATCCATTGAAAAGCCCGCTGCCGAACTGTTGTGCCCCCTTGAGCGTCAATTTTTTAGGCTTTTGCTAAGAGCGTTTTATTTTGATAAGTGCTGGTTTTGATAAGTGCTGGTTTTAGGCGATCGCCACCACCTTCTCCAACACCCGCTGATAAGCCCCCTCCACATTGCCCAAATCCTGGCGAAATCGATCCTTATCCAGTACCCGCGCCTTCGGATCCTCCACCGTGTCATCCCATAGGCGGCAGGTATCCGGACTAATCTCATCCCCCAACACAATGGTGCCGTCGCTGGTCACCCCAAACTCCAGCTTAAAATCCACCAACGTAATGCGGCACTGCTTAAAAAAGTCCGTCAATAGCTCATTAATGCGCCGGGACATCAGCTCAATCTCTTCCACCTGGTCCGGCGTCGCCAGCTCCAGCGCATAAATCCGTCCCTCGCTCAGCAGCGGATCCCCAAAATCGTCATTCTTATAGCAAAACTCCACGATCGCCGGTTCAATCACCGTCCCCAGCTCAATGCCCGTCTGCTTACACAAACTGCCCGCCGCCACGTTGCGCACAATCACTTCCAGGGGCACAATCGTCAGTCGCTTTACCCGCATTTCAATGGGCGTCGGACAGTCCACAAAATGGGTGGGCACCCCTGCCGACTCCAGCATTTCAAATAGATGACGAGAGATGGCACAGTTAATTTGCCCTTTCCCAGCAATGGTCCCCTTTTTCTGTGCATTAAATGCCGTTGCATCATCTTTATATCGGGTCAGCAAAATCTCCGGATTGTCCGTGGCGTAGAGAATTTTGGCTTTTCCTTCGTAGAGCTTTTTTTCGAGATTTTTCTCAGACGGCGATCGCGACTCAGACATAGTAGACCCACCCACTCAACTACAAATCGACGATAAATAAATAAAATAGCCAGAAAAAAATGGCCAGAAAACCAGCGAAAAATTAGCGAATCGACAGACGAGCAAACCAGCAAAAAATGTCCGCAAAAACAGATGACCATGGAGGCGCTCCCATCTTACTCTTGCAGCTTTGCAGAAGCCATGCTGAATTCCGACGGGATTCGGTTACGATGGTTTATCGCAGTTGACTCCCACCGTTGGACGCCCTGCATCTGTTCTTTGAAGTTGTAAATCATGAAAGTCACCACGGAAAAGCTGCCCGCAAGCCAGGTCAGCCTCACCATTGAAGTCCCAGCGGAATTGTCCGGTAAGGCTTACGAAGATACCGTTAAAAAGTATGCCAAAACCGCCCGCATCCCCGGCTTCCGTCAAGGTAAGGTGCCCCGGCAAGTGCTACTGCGGCAGCTCGGTCCGGAGGCGCTAAAGGCAGCGTCTTTGGATGAAGTGGTGGAACTGGGGCTTAAGCAAGCCCTAAAGCAAGAAGATATTCGCCCTGCGGGTCAAGCCCAGGTGGACACCTCCGAAGCGGATATGTTCTCTAAGTTTGTTCCCGGTGAAGCGTTTACATTCACGGTGAAGCTAGACGTATTTCCCGATGTGGAGCTACCGGAATATACCGGTTTGAGCGTTAAGGCGGAGGAAGAAAAGCCCGATCCAGAGCGCCTCGATAAGCTTTTGAAGGAGCAGCAAGTGCAGGCGGCTACTTTGATTCCCGTGGAAGATCGGGCCGCCCAGCTAGGGGATGTGGCGATCGTGGACTACCAAGGTGAGCTGGTTCCCAAGGAAGGCGCAGAAGAGGGCGCGGACGACGAAATCGATACCGCAGGATTGACCGCGGAAGATTTCCAGCTTGATCTAGAAGAAGATCAGTTTATTCCAGGCTTTATCTCTGGCATTGTCGGTATGGAGCCGGACGATATCAAGGAAATCGAAGTGTCCTTCCCGGAAGACTATGGCATGGAAGACCTTGCCGGGCGAGATGTGAAGTTTAAGATTACCCTCCATGAAATTAAGGAGCGGGAACTGCCGGAATTGACGGACGAGTTTATCCAAACCATCAGTAGCTACGACACCATTGATGCTCTGCGGGAAGCCATGGATAAGCAGTTCACTGAGGAAGCGGAAAATAAGACAGCGGAAAATAAAAAGCGTGAGCTGGTAAAAGCGTTGGTGGAAGCCACCGAGATGGAGCTACCGGAAACGTTGATTGATCAAGAATCCACCTATTTGGTTAACCAGGCGGCCATGCAGCTTCAGCAGCAGGGGCTGGACGTTAACCAGTTTATGACTAAGGAAATGGTGGACAACATGAAGGAGCGATCGCGCCCCGATGCCATTTTCCAGGTGAAGTCTGATTTGGTAATCCAGGCGATCGGCGAAAAGGAAGAGCTAAAGGTTGATGAGAAAGAGCTGCGGGTCAAAGTTAAAGAACTGATGCAGGAGCTGAAGGGACAAAACCCTAAGCGATCGCGCGTTGAGTCAGTGATTTACGAAGATATGTTCCGTAACTTGGTTATTGATTTCCTGGTGGAGAAAAATGACTTTGAAATGGTGCCCGCTGGAAGCTTGGCTCCTGCCGAAGAAGAAAGTGAGGAAGCCGCTTCGGAGGCAACGGTAGAAGTGGCGGCGGAAACCGCTGAAACTGGCGAAGAGGAATAGAGCCCTGGGGGCTTGCTGATAGCACAGCGATATTGACCCAGTTACTCTCGCAAAGGCGTGGCATCACTTTAATGCTGCGCCTTTTTTCTGGGTGGGTTAGTGCCGATTTAGGGCGCTTGAAAATAGGATTTGTGGCATCAATAAACCTACTTTACAAACTAAACAATATATTTAGGCAGCGCCCCGCGTCTCGGTGTAATTGAGGCATAATGGCATCGTATGGACTCAAGCAAATTTGCAGACAGCAATTTCTAAATAAGCGCTTGTTTTCCCTGATGCGATCTTTACTGAAGACATGTGTTGTGGGGCGGCGCTGGCGGGGCTCTAGCCATTTGCGCGAGACGTTAAGAGGCAACTATGTCTAAGTTTGACTCCCATTTAAAGTGTTCATTTTGTGGCAAGTCTCAAGAGCAAGTCCGCAAGTTAATAGCCGGACCGGGGGTTTACATTTGTGATGAATGTGTTGACCTGTGTAACGAAATCTTAGACGAAGAGCTTTTTGGGGGCGACGCTACGGGGAACAGTTCCCCCGTTTCTCGACCGGAGGCGGGCGATCGCAGCCGAAGCCGAAGCGGAAAGCCAGCTCCTATCCGCGTTCTAAAGCCCCGGGAACTGAAAAAGCATTTAGACGACCACGTTATTGGTCAAGATGACGCCAAGAAAGTCCTGTCCGTCGCCGTTTATAACCACTACAAGCGACTGGCATGCCTTCAGGAACAGGATCAGAAAGGGGAAAGCAGTGGTGGTAAAAACAGCGCAGCTACCCCAGAGAAAGATGCGGTGGAACTGCAAAAGTCCAATGTGCTGTTAATTGGCCCCACTGGCTGCGGTAAAACTCTGTTGGCTCAGACCCTAGCTAAGGTGCTGGATGTGCCATTTGCGGTGGCCGACGCTACGACCCTGACGGAAGCGGGCTACGTAGGCGAAGACGTGGAGAATATTTTGCTGCGGCTGCTCCAGGTGGCGGATTTCGACGTGGATGAAGCCCAGCGAGGAATTATTTACATTGACGAAATTGATAAGGTGGCCCGCAAAAGTGAGAACCCTTCTATTACCCGAGATGTGTCCGGGGAAGGGGTACAGCAGGCCCTGTTAAAAATGCTGGAGGGCACCGTGGCTAACGTGCCGCCCCAAGGTGGTCGAAAGCACCCTTATCAAGATTGCATTCAAATCGATACCAGCAATATTTTGTTTGTGTGTGGTGGTGCGTTTGTGGGGCTGGATAAGGCCGTGGAGCAGCGCACCGGCAAGAAGTCTATGGGCTTTGTGCAGGAGGACGGCAGCCAAAGCAAAGAAAAGCGCATGGCCGACACGCTACAGCATATGGAGCCCCAGGATCTGGTTAAGTTTGGGATGATTCCTGAGTTTATTGGTCGGGTGCCGGTGGTGGCGGTGGTGGAGCCGTTGGATGAGGCGGCGCTGATGCAGATTTTGACCCAGCCGAAGAATGCTTTAGTTAAGCAGTATCAGAAGCTGATGAATATGGACAATGTGCAGCTGACGTTCACCACCGATGCGGTGAGGGCGATCGCCCAGGAAGCCCATCGGCGGAAGACGGGGGCGCGAGCTTTGCGGAGCATTGTGGAAGAGCTGATGCTGGATGTGATGTACGAGGTGCCATCGCGGAAGGACGTAACCCGCTGCACTATTACTGGCGACATGGTGGAAAAACGATCAACGGCGGATTTATTGTTACACCCGTCATCGTTGCCCAAGCCGGAGTCTGCCTAGATGGAGCAAGTTTCAGCGCCTTTGGAAAATCCCGCAGTGGAAATTACTAGCGGGTCTGTAGAAATTCGTGGATTTGAACATTATTACGAGTGGGTGACCGCTGGCGATCGCCCAAATGCCTCAGGCGAGGTGAAGCAAAATAAACCGAAAAAGCCGGTGATGGTATTCGTTCACGGCTGGGGTGGATCGGGATCCTACTGGCGCTCCACGGCAAAAAAATGGTGCAATTTCTACGACTGCCTAATTTACGATCTACGGGGCTTTGGGCGTTCAGTTAAAAAAACAACGGGTGAAGAATCAGCAGATAAGGCTTCACCGTCGACCATTGACGAAGACCCCTATTTATTGGAAGCCTTTGCCGACGATTTACATCAGCTTTTAGAGCATCTAAAGCTGCAGCAAATCACCATAAACGCCCACTCCATGGGAGCCTCGATCGCCGTTTTATTTGCTCAACGGTGGGGAGATTGTCTAGATGCGCTCATTTTGACCTGCAGTGGGATTTTTGAATACAACAAGCTGGCGTTTGAAACGTTTTATATTTTCGGGCGCTACGTTGTGTTATTTCGCCCCTCTTGGTTAGGAAAGCTGCCCTTGGTGCCTCAGCTTTTTATGTCGCGATTTCTGCATCGTTCGATTCCCCTGGCGGACCAAAAACTATTTTTGGAAGACTTTCTGCAGGCAGATTTTGATGCGGCGCTAGGCACAATTTTTTCGGCGGTTAGCTTGCAGGCGGTGGAAACAATGCCGGGGGCTTTCGAGTCGTTAACTATGCCCACGCTGCTAATTTCTGGAGAGTTTGACCAGATTATTCCGCCAAAATTGGGAGCGATGGCTGCTGACTTAAATACAGACAAGGTGCGGTATCAACTGATTGAAAAAACCGGGCATTTTCCTATGCTGGAAGATGAAAAGACCTACGATCAGCGTGTTACTGAGTTTTTAAGATCAGTGCCTGCATCCCCCCTAGCCCCCTAGGCTAGATTTATCGTCAGTTTGTTATTCGTCGAGCGCACGTTCAGTGACGTGCGCTCGACGGTGGGCTGCCAAGCGTCTGCCCCATCGAACTGTTTGTTGGCAGTGTACTGGTCTTGAGCAACTTTGTGTCTGGTAACGTCGCATTTATTTTCCATGGCTTCACCTCGACGATCCCAGCAACCGGAGCCTTCCCTAGAGAAGCGCCAAACAAGACAGCAGCCTTCAGCGATCGCCTCCTTCTTTTGGGGTATGGCGGTGTGCGCTTCGGGGTTAGCCATGATGTACTGGCTGCAAAATCGTGGTACCCTACCCCAACTCTTCGGTGCCCCAACGGAGCTCTCCAATGGGTTTAAATCGCCCCCCTTGGCAATGGAAGGCGGCGACCCCCATCTGCGAGCCCTAATGCGCACCATCTCCGCCAGCGAATCTAACTATGAACGTCCCTACGACGTGATTTACGGGGGCAGCTATATTTCCGACTACAGCGATCACCCCCGCCGTTGCGTCACCATCACCGCCGGTCCTAACCGAGGCAACTGCTCCACCGCCGCCGGCCGCTATCAGTTTTTAGACGTCACCTGGGCGGACAAAGCCAAGCGGTATCATCCCCAGGCAAGCAACTGGCTGTGGTGGTCTAGCTACAGCTTTGAGCCGCGCTATCAAGACGAAGTGGTATATCAATGGCTGAGCGATCGCCAGGCGTGGGGACTTGATATCGCTGCCCTGCTGAAACAGGACAAGCTAGGTGTGGTGCTCAAGCACCTATCGGGAACTTGGACCAGCTTAGGTTACGGTATTGAGTCTAATGTGATGACCCCGAAGCTACCGGTGATTTATCGAGAATTGTTGGAGGAAGAGCTGAGGGCGGCGGGAACCTCTAGTTAGGATATTTGGGGGCACCAGTTAGACGGTTTCTGCGGTGGGGATCGATATTTTGTCAACGTTGAATTGCCTGTCAATCATCAATATTCAATTAACCAATGCAGCACCTCAACTTGCGTAAACTTTGGTATATCGCCCTAGGTTATGAAAAGGGTAAGTGATAGATTGAATCCAGAAGCAATAAGAAGCTTCCAGGCACGAAAAGCCAATTTTAGTTAGTTCAACTAAAAGGAGGAACCCTCTATCTGTAGCAGTTTTACTGCGTGTTTATCTCGTCTGTTATGGACAAGTTCTAGTGCAAAACTAGATATTTCCGTGACTGTTGCAAAGGAGTTTTAGGGCGCTTAGCGAGTTAAGCGAAAACTGTAAATAGGGCTAACAGTGATTTTTTGCCATTGTTTTTTGGGTAGTAGGCAATCACAACGTCAGCATATTTAGGGTTGGTTTCTGTCTTAAAGTCGTCCACTCAAAGTATTTACGTCAACAACAGGAAATTCCTCTAAAGTTTGTTAGATCTGTCGCCGATTTTATCGATAACTGAAGACTTAAACCCTATGGGGATGGCCGTCCATCCCCTTTGCGCTGTTTAAGGCTTTTTGTGGCAGCCAGAGCCTGTCGTCAATTAAGGGTCAGAAGCTCGATGCAGCAGGAATTTACGTCCTTTCAAGACAAAAAATAATAGGGGCTGGAACCCTCACGGTTACTGACTTTGAAATTTAAATGATGGCTGTCCCTAGGGAGTGGAACGCCGGATTTTAAGGCTGGATTTTTAGGGCTGGAGTAACATGGGCTAGGCAGATTTTTGGGGCAGATTTCTATGGCTATTATTGCGCTGAAAGCTTGGTATCTAGACGGCTACGAGCCCATTGCAGAAATAGACCAGCGACCTCATGATTTGCGCCTAAGTAAGAAAAGTTTGCTGAAGTCGGGGCTGCGGGCCGATTTCTTGGACGATGCCGCTGAGGTGAAAGCGTCACCGTGGTTTCGCCGGTATTTGGAAGGGGAGCTGGTTGAGTTTTATATCGAAGGCAGCGGCGGCTACGGCATCGCCAATATTGATCTGATTAGTCAAGAAATTTATTTTACGAAGCGCGATATTGCTGCCTATTTAGAGCCGGTGATTTTGGTGAGCGCAACGGTGAATGGTGCTGATTGGGGGGCGATCGCCGAAGATTATTTAAGCACCATTGAAAAGAAGTTGCAGGTTCCGGTGACGGTGATGGAATCGCCAAGGTTGACGGATAATGTGCACCGATTAACGCAGACCCTGGCGCGGCAAATTCGCCAATGTTTGGTGTTTGTGGCGGATACAACGGCGCTGACCAGCGTGGGCGCCGATCCGGGGCTGCTGGTGCCGTCGCCCCAGGTGGCGCTGGAGTTGGGCTATGGGCTGGCGGTAAAATCGGCGGATCAAATCTTGGTGCTAGATAGCAGTCCGGCGGACGCTCAAGGAGCGTACCCTTTTGATTTGCCGTCCTATCAGCTAATGCGCTGCCCGAATCCCAAGGACTATAAAAAACAATTTGGTCAGGCTCTGGGCGATCGCCTCAGGCAGCTGCGAGTCTTAAATTAGCGCTTTGGTGAGAAGTCTGGCTAAGGCAATAGGGTTTTCCAGAGGAACGGTGTGACCACTGTTGGGAATAACGGTCAGCTGGGCTCCGGGACAATGGTGGGCGATCGCCTGGTTAATTGCCATAAATTTTGAGTCGCGATCGCCCACAGCTAAGTGGAGAGTGCCTGAATAATTCGCTAACCCTGGCAAAAGAAACGGCTGTTGCCCAAGCCCTAGATGGCGCAGGGAACTGGCAAGCAAGTTTGGATTATTGCGACGGCGGCGACGAAGCATCGTGCCGAAGCTGGGATGCTTTGCCAAGTTTGAAAACAAAGGCATTTGGTACCAACGTGCTAAAAAATCCCCAAAGGTGCCGTCTTCTGCACACTGTTCTAGGGTGTGCGCCCGCTGAGAATCTAAGGTCTGGCGAGCTTGGCGATCCTTCTTTGATGCCAAGCCTGGGGAAGCGGCGATCGCGACGGTGACGGGAAAATACTCGGCAAAATTGGCAGCGATATACAGGGCTAGCCGTCCTCCCATGGAGTAACCCGCGATCGCCCAAGGTCCCGGCTGCACCTTTTGCGTCCACTGTTTAACCCCTTGAGCCGTTGCCGCCATTCCATAGTCAGCGGGACAGTCCTCAAATAAGCGAGTATCACCGTGGGCTGGCAAATCTAAGGCATAAACTGCGGGGAGGTGGGCGCCGGGTAAACCTTTCCATCCTTCCACCATCGCCCCCCAATCCTCACAACACCCCATAAAACCGTGCAGCAACAGCAACGGCATCTTCTTCGTGGGAGTTCGGTGGAGCTGCGTCCCGTAAAACTGATAATTTCCTACCGATATTTTCATCGGCGATCGCCAAAACCACTGAAAAGCCCCCTTGCGCCAATCCTCGCCCTCACCCTAAATCCCTCCCCCCCCAAGAGAGAGACGTTAGAAAAGTTGTGTTTCAATCCGGCTCACCTTGTTTTGCTCCCCTTCTTTCCAGGGAGAAGGGACTGGGGGATGAGGGCTTCCAGAAATTGCCGACTTATGCAGGAGGTCTAAAGACTGCTAATAAGGCCCTGAACGCTTTGAAGGCTTCCACGGCAAAGCCCCCGCACTTAGAGGGAACAAACATCCCAAGCTGATTCTCCGCGCTGGGGATGGCACCTTTACTGTGTAGGGGCTGTTGCGATATTGGGGATGCGCCTTCAAGCACACGCCACAGAAGTGGAAAGGAAAAGCTTATAAATCGAATTGGCTGCCGCGACGATATTGCATGTAGGCGGCGAAGAATAGTCCAGCCAAAGTAACCGGAATTAGTCCTAGAACAATACCAACAAGTAGGGGCTCAACCACAGTGCAGTTCCTCTCAGAAATTGGGATGCATTGATTTTAGACTGTGGGAATTTGCCAGGCGCTGGTTTTGCCTATGGTGATTACAATAGTTCTATTAACTTAACGCTTGGTTACCTTCGCCCCTAGAGCCACCCTTCCTGCTCTAGCTCCTCGATAATTTGCAGTGCCCGAGGATCCCCCAGCTTCAGCAATGCGGATCGGGCGTCGTCCTTAATTCCCAGCTCCTCATCTTCTACCAGTGCCTCAATCAGGGCGTCCACCGCTCCGGCATAAATCGCATTAGACGGCAAATCGCGACAGAGCTGCCCCAAGGACCAGGCGCAGTTGCCACGTACGGCAGGCACAGGATCTTGGCGCAGGGCAATAATCAATGGGGGTACTGCTTTAACCGCACTTTCATAGTCCGCCTCCCCCATTTGTCCTAAGGAGCTGGCGGCCCAAAGGCGCACCGCTGCAATATCCGTTTTCAGGGCTTTCAACAGAGGATCGACGGTTTCTGGATTTTGACAGGTACCTAATGCCCAGACGATTCCCTTGCGAGCATAGCCGTTCCATTCTTTGTCGTAACGTCGAACTAGCGCCGCGATCGCCTCAGAAGACGTATTACGACCCAGTCCGTAGGCAGCGCTCACCCGCACCAGGGGGCAGGGATCGTCCAATAGGCGAATTAACGGGGCGATCGCCCGCTGGTCGGCAATTTCACAAAAGCCACGGGCAGCTAAGATACGCTGTTCTGAATCGCCAGAATCCAGCGCCGTCAGCATTTCCTCCACGTTAGGAGGGGGACCGTCAGTGTCTGATAAATGGTCGAGCGGACTTTCAAACGCTTCGTCTAAATTTAAAAAAGCTGTATCTTCGGTGGTTTTCATAATTTAGGGGCTATGGTCAATTAAATCTCAAAGTTAGTAGCTGTAAGGGTTTCAGCCCCTAAAGTTTTTTGTTTTAAAAGGGCGTGTGCTCCCCGCTGCACAAAACTCCTGGATCTGAGTTAATGACATGCCCTAGAACTTTACCTGAAACCCTTCGACCGAGAAATAGCTCAGGCGAAATCTGCCACCAGAACAAGTTCTAGCGCAAAGTTCTCTAAACTTCTGCCCCTCCAGCGGGGGCTTCTGTTAACAAAAAATGAGTGGAACCCTTTACACCGGCAGTTGCCCGCGAGGGTTAGACGTATCGATATCCTTCAGCTGGCGGTAAAGCTCTTTTTCGTTGTCACCGGGTTGGCTAGGGATTTGAATTTGAATTTCTACAATTTGGTCCCCACGGCGATCGCCATCAACGGGGTACCCCTTATTGGATAACCGCAATCGCTGCCCCTGGCGTACCCCCGGCGGCAACGTCATCTTCACCCAACCATCTAGGGTCGGCACCTCGATCGCCCCCCCCAGCACTGCCTCTGGCACCGTAACCGGCACCTGGCAAAATAAATCCATCCCGTCCAGCTTGAAAAATTCGTGGGGAGCAACGGTGATTTTTAAATATAAGTCACCACCGTCAATGCCTTGATTTTTTAGCCGCACCCGCTGCCCCGTCACCAACCCTGCGGGCATGCTCACTTCCAGTGATCGCCCATCTTCCAGGCGAATTCGCTCCCGCCCGCCGGTGTAGGCCGTGGTTAAGGGAATCGTTAGCCGTGCCTCCGCATCCCGCCCCTTGCGAGCCCCTACGGTGTAGGACGTGCGGGTATTGCCAGGGCGATAGTAATCTTTGCTGCCTGGCTTGGGAGGACCCGTACGGGCTGGGGGGCGACGCTCCAGCAGACGGTCCACAAAGCTATTAAAGTCGGCAAACTCCCCAAAATCCATGGTGTCTGCCGGGGGCGCTTCCGTAGCCACCCGAGCCCGAGTGGCTGTGCGGGCAGGCTTGGCTACTTTGGCGCGAGGTTTTTTCCGGCCGCCTTTTCCTTGAAACCCCTTTTGGTTCCAGTAACGACTAAATTCGTCATATTGGGCTCGGCGACTGGCGTCGGAGAGCACCTCATAGGCTTCACCGATCGCCTTAAACTTCTCCTCCGCCACCTTGTCCCCTGGATTTAGGTCGGGATGGCAAGTGCGAGCTAAGCGCCGAAACGCCTGTTTAATTTCATCGTTGGTCGCCGTTGAAGACAGTCCAAGGATTTGATAATAATTGCGAAAATTTTCCATTCCACCTTTGACGCCTTAAACCACATGCCCTAGGACACGCGCCCTAAAACCACTCATCGTCATCCCACTCATCGTCCCCGTCGTCGTAGCTATCGCCACCGCCATAGCCTTTGCTGTCGTAGGGGGAGCGGGACGCTGGCTGGGGAGCGGCAGGGGCAGGGCGATCGCCAGGATAGCTAGACCGGCGAGGACTCCCGCTATAGGGATCGTAATCGTCCGGCTGCCCATTGCCCGTTAGAGGATCCCGGGGGGGAGAACCGCCAGAAAACTCGTCGCGGCGACCCGTTTCAAAGTTATCTAAATTCACCCCTGCCTCTGAACGGCGATCGCCCCCATTGCGAGGTTGAGACGATGGAGGGGGCTGACGGGTTTCCGCTGGCGTTGCCCAGGGATCGTCATCGTCAAAAGGCTGGCTGACGGGGCGGCTTTGGGGCGCTGGGCTTGTTTGGCTGCCAGGACGCCTTTGGCTTGAAGGCTGACGTATGGGTTGATTCGCCGGAGGTGAGCTGGGCTGCCGTCTCTCTGGCGCCCCGTACTGGGGACTTTGCCCTGGACCCGTTTCTTCCCGTCGCGGAGCAGGCGATCGCCGAGAGTTTGATGGCGGGCTGCCGTAAGGATCGCCATATCGATTGTCATACTGGGGAGCCGCTGCGGTAGGCGGGGTCTGAGGCGCTGGCTGAGACCCTGACTGGGGCGGGCGACTTCGCGATGGACGAGGCTGTTTGTAGGCGTCGCCGAAGCCATCGTAGTTATTCGCCCCAGGACCGGGATCCGCTAGACCATTACCGCGATCGCGCCGTCGACTATCCGCCGCACCGTAGTCATTGCCGTAGCTGGTGCCAGGAGCTGACGCGCCGCTGTAATTAGCGCCGCCATTGGAGCCTACGCTAGGGCTGCTGTAGCGATCGCCCCTATTGTTGGCGCTTTGACCATAGCTCGGAGCACTGCTCTGACTGTAATTTTGGGCGGAGTTCTGGCTGTAATTTTGACCGTAGCTGTCTCTGCTGTAGCTCTCTCCGCCGTAACTGTTCTCTTGGGGGGAGCCGTTGCCATAGGCATTACTGCCATAGGCACTATTTCCGTAGGCGTTATCTCTTTGGGGCGCAGTTGTTTCTCGACCATAGCCCCCGGTGCCATAGCTACTGCCATAAGCGCCGGCTCCGTAATCGTTAAAATCATCGTCTAGTCCCCAGCCGCTCAATCCAGCGGTCACCGACTCACGCCCTTCCTGGAACGTGCGCTTAATGGACCCAAAGAAATCGTCATCATCTTCCTCCGCGTAGCGATCACGCACCTCCCGACTCAGCTCGTACAAGGCATCCTGCAATTCCGCCTGGGCCCGGTCAATGGCCATATCGTCATTGCGAGAAATGCTTTCCCGTAAATTTCGACTGGCCGCATCAATGCCCCGCCGGTGAAACTCCACAAACTGCATCCCAAAATCTAGGGTCGCCTCCCGTAACTGGCGCTCCGCCTGCACAATCAACGCCTCCGCCCGATTACGCTTTTCTACGCGATCGCGCTTAGCCCGGTCCTCGTCCGCATACACCTGAGCCGCCTGAATTGCCTCTTCCACCTCCTCCTCGCTCAACGTGGACGCGTCCTGAATAATAATGCTCTGCTCCCGCCCAGTGGTCTTATCCATGGCGGTTACCTGCAAAATGCCATTGGCGTCAATATCAAACGCCACCTGCACCTGGGGCACTCCGCGAGGCGCCGGAGGAATCCCCGTCAGCTTAAACCGCCCTAAAGACTTGTTATCCACCCCCATTTCCCGCTCCCCCTGGAGCACGTGGATTTCCACCAGGGTTTGATTATTTTCGCTCGTGGAAAAAATATCTGACCGGCGCACGGGAATGGTCGTATTACGGGGAATCAGCTTTTTCATCACCCCGCCAATGGTCTCCAAACCCATGGACAACGGCGTCACATCCAGCAGCAGCACGTCTTTTACATCCCCCGCCAAAATGCCCGCTTGCACTGCCGCGCCGACAGCCACCACCTCATCGGGGTTTACATTTTGGTTCGGGTCCAACCCCACCAACGTCCGCACCATATCCTGCACCATGGGCATCCGCGTGGAGCCCCCCACCAGCACCACTTCGTCAATTTGGGATGGGCGTAGGTTTGCATCAATAAATGCCTGCTTCAACGGTCCCCGCAGCCGATTCAGCAAATCCACGCACAGCCCTTCATACTGGGCGCGAGTAAGGCGAGTTTCAATATGCTTGGGACCGTCTTCAGTGGCGGTAATAAAGGGCAGATTAATATCGGTCACCCCCACGCCGGACAGCTCGATTTTGGCTTTTTCCGATGCCTCCATCAAGCGCTGGAGAGATTGGCGATCGCGCCGCAGATCAATCCCCTCCCGCTCCTGAAACTGATTCGCCAACCAATCCACAATCTGCTTATCAAAATCATTCCCCCCCAGCTGGCTATCCCCACTGGTGGAGCGCACCTCAAACACCCCATCGCCCACCTCCAGGATGGACACATCGAAAGTGCCGCCCCCTAGGTCAAACACCAGCACCGTTTGGCTGCGATCATTATCTAACCCATAAGCCAACGCCGCCGCCGTGGGCTCATTTAAAATCCGCTTCACCTCAATGCCCGCAATTCGCCCCGCATCCCGCGTGGCCTGGCGCTGGGAGTCGTTGAAATACGCCGGCACCGTAATCACCGCGCCGGTAATGGGCTGCCCCAAATAGCGCTCCGCATCATCCGCCAGCTTACGAATCACCATCGCCGACAGCTCTTCCGGCGCAAAATCCTTCCCCTGCTTCGGGCAATCCACCCGCACGTTTCCCGTTTCCCCCCGGCGGATGGTGTAGGGCACCTGCTTCGTTTCCGGCTCCAGCTCGTTATATTTGCGCCCGATAAATCGCTTTAAGGAGTAGTAGGTATTTTGGGGGTTGAGCACTCCCTGCCGTCGCGCCAGCTGACCTACCACCCGCTCCCCGTCCTTGCTAAAGCCCACCACCGACGGCGTGGTCCGCATTCCCTCTGCATTAGCAATCACCATCGGTTTGCCGCCTTCCATTACGGCGACAACAGAGTTCGTGGTGCCAAGGTCAATGCCGACAATTTTTCCCATCGAGACGCAATTCTCCGTTTGCCCACTTGGGACGGACTAGGATGTCCCCCAACTAAGCTTTTGTAAAGAGTTTGAAAAATCTGGCTCCATTGTATATCGCCCCAGCAAGTTCTACCGTTGTCCCCGCGGCGAATAAACCCTTTAGAGACTTTGATGAATGGGGATGCGAATGCGGAAGGTGGTGCCTTTCCCCCACTGGGACTCGCAGGTTAAGGAGCCGTTATGTTGCTGGGTAATGATTTGATAGCTAATGGACATGCCTAAACCCGTGCCCTGCCCCACAGCCTTGGTGGTAAAAAACGGGTTGAAAATATGGGGCTGGGATTCGGGCTTGATGCCTTGACCGCGATCGCTGATGGCAATTTCAACATGACTGTGTTCTTCCTGCCCTTCCAAATCTCCTTCCACTTGGCGAGTGGCGATCGCAATATGAAAAATGCCTTTCTCTTCAAAGCCCCCCATCAACTTTGCCCGATCTTCAATGGCATCAATGGCGTTGGACAAAACGTTCATAAACACCTGATTAAGCTGCCCTGGGAAACAATCCACATGGGGGAGCGCTTGGTATTTTTTCTCCACCTTGATCATCCGCCGCAGCCCAGTTCCCTTTAAGCGGCTGCCCAAAATAACTAGGGCGCTATCGATGCCGTCATGCACATCGACGGTTTTATACTCCGCTTCATCAAGGCGAGCAAAGTTACGTAAAGACCGCACAATTCCCTTAATTCGCTTTGTCCCAATTCTCATAGACCGCACAAGGTCCCGGGAGTCTTCTTCCAAAAACGCCAGTTCACCTTCCCCCACCAAACCGTCAATCACCGATGAATCGGAATACTTTTTTCTGTAGCCTTCAATAATGCTGAAAAGACTGGTGGAATAGTCCTCTATGTGGCTCAGGTTGCCGTGGATGAAATTAATCGGGTTATTGATTTCGTGGGCAATCCCCGCCACGAGCTGACCCAGGGACGACATTTTTTCACTTTGCACCATTTGCATTTGCGTATGCTGCAAATCCTTCAGCGTCTGCTCTAAAACCTGGGTCTGAACCCGTAGTTTATTTTCCGCCGTCTCTCGTTCCCGAATTTGCTCCTGTAAATTTTCCACCACCGCTTCTAAATCCCGCGTGCGTCGCTCCACCTTCTGCTCCAGCGATTCGTTGATCTGCTTGAGTTTGGTTTCGGACGTTTGCCGCTCGATGGCAATGCGGGTGAGATAAGTGGCTTTGTTCACCAGGCGGCGATCGCTAGGGGTCGGGGCAATGGGGGAAAGGGTGATAGATTCCCATGGTGGCCAAAAGTTTGCCATCCTTTCCGAGCACCGGCGTTGACCAGCAAGATCGCAGTCCAAACGTCAACGCCATTTCGCTAAAGTCATCCCACAGGGGATCCACCGAAATATCTTCCACCGTCACCGACGCCGTCAGATAGGCAGCGGTGCCACAGGAGCCCACATTGGGACCGATAACCACGCCGTCCAATTGTTCACAATAAGCCTTAGGCAAACTAGGGGCTGCACCGTGGCGAAGGCAGTTTTCCGCTGCGTCAAATAACAAAAATGAACAGTAAAGCGCCTTATCCGAGTGGGCTTCGATCATTATTGCTAGGGCGTCCAATATGATGCTTAATGGCTCTCCCTCAACAATCTTCTCCAATATTTGATTCTGCCCTTCCGTCAGAGAAATAGCCCAGTCAGCATCTCTACCGCCATTGCTGCCAAGCCGCCCAAAGTCACCATTATCCCTGCCAAACCCCGACTGCCATGCCCCCAAAGACCGAGGAGGGGATGGATGATTTGTTGCTGATTGGGGAAAAGCGTGGGAAGCGGGCGCCATAACTGAAAAACAAATTTAGATAAGGTTTCATTGATAAAGCGCAGCGAGACTTTGAAAAGACGGTTGCTACGGTGCAGATGGCATAACTGATGATAGAAATGCTGGCAATTAAGTCAAGAAATCAAGCCCAAATAAGGTAGGGAGTTTAAAGCTCACTCAACTTCAGCGTCTATTTCTAGGCTTTTTGGGTATTGTTGACTAGGCATTTTTGCTAAAGAGTTTCTGACAAAAAACAGATATTATTCTGTAGGTTCTTCTTTAACGCCTTTGACGGATGGCATCAAGTTTTTTTAGACAAATGCCTTTAGAAAACAAGCCCTTTACAGGCGGCTTTCAATGTGTCTCTAGTGTTGATTGATTAGTATAGAATACAAGTATCTTTGCTTGTTGTTTTGTTTGCTGAAAAATATTAATCAAAGTTTTCAATCCTTGGATGTGCTCTTTCTTCGTTGGTAGGGTTTTGGTGGAAATGGACTCAGGTTGTGGTCATTTGACCTGGAAATAATATCAATGCGCCAAATTCAAGCGACATTAATCACCTTAAAAGTCGAGTATTGACAAGCACTCAACGTCTTTTTGATTTGGAGAGTTGGTATGAGGCGCGAAGAGCTGGCGGAGTCTGGGGGCGTCGTTCTCGTGTTTGCGTTGCAGGTGCCCTAATCAATGCCCATGCCTGCACTTCGCCGACCGTTAGTGCTCACTAGTTGTCGCATTTTTAGTTCGAATTGCTTCGAATTGCTATGAGTATAAAGACTTAAATGAAAGTTTGAAAATGCCCCACTCTCAAATGCTTTTGAAGCGTGAGAATGGGGCATTTTGCTTAAGCGTTTTATTGTGCTTAAAGTTTTTTGGGGGGGCTGGGTTAAGTAATTCGAATTGAAATTTTACCTACGATCGCCACCCCAAAATCTTGTCAGTCCAGTCTCGTCCTTTAATTTTTAAGGACACGTAGACGGGCAATTGATGGTGCTCCAATAAAATCCAGCTAGCGATCGCCCCGTGAATAACAATGCTTAGCCCCAGCCATAGCTCTGGAGACACCGGTATGGCGGGCTTGGTGCCAGGGAGGGGGGGGAATAAATACTGCGATGCGCCGATAAGGACCGGTGGCGCCACGGCAATTCCGGCAGCGGCGGTCCAAAAGGTGGGGGTAGCGGCTTCCTTCGTGTGGCGCACTGGACGCCAAGTTTTCCCACGCCATTGCCACCGCAGCGGCTGAGCACTGTCTTCCACCCGCAAAACCTGTTCTTCTAGGTTGGCGCTAAAAATATGGCGGCAAAAGTCGCAGGAAAACGAATCCATCAAGGGCATGGTGACGACGGTGCCGTGGCGACAAACGGGACAGGGATAAACGCCATCCCCTTGCAGCTTGGCAAACTGGGGATTGTTGCGCACATCATTCTTGTCCAGCGTGTCCGGCGATCGCCCCTTAGGGGATCGTCTCAAGGAGAATTTCTTCGGCAGTGAAAATGTGGAGAGTGGAAATGGCATAGGCACCACGGGTTTTCTGAGTCCTTTCTTCGTCAGTGGTTGGCTTACTCCGAAGGTAAGAACCACCGAGGCTCAAAGGCTAAGCCTGGGGAAAAATCAAAGGGAAGGCGGAACACAAGAAAGCCTCCCTCTGGAGGAGACAGGAGTTTTCGGCGACAGTTTTCCGCAGTTTTTAGCAACGCTCTTCGAGAATAACGCTCGGCAACTTCCATTCAGTGCCAAACGAAACAGTGCCAAACGAAACAGCGCCAAACGAAACAGCGCCAAACGAAACAGCGCCAAACGAAACAGCGCCAAACGAAAAACATAAATAAAAGGAGCAGGCATTGGCAGCCCACTCCTTTGTTCTAGCCTATTTCCCAAAATTCTTGGGATATCAGCATCCTTACTTAAGGACACCCGCCAATTAGGCACGTAACGATATAAATCAGTGACATTACTTAATGACGCGACCAAAAACGACACCCGAAGACACGTTTTGTTGCGTCGCCAGCGACAGCCACTGCAATGCCATTACTCCTTGTCTTTGAAGTCCTGAAGCAGGCTGCGAATCTCTTCAGCGGCCACGTCACGACCACCGAGTCCGAAGGCGATCGCAATGGCAACGGCGATCGCGCCCAACAGCAAGCCAAAGGCTAAGTTGACAATATCGGTGGCAATGCCGATCTGTTGCAGGGCCATCGCTGCGACGAACGCAATAATGGCAATGCGAGCCGCCTGGGCCAAAATCATCGACTGACGGCTGCCAGCGGTGGCAATAATGCGGAACGTTAAATTAGCCAGGTAAAGCCCTACCGCGAAGATAATGACGCCGGTCATCACCTGGAAGAAAATTTCCGGTAGCTCAGCCACCAAGGTGGTTAACACGGGCACCTGCAATCCATCGACGGCAGGAACAGCCGCAAAGAGCAAAATACCCACTAGCACTACAATGCCAGCGATTTCCGACGGGGTGCGAGATCCGTAGGTGGTGGTGTCGCTGGGGAAGCCCAACACGCGCAAAATGTTGTTGAAGCCCATGCCGGTCAGGATATTGGTGACCAAGCCCGCAATAAAGCGACCCACAATGTAGGCGGCAATCAGCACCGCTGCCGATTTCAGCACGTAAGGCAGGGCGCCCAGTACGTCTTCCAGCATGGCGATCGCTGGCGTGGAAATCGCTTCAATGCGCAGTTCTTTGAGCACTGAAATTGCGGTGACCACTAGCACAATGGCGTAAGCCAAAGTGCCCGCTAGCCAGGAGATGCTTTGGGTGCCCGACTCCTGACTGAGCCCAATGCGGCTACCCAGGCGATCAATACCCGACGCAGCCAAAAAGTTGGACGCGATGGAGCGTACCAAACGGGCGACAAACCAGCCGATAACACCAATGACGCCCGCCTTGAAAATCTGAGGCAAGGTGGACAGCACCTGATCCACTAGATTCTGGATAGGCTCCAGGGGACCCTGTAGGTTCAGGGTGTCTAGGATAAACGGCAGGAACAGCAGCAGGATAAACCAGTACAGGAAGTTTCCAATGGTTTCGTTAAGAACCACTGGCGATCCCCCTTCGAGGTCCTGAAACTGTTCAGCCAGCATGTCATCGAAGGCAAAGCGCTTTAGCCCTTTGGTCACCAGCAGCCGCGACAGGGTAGCCAAGACCCAGGCCACCGCCGCTAGAACAACCGCACTTAGTAGGCGAGGGGCAAAGGTGGTGATTTCCCCTAGGAAATTCTGTAGGGGAGCGGACGCGCTTTGCAGCCCTAGGGTGTCGAGGAACACCAAAATGGTGAACAGCATAATGCCCCAGAAGGCAGCGCTGCTAATCCACTTTTCAATGGGTAAATCGGGGGCGTCCCCAGGCTTACCGGCAACCCAACTGGCTAAACGGTTGTCAATGCTGACTTTCTTAAGCAGTCCGTTAACGGCTAGGGCTACGAAGGTGGCTACAATCCAGCCGATGATCAGAACGGCGACGGCTTTGACGATATTGAAGACTAAAGCTGCCGCTTCACCACCAATGGCGTTGTCTAAAAAGTCTGGAACCGCCTGGGCTAGCAACAAGGGCGACGCAGCCCCTGATGCCACCCCTGGCACTGTGATAGATGAGCTAATTTCAATCATGATGTTTTGAAAAACCGCATTTTTCTATGCGAGTAGGCTCGGCGCGGCTTCTCCAAGATCAACCATGGCGGCACTTAACCACCATTGGCTTCCGTCGGGGCGCACCTCAAACCCCTGCACTAGTTCGACTCCAGTTAACGGCAGGTGTCTGCCGTAATCAAGAATCTTTCGTTAGATGTTTTGCCCCAGTGCGATCGCAGGTCAGCAAAGTAGTTAAGCTGCAAGCGAAAGATAGATCGCAAAGCTAGGGCATATCACCAATCGTTGTCGGAGCCCTTGCACCATACGCGATACCGCCCCTTTTCTGACAATTAAGTTAGAGGGCGTAAACCTTTCTGCAGATTTTCCGCGCAGCACATGGGCTGTAACGATGACAGCAATTGATAACCGCCCTTAGATATCGAGGAACAGTAAGCGGGGTATGTCGTTTCCCTGAAAGGTCAGCTTTTGACTGGTGTTTCAGAGCCCTGGGCTGGATCGTGGGTTGGATCAGTCAGGGCGACTAGATCGTTGCGCTGGTTGGCAACGGAGGGTCTCGAAACCGTTTAAGTCTATGGGTTTTACCCCACGGGGCGATTTATCTAGGCATAGACTAACAAATCCCTTTTCGTGAATTTGGGGATATTAAGGGCGTATTTGCATTAGTCCAGGATTGACCGAGGGTTAGGAGGCGGGGGGCACCACCTGGCGGGGACGATATTGGTTTCCTTTTAGCTTTTGACGCAGGCGATTGAGACCGGCATAGGCCCACGGAGCAGCGATCGCCACTTTAAAAATTGCCTTTTGTTTTTTTGACAGGTGTGGCCACGCCAGGTCTTTAACCCAGGGGCGATCGCCAGGCTCCACATCAGTAATCATTTTCGACATCACCGTGCGGGCGCTGCCTCGAATCTCACCGGAGTCAATGTGGTATTCCTTTTGCAATTTAATTAACGTGCGCAGGTTTGCCACCAAGCAATCCGCATTGGTGGTGCCTTTTCGAGAGTGGCTTTCGGGGTTGTTACACCGGTAAACGCTGGAAGGGGTGGGGTCATAGCTCCAGGTGTGGTCCACAACCATTCGCATCATCAGCTCCAAGTCCTCCGCCCCGCGCATTGCCGGGTCAAAGCCTCCCCCCTCCACCAGGCGACTCCGCTTTACTGCCATGGACGACAGTTCTAAAATGCCGTGGTCCTTGTACAGCTGCCAATACTTGAAATGATTCATGCCCGACTTGGGCTCCTTAAACGGCGCATCGGAGCGGGACACAATGCGGTTTACGTTAATGGAAAAATGCTCCGCCGCCGCCAGATAAACCACATCGTCCGTAGGAGACACCAAATCGTAAATGCGCTGCAAATGGTCCGGTCGCCACCAGTCGTCTGCATCGAGGAAAGCAACCCAGTCTCCTGTACATTTTTCAATGGCTAAGTTGCGGGCTCCCGCTGGTCCTAAGCCACCCCCCTTCAAAATGTGAATGGGCAGCCCCCCGTCACGGGCAGCCTCCAGGATGGCAACAGAATCGTCCGTCGAACCATCGTCCGTCACCACAATTTCGTGGACTGGATAGGTTTGTTGGGCAATGCTGTCTAGGGTTTCCGGCAGCCAGCGAGCAGCGTTGTAGCAGGGAATTACGCAGGAGAATTTCACGGATCTGGTCCTCAAATTACTGGCAGAGTGGACCCCAACTCCGTTACCGCGCCCCTAACAGGACAGTTGAAAACAGGACGACGTTACGGCGATTTGGAAAACGTTAGGCCTACAAGCGACATAAGTTTGTAAATCCGTTGTAGCAAAATTTGTGCTCGGGCAAAGATTCACGCCAGTGGCTTTACGTCGTGATGAAAGCCACAGCGAAAGGTTCCTATTCCCCAGCAGCCATAGGTAGATCGGCGCTCCCTGCTTCTTCGATTAGCTGAATATACAGGTCGCCGTATAGGGTTTCCTGCTGTAGCTCCACCTTAGATTGGGACGCCAGCAGCAGTAAGCCCCAGAACGCCCCCACGCGATCGCGCTTCCTCGCCTGACGCTCATCATCTTCCGGGTGCTCCTCCGGCACCAGCGACTCCCGAGGCATTTCCTGCACCAGCCCATCAAAGGGAATCCAGGGCGACTGGGGATGACGCAGCCGATACCGCATCAGCGACTCCTGAAGCAACGCCGCCACCTCCGCCAAGTTCTCCTGGTGTGCCAACTGGCGAATCGCTTTTACCTTTTGGCTGCGGGTGGGTTTTCGCTGGCGCTGTCGCCGAGGCTGGCTGGCAATTAGCCGCGCCACCTCTTGAAGCTGGGTGATCATTTCTTGCAGGGACACTCGTCGCTCCTGCACTGGCTGAGCAACCCCCCGCCGCTTAATACACTCTTCCAACTTCAACGGAATCCGCACCGCATTCCCCTCATCCAGGGGTTCAATTTCCTCTTCAATAATTTCGGGAGCCGGCGGAAACTCGTCCAGTGTCAACCGGTTCGCTTTCAGCAACACCAACATGGCCGCCGACACAAACGCCTGGGCTGAGCACGACAGGTGTACGTCATAGCTGGTTTTACCTACCCCCGCCTGTCCTGCGTCCACCAGTTGCTGTAGCCGCTGAAAATACCGATCAAGCACGTCCAATACCCGCACGTCCCAGGGATCAATTTGTCCCTGTTCCGCCAGATCAATTAGCGAAGTAATTGTTTCTTGGAGGGTGGAAGCAGCCATGGCAGATTGGGTTTTCCCAAGAAAGTGGGGGAGGGCGACACCAAGTGGAACTGTGAAAATAAGCGCCGAGTAAAAAATCAGTGAGCAACATTAGGCTTGATTGCCGGTGCAACTCGAAAAAATTGACTGATTTCTCAGAAGCTATCTTAAAAATCTGCTTTAAGCATTTTTCAAATGGCTTCTGCTAAGTTGCTACCACTAATAAAGCGTTGTTCGTATCGCTTTACGTTTGAATTTTTGCTCTGTAACGGTTTGCTCCGTACGTATTTAAATATGTGCTTACTTAAAATACTGCCATATTAATTTTTCAAATCCTATCAGGTTACCTACTGATTTCTGTTCATTTTTCGCTTTTTAATCTTTTATTTCCATTTTTGACCGCTACTCTGCGCCAACTCCATCTCTGACCTGTGCCAAAGTGCCTGAAAACTAATCCCTAAGTTGAGTGTTTTTCTTCGCCACTCCTCGGAAAGTTTGAGGGGGAAATTTATTTCGAAACAGTTTTTAGAGGGCAGTTTTTTCTAAAATTCACCGTATTCAGGAACCATCATTATTTCAATCTCGATGCCATTAGGGCGTGTCATCAATACAAGTGCCAAAGATAAGTACCAGACGCCTTACAAATTGGAGAGTCCACGCCCTTTCAAAACAAAGCCTGTTAGAGGACGTCTGAAAAGTAAGAAAGCTAACGGAGGTTAATCTGTAATTACGAA
>CALGDE010000018.1 GCA_937883785.1 uncultured cyanobacterium
TGCCATGTGCCTATTCTACAAATATGGGGGTCAAAAAACGGATTTAGTATCACACGCTTCGAATGCAGATCACCATGCCAAATGCACAGGTGGAGGCAGGCAATGGAGCAGCAAAAATTCAGGGGTAAAGGGACCGCTGCCACAGGGGAGCGACACCGTAACGGCTGCAAAAACGGTTTTAAAGAAATGCATCTCAGAAATGCATCTCAGGGGGCGCAAAATCTCTTGCACAAATAATTTAGCTGCACTAAAAGACTCAAATGCGTAAGCTGAGGAGCGTCGAAGCCTGGAAAATTTTGTTGCCCTATTAGGGGCTGTCACAACTTAAATCTCAAAGCCAGTAACTACAAGAGTTTCAGCCCCTAACAGGCTTTGTTTTGAAAGGGCGTAGATTCCCCACCGTATAAAGCTTCTGGCGCTTAATTGATTACACGCCCTCGCTTTGCCAACGTTTCGAGAACAATGCGCCGGGCTCACCCTCTGGTTTCCCAGATTCATGCAAAAGATCTTCTAGCGACCATAGTGATGACTGACCACATTTATGAACACGCGACGACGCGAAAATACAAAGTCTCGGGTGGCGGTGTTGTTAACTCACTTTTTTGCAGTTAAGTTCACATGCTGCTTGTGGACCTTTTTTCTGTTTCTTTAATGTTTTAAAAAGACTTACTTATGGCTCGTTAATGTTTCTTGGGGAGATAAGCTTTTTATTGTCTTTTTCTGGGGTGTGGTTCTTATTTTGGCGCGTTATTGTTCTACCGAAAGGGGGATTTGTATCTAAAATGCAAGTTTTCAATGCTTAAGATTTTGACGGGTTTTGGTATCCAAACTGCTCAGTGTCACAGTCGAGGTATTGGCGCGATCGCCATTAATTATGCTTAAAAAAGATCGGAGAGTGCCGGGTAGGGCCACCACTTGGCTTCGGTTTGAGGTGATCAAGATCACACCGTCTAAATTGTGCGATCGCATCCACTGCCCGACTCTAATTTCACAATAGGATTAATAAAAACCAGTTCGTTGCTTGTTGTTCATCTAATATTTGGAGCTGAATCGTGCAAGCGAAAAATGTTATTCGTCGTCTAGTCGAAAAGGCCCTGTACTTACGGCAGCTAACCCCTGATATCGAAAACGAAATTAATTATGAACTTAGTCGTCTAGGCTACGTTTCTGACGCTGAATACGAAGCTTTAGAGCTACTAATGTGTGAAATGGATGAAGGGCGAATTGAGCTTGTATCCAGCTTTTAGCTCTGTGTTATGAAAACTTTTTAGGAGTCTGTGCGGGTATGCCGCAAGCGCCCATGGGTACGGCATATTTTAGGCGCATTGGCTCAATTGTCTTTTTCGCTTTAACGGAAATCGCCTACGGCTGCTGAGGCCAAAGGCTTTGTAAAAACTGCTGTAGAGCGCTTTTGACCTCCGGGGGACAGTAGGGCATTTGTGGGCTGTAGATGATGGGCAGCCACGGCAAAATGTCTTCGTCCAGAGCATGGTGAAATGCGTCCCTGGGCCAAATTAGGTGGGCGGCTTGTCGGGCGTCATACCAAGATTGCTTCGTCCAATGGCTTTCGACAGGCTCGTGGGCAGGGGGCAGCAGAGGCGTCGTTGACGGGGCGGCAATCGCAGTTTGGCGATTCTGATAAGACTGCTGGTGCTGGGCTTTTGTTGTGTCCTCTCTGGGTGATCGCGCTGCCGGTAACAGCTTGGGCTGCTGAGGTGGCAAGGGAGATAAAGGCTGTGGGGTGTGGGGATCGGCTTCGGGAAGATTTAGAAATTTCCCATGGCGGGTCAAAATCAGGGGACGGACCCAGTAGGACTGCCTAGGGGCGATGTAGTCGATGGTTTCAACGTATAGACGCCAGGACTGGTGGGCAAGATAGGCAAGGTGTCCCGGCTGTAAGATGACAGGCTGGTAAAAAATTGACATTTCTTGCTATACTCTGATTCGCACTTGAGGAACGACTTGGAACTGGCGGAACATTTCGAACCGCTCTTGTTTAGTTGTGAATCTGTGTAGGATGGGGCGATTAGCTCAGCGGTAGAGCGCCTGCCTTACAAGCAGGATGCCACTGGTTCAAATCCAGTATCGCCCATTACAAAATCCAATGTTTTCAAAGAGCCTTTGGATTAAAAACTTCTTTCGTTGCGTGAACTGGCAGGGCGAAGGTAACTGGTCGGTGAAGACATCATTTGTCTGTGTCGGCTGGATTTGACCGCACGGCAAAGGGAGTGTCGGTGACGGTGCCCACGCTGGTGTTTGGCTGGTCGTTGGCGACGGTAAAGCGGGCTCCCACTTCACATTGTTTGCGGCGAATGTAGGCTAGACCCACTGCCCCATCGTTGGTGCTTTGGCAGCTGGTAATAACGCCGGCGCGATCGCCCTTCCCGTTCACCAGCTTGGATCCAGGGGGCTGGGGCGTGTCCAACTGCACCCCGTAAAGACACTGTTGAACACCATCGCGACTATGGAGGCGGGCGATAACTTCCTGGCCGATGTAGCAGCCTTTATTGATGGATACCGCGTGCCAAAGCCCTGCTTCCAAGGGATTGTAGCTATCCGTTAATTCTTGACCACATCCAGGTACGCCATCTTCAATGCGCCAGGTTTCCCATTGGTTCTCGCCAGCGGGTACAGCCCCTAAATCCGTTAGCTTTTTCCACAAAGGAGCGGCGTTTGCGGCACCGGTCCACAGGGTATAGCCCGGCCGTGCCAGACCACTGTGGGCGATCGCTCGCACAGTTTCACCATCGATGGTGATTGCTTGGTGGTCAAAAGCCCCCATGGCGTCGATATCAGTAAAGCCTAGAGTCTTTAACGTATCGCCGCCAGTGGAGCCCAAAATTGAGAAAGTGGCGGTGCTGGTGGTCTGGTCTTCGAAGGACACTTGGTCCATGGGAAAAATGTAGCGATCAAACCAGGAAACTAAGGTATCGCCCATGGCCGGTGATGCCAGAAGCAGTACCGAATTTTCAGTGATTACTCCCAACGTTAGGTCAATGGTGCGAGCCGCCGCCGTGACGATGACTGCTAAACAGCTTTGCCCAGGCTGTCGAGTTTTAAAATCCTGGGTGGTTTGGTTGTGGAGAAAACCAAGGCGATCATCCCCGGTCACCTGCAACCGAGTCCAGTGGGTGCGATCAACAATAACGGTATCTTTGGACAGATCCACCGCAACATCCTCATAGAGGCTCGGAACGCTGGACTCTGGGGTGATGGTGGCGTTTTGGGCACGTTGTAGGATACGGAGATCGTCAAATGGCTCTGCCATGGGAAAAGTTAACTATCGGTAGATTTATCAAAAGCTGTTGTTACCCGCGTTTCAACCACCAGAACTCAAAATCAGTGGTTGTTGAAACTTTAGGCCTAAGGTCATTTTAGGGGCGTGTCTTCTGGTGACGCCAAAATTTTGAGCTGGGCTGAAAGGGCGATCAAACTGACCTTAGGAGGCAATAGAAATATTGTTAGAGGCTGAGGACGGCTCTGAAAGCTTGGAGATAGTCCCTTGCAGCAGCTCTGATTCCAATGTGGCTTTCACGGGGGGGCTAACTTGCCCATTGCCTAAACAGCTCACCAAAAACGCATTGGCTTGGTAATAGTCCTGAAGTTGTTGAATTTCTTCGGCGGCAAGGTGCCAGTCTGCTTCCAGTTGCCGGTGCTCCCGCAAACATTCCTGGAAGGCTTCACACCAATGGGACAAATCTGTTTCGCACCATTTTAGGAGTACGTCGCGCCCCTGTTCTGGAGATGGGAGCTGTTCCTTAAGTTGGGCGATCGCCCCTTTCAGCGCGTCGGAGAGGGTGAAATGATGCTCCAAATCCAAGGAAAAACTGAGGGACAACATGCCTTTAATATCCGGCTGAATCAAAAGTTGACGGGCGGTGCTATGGACCCGTGCCAAAGCTAAATCCAGCGCCAGCGGCTCCGGTGGATTCGCCACCTGGGGATCAATGGCCATTGCCAAATTTAAATCGCGGTTTTGGAACAGGGTTAAGTAAAACGCTTTCAATGCGGCGGGCTTAATGGACAGATCCCGTAAATCGGCGGTGGCAACTTTGTGATCTACATGCTGCAAAACAGTTGGGATTTTTGCTGTGTCGGCAACGGCGCTATCAATTTCCTGCTTGAGGGCGATCAGCAAGCTGTCCGGACGCGGCAGCATTTCCACCACCAGGGCAATGGTTTCGCGCCAGCGGGGGGTAAAGACTCGTTCTGCCAACCGTTGGGCTAGGCGATCAATGGGGGTTTGGGAGCGTGATTGCTCCGGACGATCCAGAGCCACAATTTGCGACTCGCAGGCGGATAGGGCAGCCACCCATTTGCGGGCAGTGAGATATTCCTGAAATGTCAGGTGGGAAAAGGCGTAAATATCCCGGGCACATTCCACCAGCAACCCGTGTTGCACCACAATATCGTTCAAAATTGTTTCGGCATCGGCCCAGCGGTTTTCCCAGTTTTGGGTGCGATCGCCCCGACCGTTTTTAAACTTTCCGGCAGCCGTATCCATCACCGTCAAAAAGTCGCTAATGGTGGACAGCACGTCAGACTTTTCAAAAAAGCTATGCTCTGCTTCAAACTGAATCGCCGCCACTTGCCCCAGCAGGCGCATCTTGTCGGCGGTGGTGAGCTTGCGGTAGCGGCTTTCCCGGTGAATGCCCCGGGCGCTATCCCATTGTCCCAGCAGAATATTGAGCCCCGCTTTGTACAGCTTGGATCGTTGGGTGGGGAAGGTGGCACGATCATGGAAAACGGAGCACACTAGCCCCAGCAAAATGGGGGTTTTTACCAACTCGCGAATGGCTTGGTTTTCCCGCAGCTCCAGACGCTCTAGAAATTCTGCCGCCATGGCACCAGCGCTCTCGCCAGTGTTGTTGGTGGAATCGATCGCCGTAAACCATCGCTGGGTAAAGGTTTGAACCTGATTCCAATCAAAGTCTCGCAGCTCGCCGTAGGCAAACCCCTGAAAGCGAATGCGATCCGCTGCCGTGCGACAGGTGATCACAACGGGCACGCGGTAGTGGCGATTGGCAAACTGTTGCACCCGCTCCACAATGGCTTCAAATTGGGATGCGGGTACCTCGTCTAAACCGTCCAACAGCACCAGACCGCGACCCTGTTGCAAAATTGCCTCCGTTTCCGCGGGGCTAATATCTACCAGGGACCAGGACCCGTTAACAAAGTCTTGGAGGCTAGGCATGACCTGCCCCTTCATCGCTGAGGCCCAGTGCCGCAGCTCGATAAATACCGGCAAACAATCGCCGCGAAACTCTCCGGCGACGCAGGACAGGGTTAGATGGCGCAACAGGGTGGTTTTTCCCGATCCTGGTTTGCCCAAAAGTACGGTGCGCTCTCGGTTGGCTAGGTCCGCTTTGGCAGATATCCCAGCAGTGGAAGACGACGATGGCGATGCAGCGGGAGGCGTTGGCTGCTCTAAATCTGCCAACTCTAGCCAACGTTGGTGGGACAGATCCCAGGACAACTGCATGGGAGTGTAAGCGGCGCTCAAGGATAGGGGCTGTGCCAAATCCAGAGAGGCTTGATAGATCCCCAGCCGCGCCTCCAGGCGATCGCGCCAGGACTCCCGCACCCGTGCCAGGGTGCCCTCCACATCCACTGCCCCGACCATCGCCGCTGTGAAGGCAGCATTGGCACTGGAGTCCGCTGAGGTGGGATATTCTGTCGTAGCGGGACTCGTTTCGCCAACCGATGTGTCTGGGGAGCTGCCATCGGTGGTGTGCCCCTGGGGGGCGTCAGTGGGTGCGGTAGCTTGGGACGATCCGCCTAGGGTGGCTTCTGTGGGAATGATTGGCGCTGGCAAATCGGCGATCGCCTGCCATTCCAAATCCAATTGGAAGCACAATTCAATAAAAATATGGCGCTCCACAGGACGTCCCGAGAAAAACTTCCACACGGATTGGCGGGTGCTAAGACCCACCTCAGCCGCTAGGTAATCCTGAGTCCATCCGGTTCTTTCAAAGGCGCGTTTGGCGATCATAGAACCTTCGGCTGTTGCTTTAAGGGAGCGCTTTGCCATAAATCTAAACTTGAGCGGTCACGATTTTCACGAAGAGAAACTTTGGAATAAAGCCAGAATCAGCACCAGAAATCAACGACGAAAGAGGGGCTAATATCATAGGACATTACACAACGTTGACAGTTCCTACAGGCAGCAACGATTCAAAATACTGCCAAAAGCTTTTTATCTCCCCCGGACAAAAATGCGGTGCTGTTGACCGCACAAAGAAATAACTAAAAGGTCGGTTGCCGGAACCCGAGTGAAAATAAGACAGTAGTTTTAGTGGACTAGTAGTTATAAGGTACCCAAAAAAATAAATAATTTTGTTTAAAAATTGTATTTGAGTTTGTTTCTTGCCCCTATTGAGATTGATACCGGTTCAGAGTGTTTCTAGGGATTGTCTCAACTAACGCCCTAGGTCAAGAATGCAAGCGTTTCAGTCTTTTTTGTTCTAGAAGGGGTCTTGTTTTTCTCTGGGGCTGGATTCTAGAGCGTTGTTGATGACCTACGCTAAAAGTAGTTGTAAAAATGGAAATGAGTTCGATAAAGCCGTGTTTTGAGTAATGCCTCTGACATTTTTTTGACATTCCTTTCCTTTGTGAAATTATTAGTGGGCGATCGCCAATTCTCGATACTTTTTGTTTAGTTTTCTCCCTTGATCCATGGCTCCTTTCCAGTCTGACGCTGAAAAAATACGGCAACTGGAGTTTCGTGTTCAGTCGTTAAAGCAGGCGAACCAGCAGCTTTATCGTCAGCAAGAGCAATTTCGAACCACCTTTGCTCAGGCGGCTGTGGGCATTGTCCATACGGGGGTGGGGGGTGAGTTTTTAGTGGTCAATCCCACCTTTTGCAAGATGGTGGGATATGGGGCCAATGAACTGACGGCAATGACTTTTGTGGAGCTGACCTATGAGCAAGATTTGGATAATAACCTTAGCCAGATGAATCGGCTTTTGGCGGGGGAAGTGGACACTATCGATTTAGAACATCGGTACTGTCGTGCTGATGGGTCACTGATTTGGGTCCATGCCACGTTGTCCCTGGTGCGCCAGGAGGATGGATCACCGGATTATTTGATTATGGTGGTCCAGGATATTAGCGATCGCAAAGAAGCGGAGGCGGAGCGAGCGGCCACCCAACAGGTGCTAAAAAGCACCACTTCCCGACTGCAAACTTTAATTCAAAATCTCCAGGCAGGGGTGCTGCTGATTGATGAAGGGGGTCAGGTGATGTTGACCAACAGCATTTTTCAGCAGTTGTTCGAGTTGAATGTGCCCAATGAGCCGTCGTCGCCGTTGCCCTATTCGGCATTAGCCCAGGCTATGTCCCAGCGCTTTGAGCAGCCGGAGCGATTTTTGGGGACCCAGCAGCAAACCTTTGCCAGCCGTCAGTTGATGACCCATCGCCCCTGGGATCTGATTAGCGGACGCATGGTGGAAGAAGATTTTATTCCCATTGAAATGGGAGATGAGTATGGGGGGTACTTATGGCTTTTTCGGGACGTAACGGAGCGGCGTCAGGCGGAAATTGCCCTACAGCGCCAGTATCAGCAGCTATTGTTGTTGCGGCGGCTGACCCACGATATTCGCCAAACGTTGAATCCTCAGCTGGTGCTGCAAACCACGGTGGATAGCATTGGGGCGGCTTTGCGGTGCGATCGCTGCCACCTGTATTTGTATGGGGACCAGGAACAGCGGGTGCCCTGTGCGGCGGAGTATCTGGCTCCGGGGCAGTTGTCTTTGAAGCAGGTGCGGTTGCCCATTGAAAATAACTGCTTTACCCAGGTGGCGCTGGCGGAGGATGCGGCGATCGCCAGCAGCAACGTCCATCGGGATCCCCTGCTGCGGGATATGGCCCCCCTGTGTCGTCAGGCAAACATTACGTCCCTGGCGGCAGTGCGTACGTCCTACCAAAACCGCCCCAATGGGTTGCTTATTGTGCAGCAGTGTGGTCGACGACGGGAGTGGAACAACGATGATTTAGAAGTGCTGGAAGCGGTGGCGGGGCAGGTGGGAATTGCGTTGGCCCAGGCAAAGCTGCTGGAGCAGGAAAAAGAACAGCGGCAACAGTTGGCGTTCCAAAATCGCGAGCTGGAGGAGGCCCGAGAAACGGCGGAGTCTGCTAGCCATGCCAAAGGCGATTTTCTGGCTACCATGAGCCACGAGATTCGCACGCCTCTCAATGCGGTCATTGGTATGACCGGACTGTTAATGGATACGCCATTAAATGTTCAACAAGCGGAGTGGTTGGGAGTGTTGCGCAACGGTAGCGAGACCCTGCTGGCGTTGATTAACGATATTTTAGATTTCTCCAAAATTGAGTCGGGGCAGCTGGAGCTGGAGCAACGTCCCTTGGAAATTCGCCAGTGTGTGCAGGAGTCGTTAACGCTGGTGAATCCCATTGCTGGGGATAAAGATCTGCGGATTGGGTTTGAAATTGATGAAGCGGTGCCGCCGGTGGTGATGGGGGATGCGGTGCGACTGCGGCAGGTGTTGGTGAACTTGTTGAGTAATGCCGTTAAGTTTACGGACCAGGGATCAGTGACCGTCACGGTGTCTGCTCAGGCGATCGCCCCCCAGGTTCCACAACTGCAACCACAAGCGCAACCCACCCCCCAAGAGTCAGAAGAGTCAGATCTTCTGATACCCAATCAGCTACCAGACTCCACAGACGCAAACAACGGCAGCGCTGACGAAAATGACCCTGATGTTGATCGCGATTTAAACCTATTTGAGCTGCAATTTGACGTGGTGGATACGGGCATTGGTATTTCCAAGGAGCAGCAGAACCAGTTGTTTAAATCCTTTAGTCAGGTGGACGCTTCCATCACCCGTCGCTATGGCGGTACGGGATTAGGCTTGGCTATTTGCCAGCGGCTGACGCGATTAATGGACGGGAAACTGTGGGTTGATAGCGACGTGGGGGTTGGATCCACGTTTCACTTCACGATTACCTGCCCTCAGGTGATTTCAGCGGTCATGCCGTCCTCCCTGTTGGGGGAGCAAGGGAGCGGGTTGTTTGTGGGTAAGCGGCTGTGGGTGGTGGATGATAACCCGGTTAATCGCAAGTTTCTGGTGCATAACAGTGAGCAGTGGGGGCTGGAGGTAACCAGTTTTGAGCGGGCTGAGGATGCTCTGGAGTGTTTGGCTGCGGACCAGCCGGCGGTGGATGTGATGATTGTGGATTGGCGATTGCCGGGGATGGATGGTTTGGAGTTTGCGGCGCGGGTGGTGGAGCATCCCACCTACGGTGACGTACCTTTGGTGATGTTGACGGCAGATTTTGCAACGCCGACGTTGGCAGAGCCCTTAAAAAATCGCTTTAGCGCTTGGTTACGCAGCCCTATTAGTCGGGAAGTGTTGCATCAAACCTTGGCGGAAACTTTGGTGGAGGTTGAGAAAACCACTGACGGGCTGGACGCGGCGATTGGTGCGGCGATCGCCCAAGCTCCCACATCCGGCTCATCCCCTGACTCAACGGCAGATCACACCAATCAGCCTGACGGCGAAGCTGATGCCAGTGGTGGACCCTTGCGAATTTTGCTGGCGGAAGATAACCAGGTGAATCAGCAGGTGGCGCTGTTGCTGCTGGAGCGTCTGGGCTATGCGGCGGACGTGGTGGGGGATGGCGTAGAGGTGCTGGCGGCACTGGAGCGGGACGTTTACGATGTGGTGCTGATGGATTTGGAAATGCCCACGATGGATGGGATCACCGCAACCCAGGAAATTCAGGGGCGGTACCCGTTACAGGAACGACCGCAAATTGTGGCCCTAACGGCCTATGCCATGGATGGCGATCGCGATCGATGCTTGGCGGCGGGAATGGACGACTACATGACCAAGCCCATCCGGCGAGAAGCGCTGTTGGAAGTGCTCTATCGTGCTGAGCACCGCGCCAATAAACGCAAAGCCACTTCGGTGTCCCAAGGGCAAGGGCAGGTTGCCCTCGATGCCATGCAAAATCTAAACCAAGCGCCCCTTACAGCGCCCCTTGATCAGCCACAACAAAAACCACCACAACTATCTGAAATCTCCGAATTGGAGCCGCTTGAGGCTGAACAGCCTGAATCAGACAATTCTGAAGCGCTGCCGCCGTCAGCGTTGACACCGGAGGAGGGTTCGAGGACGCTGTGGACCTTGGAAGAGCGGGTGGATGCAACCCTAGATTTAGATATTCTTGAGGGGCTGCTGGGGTTTGGCAATAATCGGGAGCGGGCACTGCAAGTGGTCACACAGGCCGTTACTCTATTCTGTGAAGATGCACCAGACCGTCTTGGGGCAATTGAGGTGGCCATCAATAGCGGGAATGGAGTTGCCCTGCGACAAGCCGCCCACGCCCTTCGGTCCAGCAGCGCAAATTTAGGGGCTAAGCAGCTAATGGACTATTGCGCTCAACTGGAAGCCTTAGGACGCGATCGCGACGGTGATCCTTTGCCAGAACTCTGTCGAACCACCATGGGTTTGCTGCAAAGCGCCTATGATTCCGCAAAAAACGAGCTAAGTGAATTATTGAACCTGTAGCGCAACCTAATAGTTGCTAAATAGTGGCTAAATCTATGAGTATTTCCCGCGAGGACCGTCCTCCAACAGTGTTGATTGTGGATGATGATCGCGCGACCCAGGCCCTTCTGACCCTGGCGATGGAGGAGGAAGGCTACGAAACCGTTGGCGCCCAAAACGGTGAGCAGGCTATTGAGGAATTTAATCGCCTGGTACCTAATTTGGTGCTGCTGGACGCGATGATGCCAGAAATGGACGGTTTTACCTGTTGTGAGCGGTTGCGATCGCTCCCCGAAGGCAAAACGGTGCCGATTTTGATTATTACGGTGCTCGACGATCAAGAATCAGTGGACCGGGCCTTTGCAGCGGGCACCACCGATTACATCACCAAGCCCATTTATTGGCCCGTGCTTTGTCAGCGGGTGCGACGGTTGGTGCAGGCGGGGGAAACGGATCAACAGTTGGCCATGGTGTCAGCAAATCTTCAGCAGGCGGAGGCTTGGGCGGGAGTGGTAACGGCAACGTTGGGCTGTGGGGATAATTCGGAAACAGCGACGTTAGAAGATCGGTTGCTGGGGGTATTGGCGATCGCTCGGGAAACCTTGGGGGGCGATCGCGCTGGACTCTGGCTGGGGGGTACAAAAACCTGGTTGGAATGTCAGGGGGACGATGTGGATCCCGTGGATGCAGCGGCTGGTGAGGTGTTGGAAGAATACGTGCAGGGTCAGTCTAGCTTAGCTAGCACTGTGATTAAGACTTCCGAGGATTGGTCGCCTTTGGGGGCTGTGTTTCGCAGCGCTTGGGGAATGGTGGTACCGCTGCGTGGGGACAGGGGGATTTTAGGGGGCTTGATTGTTGGGCGATCGCAGGACCAACCCTGGTCTGACCAGGATCAGCAGCGGTGGCAACAACTGGGGCAGCTTCTAGGTTTAGTTTTATCGTCAAAGGGAAGGGGAGATAGCAGGGTGTAGTTGGCAAAAGGGGAAAAGAGTCACCGCTGCTACGGAGTAACGTTTCGTTGTTATCCGGGTGTTTGCCGCCTATTTTGGAAACATTCTTAAGGCGAAACCTTTCTTTAGGTAAGGAGTCTGGCTTCAACGTTCAAACTACGCTGAAGTTGTGGATTTCTCGCGCTAACGTCATCGGTTGCTCTCTGCTCGCTCCCCCCTATGCCCCGTTTGTTTTTGCCACTGTTGAGCGGTGTGTTTGATAACGTCCGCCCCGTTAATATTTCGTCCCAAGTGCCACGGCTGATCCAGCGGCTATGGGCGTGGTTTTTAGCCGGGATTATTTTGACCGTGATTCCCTCCTGGGCGTTGGCGGCGTTGACCTATGACCAGGTGGATGCGATCGCGTCCCAGGTGACGGTGGTTATCGCCCAGGGGTTGCAGTCGGGGGATATTGAAGCGCGGCAGGAGTGGAATCCGGGGTCGGGGGTGTTGGTAGCTCACGAAGGGAATTTATATTACGCGTTAACGGCCCTCCATGTGGTGCGTACCCGCGGCACGGTGTATGGCATTCGCACCAGTGATGGGGAGGTGCATATCGTGGACGACGTGGATGAGACGGATAATATTGTGCCCCTGGGGGCGGAGCGGGGGGAGTTTGGGGAAACCATTAGTGGCTTAGATTTAGCGCTGGTGAAGTTTCGCAGCGATCGCGAATATCCAGTGGCCACCATGGGAGATTCCAGCAGGATGGAGCCGGGGGATCGCCTGGTGATTTCCGGTTGGCCCAATCCTGACGATGCTGCCGCCCGCCGCCAGCGCCAGTCTGTTAATGGTCAACTGACCGCCGTATTGAACCGTCCTTCTTTTGACGGGGGCTATAGTTTTTTGTATGACAACGGTACTCGGCGAGGTATGAGCGGCGGTCCGGTGTTAAATGTTGCCGGAGAGCTGGTGGGAATTCACGGGCGGGGTCGTGGTGTGGGGAATAATTGTGGAGGGGCGCTGGAGGAGGAGCCAGGCGGCAAGGTTAGTGATTCTAGTGATTTTCTAGGCACCCACTCTCAAGGCACTCACTCTCAAGGCACTCACTCTCTGGGGACGCTTTCGGAGCCTCGAACCGGGCGAATCACGTTGCGATTTCCTTCGTCATCACCCCCCATTACAGAGCGCCGTCCCGTGTTGTCCGAAGACAATAGCTGCGGCATGCAAACGGTGCACTTTATTACGGCGGCGGAAACCTTAACGATTTCCCTTGACTATGCGGATCCGCCGGTGGATGAGGCGCTAATTAATGCGGGGCTTGATAATCGTGATCGCGCCGACGTGATTGACGATATTTACGAGCTGTTCTCCTTTGATGTGGAATCCATGTTGCGAGACCAGCCGTCGGGGGGATGCGGTAGCGTGCTGTTGGGAGAGCCCTGTGAGGGGCTGTAGGGCAAGGACTGTGGCAGGTTCGCAGGGAGATTGTGACTTTCTTGTGACTTTACCGAGGCAAACCGGGAACGGTTGGGATAGCTTGACCACAGCGGCTTACTCACGGTTTGCTAAAGCTGAATCGCACACGCTGGCAGGGACGAAGGCAATTGGTGTTAGGAGCCACGCAGTTAGGAAAACGACAATGACTAACGTCAAAGGACAATTCAAACCGTGGCAATCGCCCCGATGGCTTCTGACGATAAACGGGTTGATGGCGTGGGGATGGCTGGGGGTTGGGGGACCGGCGATCGCCCAGCCTGATGGTGCCACGATGCCCGATGCCATTAGGATGTCCGACACCGTTACCTACTCTGTCCGCCCATCCGACAATGGGGCCCACGCAACTGCCGTTGCCCCTGCCGTGTTGGAGCCTGTTAGCTCTGGTTTTGTGGTTGCGGATATTGCTATTGGTGGCTCCGCCTCTGGTGGTTCCGCCTCTGGTGGTTCGGCCTCTGGTGGTTCCGGTGCTAATCATCCTGGGGCTGACGATGACGTGCCAGTGTTGGCCCAGCTTGATGGACCGGTTACGTCTGTCTCTGACCTAACCGATGTTGATCCCACCCACTGGGCTTTTTCGGCCCTGCGATCGCTGGTGGAACGATATGGCTGTATTTCCGGCTATGGCGATCGCACCTTTCGCGGCGATCAATCTCTCTCTCGCTACGAATTTGCCGCAGCTCTGAACGCCTGTTTGGATCAAATTGGTGCCCAAATTGAGGCGGCGGTGCAGGACGGTGTGGACAACGGCGATTTAGCCACCGTGCGGCGACTACAGCAGGAGTTTCAACAGGAGCTTGCGGATTTAGACCGCCAGGTGGGCGATTTGGAGCAGCGAGTGGAGACCCTGGAAAATCAGCAGTTTTCCACCACGGCGGTGCTGGGGGGAGAGGTGATTTTTGGGCTAACCGGTGCGACGGCGGGCGATACGCCAGGGGACGGCGATCGCGAGGTGACCTTTTCCCACCTCGCCCGAATGCAAATTGTTAGCTCGTTCACCGGACGCGATCGTCTGCGATTGCAGTGGTCCATGGGCAACGGACAGGGGCTATCGGGCAGCAATAGCCTGGGCACCGATATGGCGCGGCTGTCATTCCAGGGGAACAGCGACAATGAAATGCGGCTGGATTTATTGGACTATCGCTTTGCGGCGTTTGGCGATCGCGTTGTTTTTACGGTGCGTCCGGTGGGCTTTGACCTGAGCTCGGTGCTAACGGCGAACTCGGGATTTTTCGATAGTGGTCGCGGTTCCATTTCCCGCTTTGGGGAGGCGAGCCCAGTGTTTAAGCTAGGGGCGCTGGACGTGGGCGGCGGCTTTGATTGGTTGGTAAGCGATACGGTGCGATTTCAGGCGGCTTACGGTGTGGGCGATGGAGACGACCCGGAATTTGGCATTTTGGGGGGCGATCGCAGTGCCGCTGGGGCGCAGATTCTGGTGAAGCCCACGCCAACGATTCTGGCAGGGCTGGCGTATATTAACGGCTATTCGGACACGGGGCGACTGGATACGTTTACCGGTAGTTTGAATGCGGACCTGTCGGGCGATCGCCTAGAACCCGCCCAAATCCACGCCGTCAGCGGAACGGTGCAGTGGCGTGTATCTCCCCGGCTGACCTTAGGTGCCTGGGGTGCTTGGTTCTGGACTAATTATTTGGAAAATGATGCCCGTGCTACCACTAATACCTACTTGTTTTCCGCTGCCTTTTCCGATCCCTTTAATCGGGAAGGAGACCTGCTGGCGTTTTTAATTGGTCAGCCCCCTCGGCTATATGACGGCGACGGCGTAGATACGGACGACGATGTGGGGCTGCATATTGAAGCGTTCTACCGCTTTTCCGTCAACGACAATATCAGCATTACTCCCGGTGTGTTTGTGCTGACCGCCCCGGAACACGATAGTGACAATGATGCGATTGTTGTGGGCACGTTGCGCACCACCTTTCGCTTTTAGGGCGTGCCATCAATATAATCTCCAGAAATCTCCAGAAGTCTCGTGCAGTGGGGAGGACACGCCCTTTAGAGGCAAAAAATGCCAGGAGCTGAAACCCTCATGACGTCAGTTCGATGGCACAAAATTAGTTCAAATTTGCTTCTCCCTGATAAAGGGGAGGACTGAGGGAGGATCCTTACCTTACGCTCCGTTACCAAGATTTTCCGCTACCGGCTTAAGCATCAGAGGATCCCCCCAACCCCCCTTGGCAAGGGGGCTTTTCGTCGAACTGACGTTTCATGGCTCTTGACTTAGGACTTTAATTGATGACAGTCTCAAGCCCCCTTGAAAATAGTCCCCTTAAAAATATTCTTTCCAGAGATCTGTTAGGTGCTGGAACTAGGCTCGCAAATCAGGTGAGCGTAGCTTTCGTCGGAACCTCGTTGGGATGCGATTTTGTCTGCCCAGCGCGTGGTTTCTGGCAGGCGATATTTTGGGGTGCAGCGCAGGACAATGTCTACCGCTGATTCCAAGCCAATGCGGTGACCGCTGGAAATATACAGAGGGCGCACGTCATCGCGGGTGCGCAGGACCACGCCGATGGTTTCGCCGCGATCTCCCAACCATTCCCGGTCTCCTTTCTTCTCTCCCAGGGGCACATGCTCCCCAATAAACCGCGACTTTGCTGCCCCCAACGTGGGACGATCCAGCAGCACCCCTAAATGACACGCCAGCCCAAAACGACGGGGATGGGCATAGCCTTGACCATCGCAAATAATCACATCTGGCGGCTCGGGAAATTGATGGGTCAGCTTCGCCAGCGCCCGTACGATCGCCGGAATTTCGCGAAAGGATAAAAAGCCAGGAATGTAAGGAAATGGCGTCGGCACTCGGGCGATCGCCACCCCCAGCGGTTCCAAACTCTGGAAGTCCAACAGCGCTACGGCGGCACGGGCGATCGCTCCCTTGTCCTCAAATCCCACGTCCACTCCGGCGATCGTCTTGATATCGTCCACGCCGCAGAATTGGTCTTGGGTGATGACCTGGTCGCGTCCGGCTTCTTGGATTTCTTTCGCTTCGGCAGTGGTGGTTGCCCAGCTATCGAGGGGGGCGATCGCCGGTTCGAGCCATATTTCCAGAGGAGGGGAATCCATCAAAGTTTCTATCGTCACAACACCATAACGCCGCAAACTATAACCGCAAAACCCATTATTTCATCGTTAACAAAACCCTATCAATCCGCTACAGTGAAGGGACGCGCCCCGGCATATTCCGGCAGTTCGCAGTTATAATTTTTCTCCTACTCAAAGGTTAAGGTCACACCCGTGAAGAAACCCGATTGGTTGCGAGTTAAAGCGCCCCAAGTCGAGCGAATCGGCGCAGTTCAGGACGTTTTGCGCGATTTACACCTCAATACCGTTTGCGAAGAAGCCTCCTGCCCCAACATCGGCGAGTGCTTCAACAGCGGCACAGCAACGTTTCTAATTATGGGACCCGGCTGCACCCGTGCCTGCCCCTATTGCGACATTGACTTTGAGAAAAAGCCGGTGATGCTGGATCCTAGCGAACCGGTGCGCCTCGCCCAAGCGGTGGAGCGTATGAAGCTGAACCACGTGGTGATTACGTCGGTGAACCGAGATGATCTGCCTGACGGTGGTGCCCATCAGTTTCGGCGCTGCATCGAAAATATTCGCAAGCTATCGCCGGGAACCACCATTGAGGTGTTGATTCCGGACCTGTGCGGCAACTGGGAAGCGCTGCAAATTATTATCGACGCCAATCCCCAGGTGATTAACCACAACACCGAAACCGTGCGCAGCCTGTATCGTCGCGTGCGTCCCCAGGCTGATTATGATCGCACCCTAGAGCTGCTGCAAAAAACCCAAGAGCGTGCCCCGTGGATTTATACCAAGTCGGGCATTATGGCAGGCTTGGGTGAGACCGACGAGGAAGTGCGAGAAACCATGGCGGACCTGCGGGAAGCGGGCTGCGATATTTTGACCATTGGTCAGTACTTGCAACCGACGCCGAAACATTTAAAGGTGCAAAAGTACGTAACCCCGGCGCAGTTTGATGCGTGGCGTGTGGCGGGCGAGCAAGATATGGGCTTTTTGCAGGTGGTGTCCTCGCCGCTGACCCGCAGTTCTTACCATGCGGAACAGGTGCGATCGCTGATGGAACGCTATCCCCGCAGTAAACCCACCCTAGTTACTGCCGGTTAGTAGGGTTAGAAAGTCGCGACGAAAATTGACATCAAAACTACAGTGAAGTTACTGGTAAAAAGGCTTATTTTTCAGTAAATCCTAGTTTTGAGTATCCACCTAGCGCGAGCAACCAGCCTAGGGAGCATCCCACTTATGCACTGAGTGGTGCAGAAAGTTGAAAAGCGCCATTG
>CALGDE010000019.1 GCA_937883785.1 uncultured cyanobacterium
ATGGCGCTTTTCAACTTTCTGCACCACTCAGTGCATAAGTGGGATGCTCCCTTTACTGACTTTGTTTTGTGAATTTCCCTTAATATTTTGCAGCAATGAGCCACGATGAACCTTGAAAAATTGCCCAAAAAGCTCGAACCATTGAACTTCTCAATGGTCGCGTCGTTGGCGGTTGCCGGTTTCACACTTTTAGCTCTTGACGAAAGGGACCAACTAAATTGTTGTGATTGACCGCCAAAACGGGATTTTGTTTGGTGCCATAGCTTTGACCGAAGGTGAGGGGGAAGGCGGGTTTTCCTGGCAGGTCCACCCAAATGCCCCCAGCGGCGTGGAGAATCACCCAAACGGCGCTAATGTCCCATACCTTTGGGGTGGCTTCGAGGGCTCCGACAGTGATGCCTGCGGCGACGGTGAGTAGATTGTAGGAGGCAACCCCCACGGCGCGGATTTTGCAGCTGAAGGGGTGGGGGGCATATTTCATGCTGCGGGAACACAGGCTGAATAGGCTGTTGCTGCCACGTCCAGAGACGTTGACCTTAATAGGCTTGTTATTGCAGTATGCGCCGATGGGGATGGGGGCTAGGGGGGATTGGGCGATCGCCGAATCGCCAGCCCAAAATCCGTGGAACAGTTGGTCAACGGGGGGAAAGTATACACAGCCAAAGACGGGATAGCCGCGATAAAGCAAGCCAAGGGAGATACCCCACAGGGGGATGCCCCGGGCAAAGTTCGTGGTGCCGTCGATGGGATCCACGATCCAGCACCAGTCACTATTGGGAAATTGGTGACTGCCCTCTTCGCTAAGAACACCGTGGTCGGGAAAGGCTTGGGCGATCGCCTTACGAATGGTGGCATCGGCCCAAATATCGCACTCGGTTACTAAAGAACCGTCTTCCTTTTCAGCCGCCTGTCGATAGCGGCTGTGGAGAATTTTTCCGAGCAGCTCTGCCCCAACGATGTGGCTGGTGTCGGAGGCAAAAGCAAGAACTTTATCCCAAAAGCTGGTCATGGTGGGGTAGAGAACGTGGAGAGATAGACGGAAAACCTGGTTCGATAGCGAAAGTGAAAATTGCGACGTTTAAAACCCTAATGGCTGATGAAAGCTCAAAAAAATTCTGCTGCAAGATTCTGCCGCTCAAAGCCAAGGATCATTTTTTAAAGTTGTTTCTATTTTCAGGGTTGCTCCTATGCATCTGTTGTCTAGTCGACTCATTCTTAACTAAATCTTGGATAAGAATGACTCAAGAATGGAGACAATAAAAACCTAGCAGCTTTGTTCAACGAAGCTCTGGTATTGAGAGTTGGCATTTGAGCCCTTGAGTTTAGAGGTCTTGAGCTTGAACCCTGAAATTTAAAGCTTGGGTTTTGAGACCTTGATTTCAAGACTTTGAGGGGCGCGACTTTGTTCGCTGAGTTGATTTATCTCTAACTTATATTGTGTTTCTCAATAGTTTGCTTCTAATACGTTTTCAGGGCAAACGTGCTTCAAATCAGAATAAATTTGCTTTTGATGCCCTTTAAACTGATCTGTAATTTGGGTTTTTACAATGTTGTGTAAGTGACGGTAAAAAATATGTAAGAAAAATGTAGGCAGGATTTAGACAAGTTTTATGAGGTGTTTCGCGATCCGGTTTGCTGCCCCCGGAACCCCTAATCGATCGCGACCGTTAGCGGCGATCGCCCCCCACTGTCCTGGATTTTGTAATAAGAACTGCACTGTTTTTACGCCGTCCTTAATATTCTCAACAAGAAACACTGAGGGACCCAAAAGCCGAGTTTGGGCTTCGGCAAAGGCGTAGGTGAACTGTGGCCCTTGTCCAGGGAGGGTAATCACCGGTTGCCCTAGTCCCACCAGTTGCTCCGTCGCCGTGCCTGCCATGGCCAAACCAAGGTGTCCTTGAAGGGCGCACTGGTAAAAATTGCCGATGGACAGGGTTAGGGTTCCGTTGCCGTGGCGCCAAGTGTGCTGGGCTTTCTGCTGCCACACTTCTGGCAGATGCATAGTGAGCTGAGTTTGGTTCAGCCCTGGAGCGATCGCCCCCTCCAATTGAATCGGACGATCCGGATTATCCTCAACGATGGCGGTGGCGAGATCCACTAGCTGGATCCAGTTGTCGTAAGCTTCGGGGACTCGCGACCCGGGCAATATCAGTATTCTTAGCGGCTCGGTGATGTCAGGAGGCAGATTTGGCGTTAGGAACGGGGGGGGATGTTCGTTGTCATGGGCGTTTTTAGGGCGTTCATTTTTAATTTCGCCTAGAGCTGGCAAAAAGCCGTCCATCATAGGGTTGCCCAGGTCCACCGCCGGGATGGTCCAGTTTTTTAGGATTTCCGTGGTGAGGCGATCGCGGGGAAACACCGCCTGACATCGGGGACGGCTCATAAGCCATCGTTCCCAGGGTAAATATACTGAGCCAGACCAGCCTTCGGTGCGGCGCGATCGCAGAAAATCGCCGTTACCATCCCGCAGGTAATATTCCGACTTTGCCGTGCCCACAAAACTGTAGGGAGATTGGGATCGCCAAGCAAACAGCAGGGGCACAATATCCCCCACCGCCAGCACAAACGGGTGTGCCCCTGCTGCCTGAACCTCCTGGGTCCAGCGCTTTACAAGCTGCCACTGGCGAACGGTAACGCCGATTAAGCCCCCCTGTAAATCTCGCCAAAGCTGGCGGGGATCCATATAAATAAAACCGCCCGACGGGGGACGCGATCGCACCGGACTAATACAAGAAATTCCAGCCCGCTCGTAAGCATTTCCTTCACCCACCAAGGGCAGCGCCGATACCTTTAGGGGCAGCGCTTCTGTCGCAGCCACCGAACGCACCGCCTGTAGAATTTGGGCTCCAATGGCGTCTTCCCCATGACCATTGCTCAATCCCAAAATATGCAGATGCTTTTGAGGGGCTGTCATCGTTTAACTCTCAAGGGCTTTAGCTGTAAGGGGGGCAGCCGTCAGTCTTCTCTACTTTAAAAGGGTGTGTACTTCCCACCGCATAAGACCTACTGCATAAGACCACCCACCGCATAAGACTTCTTGGATCTAGGGGCTATCATCATTTAAATCTCAAAGCCAGTAATGACAAGAGTTGCAGTCCCTAATAACGTCAGTTCGACTAAAAGCCCCCCTTGATAAGGGTGGAAGCAGATTTGAGCTAATTTTGTGCCATTGAACTGACGTCCCAATAGGCTTTGCCTTGAAAGGGGGTGGACTTCCCACTGTGTAAGGCTTCTGACACTTTGTGTAAGGCTTCTGGCACTTAATTTATGACGCGCCCTAAGCTTTCGGCACTCAGTAATGGCGCCCTTTAGCGGTCAAGGACGCCTGGGTAGGTTGCCTCTAGATAGCCAGATGTTGAACTTTTGGAGAGCGGGCACCGGGAATCGAACCCGGATCAACAGCTTGGAAGGCTGTGGTTTTACCACTAAACTATGCCCGCAATGGTGTGTAAACCAGGTCAATAGTCTATCCAGTGGTGACCATATTTGCAACCGTTTTGCTCGTCGATTTAGGCGACTGTTAGCAGGACCCACTCAAGGCACTTGGGAAATTAGGATGGTGATTCTGGCGTTGGTGGCGATTCCCTGTCCTGCTTGGGTCTGCACTGGCGCAAACCGTAGCTGGCTCAAGTGATTTTTCAACGCAGCAACCACCGTTAAGTCCACACCGCCGGTCAGAATTCTAATTTCTTCACCGCCCGTCGCTGGCGAATCGGGAACCACCTGTCCCGTCGATAAAACTGCCACCTGGGCATCTACCAGGCGATCGCGCCACTGGGCAACTTCCACCGGCAATACCAGTCCGTCCCCCCTTTGCAACGTCAACTCCGCCACTCTTTCTTCTCCCACCCGCCCGGTGTTGTCCACAGCGATTTCCGCCACGTTAAACCGCAACGATAATCCCGCTGGCGTAGGGCTTGGATTAGGGGTGGGCGATGGAGTGGGTGATGGAGTGGGCGCTGAACCAGGGGCTGGGCTGGGCGTTGGTTGAGGAGTGGGGATTGGCCTAGGAACTGGGGTGGGCGTCGTTTGGGGCGTGGGGACTGGTGTGGGCGTGGGCTGAGGAATAGACGTTGGACTGGCAAGCGGAGTAGGGCTTGGTGTGGGAACTGGCGTGGGCGTGGGCGTTGCTTGAGGAGTTGGCTGAGGAGTGGGTTGAGGGGTAGATGTTGGACTGGGGGTGGGTGCTGGACTGGAAGAGGGGCTGGGCAGAGGGCTAGGAATGGCACGGGATTGGGGACCGCGATTGGGGCGGGTTGGCGATGGCGACGGGGCGATCGCCCGCTGCGCCTGAGCCTGGGGCGGTGTTGGAGAGGGGGGCGGCGCCGGACTGGGGGATGAGGCGGCGAGCCGTGGGCTGGGTTTAACTGCTGATTCGGGCGCGGGATTGGGCGCAGGGGAGGAACCTTCAGGGGGAGGCAGCCGCTGGCTATTGGGCACCAGTGCCACCGGAATGCGGCGCTGGTTACCGCCAGAATCCGAACCCGACTGGCGCACGCTTAACAATCCCTGTCCTAATACGTAAGCCAGGATGCCGTGGAAAACAGTGACTCCCAAGGCGATCGCTCCCCATAGCTTTCCTGACCACCGCCACTGGGGCATACCGTCCAGCCGCCGGGATTGGACCCGCCATTCCCCCCTTAAAAATTCGCCTGAAAACTGACTTAAATTTCGCGCCAGTTGCTTTCCCGAGCTTTCCTGTTGGCGCTCCGGTTGATTTAGCTGTTGCGATCGCCCCTTCTGCGCACCCACGATCCACTCCACCGCTACCCATGTTTAAGAGCCTACTTAAAAGCTCATTGAGAGCCCACTTAAAAGCCTGCCCTCGATTTATCATAGGAGCACTTTAAATGGCTCTGCCCAAAATAAACCTGCCCAAAATAAATCTGCTCAGGATAAACCGAATTCATACAACTCTGATAAGCCAAGCTAAACAAAAAGCTCCTATGGCCCTCGGCTGACGGGGTGACAAGAAGGCTAAAAGGCTTCCTGTATCTTCCTCTTAGCCCT
>CALGDE010000020.1 GCA_937883785.1 uncultured cyanobacterium
AGTTTGGATTCGATGGCTGATCACTTCCCATCATCTCTCAATCCTGCAACGCCAAATTTTGCTCTATTTTCACCAAACTTCAGATCATTGACTTTATGACAGAACGCAGGTTTACCCCTCAAGACAAGAAGCAGCGCAGGTACGACAAGGACCACGTCTTAAACGTGGAGTATCCTCACAGTTTCCGTAGTTCTTGGAAGAGAGGAGTGCGTAAAAAAAATAGAAGTTATCGGCGCAAAGTTAAACACCAGTTCTGCGATCTAGAAAACTGTGAGGATAGGATTAAATCTATCTCCTTAGAAAAACGCAGAAAGCTTTCTTGGCAAGTGTTTACAGTTAGGGAAAGAGTTCAGAATCGATTGAATAGGAGGAGAGAACGGCAAATCTATAATTACTTCAGCCAACCTTACAATTCCGAGATTCATCGGCATAATTTTGTTGCCTTCCTCGAATCTGTTGTAAGTAGTGATTCGGAAATGGCTCGCATTTTCTCATGGAAACTTCAGAGTTGGCTCTACCCACCCGTGCCGGCAGATCGTTCTTACCTAAGGTGGAATTCTTGGTGTTACGAATGGCTGCAAGATTTCTTGTGCGACGAACCAGACTGGGAAATCCGCTTAAAAGACTGGGTGAACTCCCAGATTGGCAAACACGCTGATTAGAAAATTGAAAAGTACTGTTGTGCTCGTCAATAAGCTGGGGTGTCGGCAGCTCTTCAATAACACTCAGCTCGTCTGTCCATTGCAACAGCCACTCTTTAGACCCGGTGCGATCGCCGAAAAAGCCTGTGCTAAATTGGGTGGGCCAAATTGACGAATCAGCCCAATTTACGGTGTTTCATGAGCCGCATTATTGTCATCACATCGGGAAAAGGTGGCGTCGGTAAAACCACCTGCACAGCCAATCTAGGCATGGCACTGGCTCAGCAAGGAAAAAAAGTCGTGCTCATTGACGCCGACTTCGGACTGCGCAACTTGGATTTGCTGCTGGGGCTAGAAAATCGCATTGTGTACACGGCGGTGGAAGTGTTCGCCGGAGAATGCCGCCTTGATCAGGCGTTGGTTAAAGATAAGCGCCAGCCCAAGCTTGCCCTAATGCCCGCGTCCCAAAGTCGCACCAAGGAAGCGGTCAGCCCGAAGCAAATGCGCCAGCTAATTTTGGCGTTGGCAAAACGGTTTGATTACGTCCTCGTGGATTGCCCCGCCGGCATTGAAATGGGATTCCGCAATGCGATCGCCGCCGCCCAAGAAGCCATTATTGTCACCACCCCAGAAATTGCCGCCGTGCGCGATGCGGATCGGGTGGTGGGATTGCTAGAAGCCGCCGGTATTAAAAAGACCCAGCTAATTGTGAATCGGGTGCGCCCGGAAATGGTGCAAAGCAACGACATGATGTCTGTGGAAGACGTGCAGGAAATCCTCGCCATTCCCCTGCTGGGGGTAATTCCCGACGATGAGCGCATTATTACGTCGTCGAATCGAGGGGAACCTTTGGTGCTGGATGAAAAGGTGTCCATTCCTAAAATGGCGATTACTAATATTGCCCAGCGCCTGGAGGGAGCAAGCATTCCTTTCCTGGATCTCACCGCCGCCCACGACGGACTATTTTCGCGCATCAAGCGTTTATTCCGCCGCTAGCTTTTCGCTAGCTTTCCCCCTCGTGCCCACTGCCCCGTCCCCTTGATGCTGCCACCATGCTTAGTGAACTGCTAGATCGTATTTTTTCTCGACAGCCCGAAAGTCGCGCCGTAGTGAAGCAGCGCCTGCAATTGGTGTTGGCTCATGATCGCGCCGACTTATCGCCCCAAACCATGGAGCAAATGCGTCGGGAATTGGTGGCGGTGATTTCGCGCTATGTGGAAATTGACCAGGAGGGACTAGAGTTTCTGCTGGAAAATGACCAGCGATCCACGGCGCTGGTGGCTAATGTGCCCATCCGCCGTGTCAAGCCATTGCCTAAAGAAGAAGGGGCAGGCGATACCGACGACAAACCAATGGAAATTGCTGACGGTGCTGATGATGACGAAGCGATGATTATCGAACTGTCCGATGGGGATGAAGATCTGAACGACGATGCGGAAACAGAGACCCAGGATGACGACACAAAAAATAATTTAGAGAGCGATTCGGCGGAAAAGTCGGATAAAAACGATGCAAAGACTGCCGAGAAATCCGTAGACGAATCTGACCAAAAGGAGAGTTAATGGCGATCGCCCCAAACGCCCCAACCCAGCAACCATCCATCAATGCCGCCGCCGTTCTAGCCCTTCGGCAACGCTGGCGACTCCAGCTAGAACACCATCGCGCGATCGCCGTTATTCGCACCGACCACTGGCAAACGGGGGTCAAAGCTCTCCTCGCCGCAGCCCGTGGGGGAATGCGACTGCTAGAAATCACCTGGAATAGCGACTCCCCCGACCGAATTATTGCGTCCCTGCGCCAGCGCGCCCCCCATTGCACCATTGGCGTCGGCACGTTGCGATCGCCGGAGGATACCCAACGGGCGATCGCGGCGGGGGCCCAGTTTTGCTTTACCCCCCACGTCAGTGCGGAAATTATTACCACGGCGATCGCCCACAACTGCCCTGTGATTCCAGGAGCCCTGTCGCCTACAGAAATTATCAACGCCTGGGAATTGGGCGCTAGTGCCGTAAAAATTTTTCCTGCGGGCAACCTGGGCGGCAGCGCTTACATCAAGTCGATTTCGCCGGTTTTACCCGATATTCCCCTAGTTCCCAGTGGCGGTGTCACGTTGGACAATACCGTGGATTTTATTGACGCTGGGGCGATCGCCGTAGGGTTGTCCCGCCAGCTTTTTCCCAAAACCGCACTGGAATCCCAAGACTGGGAGGCGATCGCAAAAAAGGCTAGAACGTTAACCGACGCCCTAGCCCACCATACTTAACCCATTCCAGAAACTACGACATAGTTCCTACGCAACTTCAGCGGGCTTCTTGATATTTTCTTCCCACTTACGAGGAGCGCTGGCTCGGCGAATATTCCGCCAAATTTGCGTTGCTGCCTTAGTGCCATCCGCTACGGCGATGGAAACTTGGTTCAACCCCTGCTTTAAATCGCCAATGGCAAAAATGCGATCGTGACTTGTCTGGGCCAAACCATGGGTCACCAAATTCTCCCCATCCCACTCCAGCCCATCAATGCCCTTCAGGTAGTGGTTGTGATAAATCGACCCCATATTAATCAGCCCGGTAGTGGCTTCCACCACCGTGCCGTCCGCTAGCTCCACACCGCTCATCTTGTGCTTTTCACCCAAGAACCGCGCGATCTTCTGCTCATACAGCGGATAGCCATGATCCGCCAGCTTCGCCTTCATCTCATCACTCACCTCGAAACCGTGAGTCAACACTGAAATGTAAGGCGTAAACCAGTTCAGCACAAACGCCGCATTAATCTGCGACTCCCGCCCGGCAATCAACACCGCCTTCTGGTCCCACATATCAAACCCATCGCAAATCATGCACACGTGCAGCGTATAGCCCGCGTAGTTAAACACGTTTTGCATATCATCCGTTTCCGGCAGCACATCAATCACGCCAGACGCCGCGATTACATACTTAGACTTAAACGTGGCTTCTACAGGATTCTTGCGCCCAATCTGCACCTTCACCGAAAAAATATCACCTTCATCCACCACCTCGTCCACAAATCCGCGCAGGTGATCTGCCCCCCATTCCAGGGCATGCTTGGTGCTGTCTTTAACAATGGAGCCACCGCTGGTTTCCGGATCTAGCCCCACATAGTTGCGCAAATCCTGCATCCAAATAGAACGCCCTTTGCCCTTTTCTACGATCAGGCACTTCAACCCGTAGCGCGCCAAATAAATAGCCGCCGACAATCCCCCCATACCGCCACCCACAACAATGGCGTCGTAGAGAGTGTCTACTCGTTCGGAAAGATTTCTAGCCGACAACTTCATACCGTTAACTCCAGAGAAATTGTTGCGTGGCGCCGCGAAAAGCACCGGCAAACTATAGGAAACAGGTTATTTTTTTGCGCTTGCAAGGTTAATAAAAGGAGGCACAGTGGCCTCCCTTAATAAAACCTATTGTTGATCATTGTGACTGGTTCAGGTACGAAAAACACCTCAGCTAGGCACAACGATTTAGAGAACATCATTAGCTCTGTTGACTGAAAAAACAGTCCACAAAGCCAGCTCAAAAATTAGCCTACAAACTCAAGGCGAGGGTCGGAAACGCCCTTCGCATCCACACCTTGTAGGTAAGCCAACATGGTGTCAGCGTCAGACACCTCGAAGGGGTCGGTAGGGCAGTTGTCGTCGAAGCCAGGCTCTACGAAAACTTTCTCGATTTTGCAGTCGTTCACCAACATGGAATAGCGCCAGGACCGCTGACCAAAGCCCAAGTTGGACTTGTCTACTAACATACCCATTTTGCGGGTGAACTCAGCATTGCCGTCCGGCAGCAAGAAGACGTTCTTGGCGCCAATTTGCTGACCCCACTTGAACATTACAAATGCGTCGTTTACAGAAACGCAGATGATGATATCAACGCCTTGGGCTTTGAACTGGTCGTACAGTTCTTCGTAGCGAGGTAGGTGATTGGAAGAGCAGGTGGGGGTGAAAGCACCGGGCAAGGAGAACACAACTACTTTCTTGCCAGCAAAAATGTCTTGGGTGCTCTTATCTTCCCAACGATAAGGGTTCGGTCCTTCAACGGACTCATCACGGATACGGGTTTTGAAAACTACGTTGGGAACGCGCTCGATTACACTCATTTGTACCTCGGGGTTAATGGTGGACGCCAAGCTTCTACAAAGTCGTGAGCCTGAATTAAAAACCTTAGTTCAGACCAACGATTCGTCATCGCTGAACTTCCTATCTCAGAATGATTCTAAGATAGCACTTAATCCAACAAAAAATGATGTGACGGTTTTCCGATCATTTGGGCGATCACTTGAAGACATAGATCTTGATCTGCTTCGAATTGGCCGGTCTAAAAGCGTAGATTTGAGCTGACAGAGTAGAAAAGTGAAATTAATGCAAAGTTGAGTCGGAATAGAGTAATTATTTCCGAAGAGATCGGCTACGCTAAGGCAATGTTGCAGAGAGTACGTTGTGAGACTATCCATAGGGCGATCAATATTTAGGAATTCCATTTTTTCCCTATCCCCAGTTGTGACTCGACGGGTGAGTTTTTTGGCGACGGGGGCAGTGGTTGCGTTTGCTTCGGCTTGGACCGGCACGCAAACTGGCATGGCGCAGCAAACGGTAAACCAATGGGAGCGCGATCGCCTGGCGCTATCTATCAATCATTTCAATGAACATATTGGTACAGAGCAGGATCCCTGGGCTCCGGTGATGAACCATCGCTGGAGTAGCGTTGCCAAGGCGATGGAATGGTCGGCGGTGACCCCTAAAAATGCAACCTATGGCGCTAGCGATTTACCGAAGAACCCCAACGAAGCGTCGAAGTTTTTAAAGCGCTTTGAGGGGCGGCGCTGGATTGAGATTGATTTAAGCAGCCAAAGTATTACCGCCTGGGAGGGGGGTAAGGCAATTAAGAGCGTGACCGTTTCCACAGGTAAGCGATCGACCCCCACCCCCACCGGCGTTTGGCAGGTGCAAACTAAGCTGCGCTCCACTCGGATGCGCGGACCAGGATATGACACCCCCAATGTGCCGTACACCATGTATTACTATCGCGGCTACGCAGTTCACGGCGCTTACTGGCACAGCCGTTTCGGCACCCCAGTAAGCCACGGCTGCACCAACTTGCCCGTTGCCCAAGCGCGCTGGTTCTACAATTGGACTCCCCACGCCGCCCCTGTGGTTGTGCGTCGATAGTTCTTATGCACAAACAGCGGCAGGCGTTTTTCCATCCAAACGCCACGAAGAACGCAAAAATATAACGCAAAAATTCTGCCTTTTTCCCAGTTGGTCGTAATTTCTGAGCAGGGGGCAGTTATTTATGGTGCCTAGCAGCTTTTGAGAACGGCGCTTAAACACGGTGTGAAAAGTTCTCAGCCCTGGCGTTTTTGTTTTAGGAGATGTGAATGTCCAACTACAATGCCCAACGACATCAGGTTTTGGGGCTCTGTTCAAGATTTGCTTTAGCTCAATTGTAAATTTGAGAAAACTTGAGATCGATATTCCTTGACTCTCCCCTAAGAGGAGCCTGTGTACTGAATGCAGGTTCGCGACAAGAGGTTTAGACCGTGCTTAAAATCGGTGATTTTTCCAAGCTGAGTCGGGTTTCAGTGAAGACGTTGCGCCATTACGATCGCCTCGGACTACTGGAGCCAGCTCAAGTGGATGCCAATACGGGTTATCGCTTTTATACGGCAAGCCAACTGTTTCGCCTAAATCGCATCTTGGCGTTTAAAAATCTAGGGTTTTCACTGGATAAGATTGCTCAGCTTTTGGATGAGAATTTATCCGCTGATGCCCTACGCGGCATGCTGCGATTGCGGCAGACGGAGCTGGAGCAAACTTTGCGAGATGAACAGGCACGGTTAACTCGGGTCGCGACTTATATTCACCATCTGGAGCAAGGAAATACCATGGCAAGTATTGATGTTGTGATCAAAGCCGTTGAGCCGGTTCGCGTGGCTTCCATCCGTGAAACGCTGCCCAATTATGCGGGTGTCGGTGAGCTGTTTGGCGAAATTGAAGCGGCGATCGCCCAGCAAAAACAACCTTCGTCCTGTACTTACATCAGCATCTGGCATGACGAAGGATATACGGAAAAGGATGTGGATGGGGAAGCGGCGTTGGGCGTCTCCCAGTCTTTTGTGGGCAATGACCGCATTAACGTTTACGAGTTACCCAGTTGGGAAGCTTGCGCCTGTCTTGTTCATCGCGGTGCCTACAGCGCCATGATGGAGCCCTACAGCAACCTTATTAGCTGGATCGAGTCCAACGGCTATCGCATCATTGGTCCCAACCGCGAAGTGTATGTGGTGGGTGGTCCGGAGCAGGATAACGATTCCTACATCACAGAGATCCAGTTCCCTGTGGAGGCGATCGCCAGTTAAAAATCGCGGGGGACGGCACAGCGATAGTGGCGCAGTTTATAGCCGGTTTTTCGTAGGGTGCGGGGCAGTTTCTGTTTCTCACAGCCCCGTTCCTGGAGATCCAGCTTTGGCGAGAAATCAATGGTCCAAAGGTTTAGGGGAGCCTTCTCCCTTTCCCCCTGGTAATCGGTCAATGCCTGGGCTAGGGGTGTTTGATCACCATCACGATTGTTGGCGCTTTGCAGCATTAGTAGTTGAGGTGGCGCTTCCGTCTGGCGTTGCCACTTTCGCTGCCACTCATAGGAGATCGCCACCGTCCCCCGCACCTCTGAATAGGTTTCGATTTCAGTCACTAGCAGCGTGGGAGTATCGCCCGAAACGTCGTAAATGCCGCTCCACAGGCGATCCAGTTGGCGCGACTTTTGAAATCCTGCCCCCGCTGCCACAAAAAAGCCTCCGAGAAAACTGGTGAGAATTAACCCAATGACCAACCGTCGTCCGGGGATGGACCATCGGGCGATCGCAGTCACTGCCCGGGATCCAGCGATGCGTCCCAGGGCTAATCCGAAGATCAGAACTACTGGGACAAAGTGAACGAATTGGTAGCGGGGGGCCAGGCTGAGGTCGCCGCGACCAGTTTGGGCAATGGCGATCATCATTAATGGCGGGGCGATCGCCCCCACTGCAAGGATGCCCCATATTGCCCACTCACCGGATCGAGGGCGTAGTCCTGAGATCCAAATCGGCGCAATATTTTGAATGACAATGCCCAGCAGAACCAGCAATCCCAACGCGCTGGGGATAATGATGGCGGTGGGCTGCCCTTCCACCGGCAGCAGAAAAACCATGGTGATCATCCACAGCAGCAGCCGCAGGGGCACCAATAACAGCTCATCCCAGCTCAAATCATCCTGAATCCAAGTGGTGAGTTCGTTGCTGGAAAGACCGGCAATGGTGGGCAACCAGAGGGCGGTCAGCATTGCCTGCGCTAAAGCAATCAATGCCATAAAGCGCCAGGGGGGACTGCGCAGAATCGGCCATCCTTTGGAGCGTATTTCCACTACGGCAAAAATCGCGATCGCCATCCCCTGAGCCACGATGCCCAGAAGGGATAAGTAGTGGGTGGCTAGGGCTAAGGTGTTGCCGACAACCCAGATTACGCCTAGCTTCCAGCCAGGAGACTGCCCTCGCTGTAGCCGTTGTGCCGATAGCAAAGTGGCTGTCCAGGTGCCCAATGCCCATAGGACCGCCAGGGTGTAGTGCCGTGCTTCTTGGGCGATCGCGATGCCATAGGGGGAAAACGCCAGCAGTGCGGCGACTCCATGGGCAAACCACAGTTGTTGACCTTGGCGGGTTTCTGTTCCCTCGGGAGATATCAGCGATCGCCCAAGACGATGGGCAATCCAAAAGCCAACAGGGATAGTCATTACACCGAGCAAGACGCTAAACAGTCGCGCCATGGATAAGTCCACCACTGCCCCTGACGGGGTTACTGCTCCCAGCCACAGACGCATCAGGGCAAAGAAAAGGGGAGGGTGATTGCTTTGTTCAGCTAGGCGGGCGATCGCATCTCCAATGCCCAGAGCTGGGAGAAATTGTAGAGAGATGAGGAGATCGCTGGGGGGGACGGGGCGATCTAAAGGTAGGTCAGCAAATCCCTGTCCTAGCCCGAAGCCAATGGATGAAATTTCAATGCTGGAGGGAGGTTTTCCCCCTAAATTCCAAAGGCGAAGGAGCAAGCCCAATACTCCCCAGAGCAGCCCGCTCCATATCGGATGATTAAAGATTGACCTTTTTGCGCCCATTATTCGCGTCGATTATTTTTGAGGGCGATTGCTAATTGCTACGTCTAAGGAGAAGGTGCCGGACCAGGATTTTAATTCGAGCAATAGCGCCCGCAACAGCAAAATAACGCCCCCTATTTCCAGCACTTCTTCCACCACCGTCAGCAATGCGTACACCAAATTCTGCTGCCCTTCGATATCGGAATAAGCGCCGCCCACCATTTCCATCAGCAGGGCTCCCGTAATATAGACAATGGCCGCCACTAGCGATCGCCCCTTAAATTTGACCGGTAACTGTTGCCAAAACGGTCCGAACTTCCAAATTCCCCAGCCAACGGCGATCGCCCCAGGGATTACCCACAGGGGACGCAAAAAGCCCGGTAATCCAAGCCACTTTGCCAAGTCGGGAATAATCAAAATTTCGTGCAGCCCTAAAAATTCATCGGCGGCAAGAACCATAAAAACAGTGCCCAAAAGTAGCCAGGAACTCGCCCAATGTTCTCCCGCAGCCTTTGCCCGTTTTCCTCGCGATCGCAATAGAATCCCGCTGCTCAGCAATAAGCCTGCGGAGAAAAAGGAGGGCAAATTATATTCCCGATCCAGATTAAAAAATCGGGTCCATCCTTCGCGATAGTCGAACACATACTTGCCCACCTGGACAATTGTTCCGGCGATCACCAATAGAATCGCCCCAATAACCAAAGCGGTCAGAACTTGCCGAACCGATAGCGCAACTTTAACCTGCATAAATTTGATGGCACTTAATCAATGGCGATCGGGCAAACAAGGTGATCCATACCTTAGGACAATATCAAGCTTAGGTTAAAGCCATATTGCCCTTTTCATGTAGCTGCGGCGATCGCCCTAGAACTTGCCATCCATAGACCGCGAAATTACCGTTGCCAACCCTCACAGGATCAGCAAAGATAGTCGCACCGGCACAACCTAATGGCAGCACAACGATGGCTCAGACCCAACCCAACCCTTCATCAATATCAGAAGAAGCATCGGGATTAGAAGAAGCACCGGGGCAACTGATCGTCTTGACCGGTCCCAGTGGAGTGGGCAAAGGGACCTTGGTGAAAGCGCTGTTAAGGGAGCATAGTGATGAGCTGTTTCTATCGGTTTCGGCCACCACGCGATCGCCCCGCAGCGGTGAAGTGGACGGGCAGCATTATTACTTTTTCAGCCGTGAACAGTTTGAAGGGGCGATTGAAAATAATGAACTGTTGGAATGGGCAGAGTTTGCTGGCAATTATTATGGAACGCCGCTGAGGCCTATTGAAGAACGTATTGCTAAGGGCGAGCGGATTTTGTTGGAAATCGAGCTGGAGGGAGCACGGCAAGTGGCCAAGGTGTTTCCCGAGGCGCTGCGGATTTTTGTATTACCGCCGTCGATGGATGAGCTAGAACGGCGGTTACGATCGCGGGGACAAGATAGCGATGAAGCGATCAACCGACGGCTGGAGCGGGCTAAGGTGGAAGTGGATGCGGCGGGCGAGTTTGATGTGACCGTGGTGAATAATGAGTTGACCGTGGCTCTGGATTCGCTGCGATCGCTTCTATTTCCCTCGCCTCAGGTCGCCCATTCATAAGGGCATTAATTCGCTAAATTATGGTTTGTAGCATCACTCGTCGGGCGTCGTTTTCTGCTAGTTATTACTATCGATTGCCGGAGCTGAGCCAGGAGGAAAACGAGGCGCGGTTTGGAATTCAAGCGCGATCGCCGGGGGCTACCTTTTGGCTGTGGGTGAAAATTATTGGTCCCGTTGATGAGTACGGGATGGTGGCGAATTTATCGACCCAGGTAAAGCGGTCCCTAAGGCGCTATATTTTGAAGCCGTTGGATGGCAGAAACTTAAACGAAGCCTGGGTGGAATTTGCGGAAACCTTGCCTACGCCGGAATGGATTTCCCATACGTTATGGCATCGTTTAAAACCCCATTTAAATGTGGCATCAATTGTTGTGTCTCCCCACGAGGAAGTGCGGGCTGAGTATTTAGGGAACGGTATGGAAGCACGGTTAACGATTCGCACCCACTTCAGCGCTGCCCATCGTCTGTCGCTACCCCAGCTGACGCTGACCCAAAATAGCGAGATTTATGGCAAATGCTCTCGTCCCAGCGGGCACGGTCATAATTACAATTTGGCAATTACTGTTCAAGGAGAAATTGATCCTAAAAGCGGCATGGTTGTCGATTTCAAGGCATTAAGTGATCTGATTGAAAATGGCATTATTGAAGAACTGGACCACCGCTTTTTAAATACGGATATTCCCTACTTCGACAAGGTGGTACCAACGGCAGAAAATATTGCTATCTATATTCGCGATTCCCTAGAAATTCCCATCAAGAAATTAGGTGCTAGTCTCTATAAAGTTGAGCTGCACGAAACTGATAATAATAGCTGTGAGGTTTATGGAAATTCGGTTATTGATTCACAAACGGGACTGCAAAATTTAGGGCAATTAACCCAAGGCTCAATGTCCACACCAGCGCCAGTTTCCAATAGTCACCCCGCGTCGGTTTAGTCATTCCCTGACAGCGATCGCTAGACTGCCCGTAGCCTCGCAAAATCATCGCCTGATGCACCCGCTGGGCCTGCTGATCGCTGCGAATCAACAACGATCCCAAAAGCTGCACCATCGTTAGCCAGTGACGACGACGGTGCCACTGCCATTGAAATCCCCGTAGTTGCGCCGCAGTCATCATGCGCTGCCAAGTCTTTTGGATATCCACTAGATACCGGTAAGTGAGCAAAAATAAATCCACTAAAATGCTGGATAGCCCCATAGCTCGAAGCGATCGCACCAGCCTCAAAAGAGGGGTACTTCCTAACAGAATTAGAGCCACAGTAAATAGGCATAAGAAGCGAGCAAAAATAACCGTCGCCAGTTCCAACCCTTCCCAATAAATTGCCCACGGTCCCAGCGCCCAGCCGGTGATTGTTTTGCCCGCAGTTAATGGCAACAATGCCACCATTACTAATACAAAACCAGTGGGATATTTGAGGCGATCGCGCCACTGTTGCCATGGCAGTTTTGAAAGCCAATACAGTCCCATTGAAACAACGAAGATTACGGGCGTTAATTCCCAGCAATTTACTAGGGCGATCGCGATTATTAGCCCTAATAAACCGATGACTTTGCAGCGGGGCTCCCATTGGTGGAGGGGCGATCGCTGGGGGGAATACAGGTCGAAGGAACTGGCAGAATGGTGATGATGCGCGATTCCGACCTTAGGTTTACCCATAAATTCAATGTAATTACTTGACTAGTTTGATTGATAGTTTGATTAATAACATGCCCTAAACAGCCAAAAATTCTTGAATCACTTCTTGGCTTAAATTGGCAGTATCACCAGAAGCAACAATTCCTCCTTTTTGCATCGCGTAATAGCGATCTGCCTGACGGACAAAATGGAGATGCTGCTCCACTAATAAAACCGAAATTCCAGTGGTTTGAATAATCTTTTTCACCGCCGCTTCGATTTCTAAAACAATGGACGGTTGAATCCCTTCCGTCGGCTCGTCTAAAACTAATAAACGCGGTTTCCCCATTAGGGCACGGGCGATCGCTAACTGCTGTTGCTGCCCCCCGCTTAAACCCCCTCCCATGCGGGCTAACATCGTTTTCAAAATCGGGAAAAGATCAAAGGTTTCTTGTCACTGGACTTTCATTTTGTGGGCGGTTTGCCAGGTGCGAATAATGGTTTCTCCCACCCGCCCCATGGCTTGGGAATCGGAGGCGATCGCACTGAAAGCCCCGAGATCGTGAAGAATATCTTCGGCGGCAATGGTTTCGCGGCGGATACGGGATTCGGCAAAGGCCACGTCTTCGGGAATGTTTTTGTCCAGATGGTGGCACACCATCAACATATCCAGGTGTTCTTCTAGGGTGTTGACGGTGAAAGGGCGGGTGGGATTGGTAGACGAGGGCAACACGTTACTCAGGGCACACACTTTGATGATGTCTGGAGCGTGGCCGCCTCCCGCCCCTTCGGTGTGATATAGCAGCGACGGAGTGAGTTAAGACATACTGAAGAAAGCTGTTTTCTTC
>CALGDE010000021.1 GCA_937883785.1 uncultured cyanobacterium
TACGGATCTACCGATGCCTCTGTGGCTTACCAGTGGGCGATCACGAACAAAATTAAAATTGACGTCTTTTGTTTTTGGACAGATTGTGAGTCTTGGGATGGACTACAGCACCCGGCACAGGCGTTGGCCGAGTACCGTCGCAAAGTCAATCCCAACGCTAAAGCAATTTACACCACACTTCAGTCCAGTCAGGTAGAACTGTCTGACCCAAAAGATCCAAATTCGTTTGATTTTGCGGGCTTTGATCCATCCATTCCCAAGGCTATTCAAGAGATCGCAGGACTGAAATGATAAAAACCATTACAAGGCAAGGCTTATGGCAGTATTCCTCATATACTAGGCTCCACCTTTGGCAGTGGTGATCGCGGACTAAATGAAGGGCAGTCAAGATATTGACTAACGCCCCAAGGGCAGGGGACCGGATTTTTGTGGAAGAAAAGATAGACGGTTCTTGTGTGGCGATCGCTCGGCACGAAGGGAAAATCTTGCCCCTTGTTCGTGCCGGATACCATGCACGAAGTTCTGAATATCAACTACATCACATGTTTGCCTCATGGGTAGAATCCACTTCAAGGAGCGCGATTCCCGCTCACCAAGCGCTTTCCCTTCTGGGTCCAGTTGGGCAAACGGGGTTTGGCGTTTCAGCCCCGGAAGGATGTGTCTGGAGAGTCGAGAATGAGCAAGGGGGAGTGGAGTTTTTAGGGAAGTTCGTTCGACAAGACTTTACCCCTGGAAAGTATTTTGAGGATGAAATTTGGCTATGGAATCCACCCATTTAGATGTTGGAGGTGCGATAGGATTTCTGGACTTATCGGAAGGATGCCTGGATCCAAACATTGATGGGCTATTCCTAATAGATCTGCCAGGGATAGATGAGTGGATAGCATTAAGCGATCGCCCTCATATCACCAAAAACAGTTTGCTTGTTTTCTATGGAAAATCCGAGCCTGATAATATTTGTGGACAAGACGAATATTGGTTTTTTGAAGGAGATGACCCAGGACAGAGAGACAGGTATATAAAATGGGCACGCCCTCAACCAACAGAAGAAGCGATAAAAGCTAAAAGAGCCGAAATTTTGAGCCAGTACCCCCAGTTGACGGAGTTTCTTCCATGAAGACATTTGGACGCATTGGTGGCAGTTGCTGGGAATCAACCAGATCTATTGAGCCAAAGCCTAAGGCAGATCAGCAGGAATTGTTTGACGAAACAATCTGTGCAGGTCAAGCTTTTAGCTCCTCACCATTTGTCTTTGATGTTTCAGTTCCAGAAGAAATCTGTCAGTGCATCGCCGCCCGGGACTTGACGGAAGGATGTTTGATTGTCCTAACTGGTAGCGCCAACACATACGTATTCAAGGGAGGAGACCCTGGAGTGAGTGAAAACTACGCTCTTTTATCCCCATCTCTATCAGCATTTTATTTCAGTCTTCTCTGAAACCATCTCCCCAACCCATAGGTACCCTTTACGGCGATCGCTTTCCATTGGCGCACCACTTCGAATCAGCGCCGCTAAAATTGCACGACTATAAGAAGGTGTTGGCTTTTTCCTACCCAGAGAGTCACACGCAAGCTGCGCCAACTCCTCAGACTTTAACCATCTACCAGACTTAAGCAAAGCCCGCATGAGAGCGATCGCATATTGATCTCTCCGACTCAGCATTGACTCTAGTTGTGGGCTCTGGGGCGCCGCCGCGACCATTACCGCAACATCTTTTTCAGAAAAATTCACTGACACGGTTGTTTTTGGATGTATATCGTTTACTATACAGCTAAGCAGAGTTAAGCGATATTTCTTGGGTTCTGAGAATGCATATTTCCGCCGACTATAAGTCCCCAAGGCTGGATGCCAGTATGAGTGGCTTCGTTGTGTATTGGGGGCGCCATAAAGACAAAGAATGGCACCTTTTTGAGGCGATTGAAAAAGCAGAGTCTTTGTTTGCCCAAATGCTCTCTACCTATGATCGAAGCCTCCCTTTAAACAAGTGCGTATACCCGCTTGGGGTAATTGATCTGAATACTCGCACTATCCTCAAGGTTTCCAACACGCAGTCTGCGCATTCGCACTGTGAAAGTTTTCTCTACGAAATTCTCCATTCAACTCCGATCAAGTAAGGCTATCAAGTTTATGAAAAGATCTAAGCCCTGTCCCCCTGCGTCTGTCAGGGGACAAGTTCCGGTCTTTCGGAAAATCCCCCAATACACTGCCCACGGATGCAATATCACCGCTCCACCTGGACGGCATTTGATGGTGTGTGATGGGGAGGTATTGAGATCACAAATCCCTGACGATGTGCGCATGGGATTTGGGCAAATGCGTTATCACGCTGTTGCGAGTGCGGTGCGGTCAGTCGCTAAAGAGAAATTCCCTGGATATATTTGCCACTTATCCATTCCTGACTTTGTGATTTCAGTCGCTTTGGAGGAAGAAAATGGAAGCAGGGAATAATGGTATTAAACTTCTCCGATGCTGTCTGATTTAAGTGATCGGAGTCTGAAGATTTCTCAGATTCGATCTTAGTCCAGTGCTGTTGATCTTTGCCTGGGTTTGCTGTGCATAGATCTTAAGGCTATGATTGGGGCGGAATATACCAGAATCTGGCGACGAATATCCGGAGCGTTGCTGATGCTAGGAAGAATGCCCCAGCAGGAGGCGTGTCCAATTCTCGGGCGGACTCGGCCAAGAATGCTTCAGAGAATGTATCCTGCTTGTAATGCGGCGTAGAGCAGTTTGGTAGCTCGTTGGGCTCATAACCCAAAGGTCGTCGGTTCAAATCCGATCGCCGCCATATTTGAACAGCAGGTTGAAGCAGGCAAAGGTTTTGTCATGCCTGTTATCATCAAGATAATCATGTTTGGTTAAATAATAGGACCTTTTTTGACAGCAGAGGGTTCTGAGGCGGGGAAGCAGCGCAAGCTGTGATTTTCCCGTCTTTTTATTTGCTTGCCCAGGTTCAAGGGCAAGTCTAGATGAAAGGTGTTGAATTTGAGTATCTAAGAAGAAAGTTTCCCCTTTTCTTCCATGAAGCTGATTTCACCGGTAGTAAAAGTTCGATTTGGCGACTACTTATTTACCACCGGTGATGGCTCTCTGATGGGAGTGAGTGTCACCCTTGGGGAAGATGCGCGAGCTTCTCGGTGCAGTATCTCGTTAAATGACCCAGGAATGATCCTCGCTGGCACCTGGTTCAAAATGTCTTTCGACGAAGGGGGGATTCAAGTGCCCTCAGACTTGCTGGGACCACCAGCACCTGCGGGCGGTGCGCCTGGAGCGATCACAGGTGGGTCATCCCCTTTAAACCCACCCAATGGACAGGGTGGCCCTGCGATTTTGTCTCGTCCCTCCGCACGAAATCAAGCTGGGCAGTCTGCATATTATCAACAGGCTTGGGACACCATGTCCTATGACCCAGCCTATTCAGGGAAACTAGACCAGGCAGCGCAGCAAGCGATCGCGAATAAAGCCAGATATCAGGCGATCGTCCAGGGCACCAGTGTGCCATGGGAATTTGTGGCGGCCACTCACTATCGAGAATCGACCTTCAATTTTAATAAGCATCTGCACAATGGAGACCCGTTAAATCGCCCAACGACTCGCGAGCCAGCGGGGAGAGGACCCTTTGGCAGTTTTGAAGAGAGTGCCCGTGACGCACTATTTAGCCTTAAGGGATTGCAGCGTGTATCAGACTGGAGTGTGTCTGGCATGGCTTGGCAGCTTGAGCGGTACAACGGATTGGGCTATGCCTTCAAAGGACGCCCTAGCCCTTATCTGTTTGCAGGCTCTCAACATTATGCGGGCGGCAAATACGTTGCAGATGGACGATACAACCCAAATGTCAAGGACCAGCAGCTAGGGACCATGACCCTAATTGCTCGTATCCGTCAGTTGGAAGGTGGTGCGGCAACTCCATCTCCCGCCCCAACGCCAGCTCCGGAACCTACACCTACGCCAACACCAGAGGGGGCAGATAAGCCGCTTAAGGAAAAAACAAAACCCCCTGAAGTTTCTAAAAAAGGTCGTGAAATCTTGGTCAGCCTAGGGTTTACATCCTTTAATCAGGCGATCGCGTACCACTTTATCCATACGGGCACGACGGCAACGGGGCGTAATCCTGACAAGGTGGATTTGGAAGGGCAATCGGTGCGGTGGAAGATGGCACGGCGTCGGAAAAATGCAACCTTTGAAGATCTAACGCTTCGGGAGCTGGCACTGCAAGTATGCAAGTCCCACGGGCTAACCCTGGAAATGGAAGGGGACGGACCTAAGTATGCTTTCTTAGACCAGACCGGCATTAGTGACTATGAACTATTACTTCGGGAATGCCAGGCAATTGGTTATCGTATCTACGAAAAAGGTAATGCCTTAAAAATTGGTCCATGGCGAGCTGATTTCACGGGGTTTATTATCACCCCAGAGATGGCGGCTACTTTTCAGTTCAGCGATCGCGCTCAGCAAGAACTGCAAAAATCTGAAGCATCTACCAGCGCCAGTGTCTCAGAAACACCAGCCGGAGAAACAAAGGTTGAGATTGATCGCTTAACTGGACAACCAAAGCAGGTTCGTGACGAAGATAAGACGGATGCAGGCAAGGATTCTACAACGGCGGTAACTGGCGGCGATCGCCCGCGCGTATCTGGAAACACTAAACCCAAGGATTCTACTCAGGTTGCTTCAGTCGCCAGTGTCGAAGTCAGTCGAGGAGCGGAAGCTGTAGAGGCGAAAACCAAGCAAGTTCTGTCTGCTGCTCAGAAGAAAGAAGCTGAGGAAAAAGCCACCGCCGCTGCTGCCAAACAGGAACAAGCTCAAGCTGTGGAGCGTGATCAATTGGCTGTATCAGAGGGCGGAATCCCATCAGAAGCCTGGACTGGATTGCCAAGTCAAAAGACGGGAGCGATTGACTTGGCTGATGGTACGGCCGAAGCTGAGGCAATTAAGGATGAGGCGCGTCGGGTTAAAAGTTACGAATCCTCGGCTACCTTCAAAACCACGCCTGCGGCGCTCACGATTACGCCTGGGTCAATTATTGCGATCGCTCGTGAATGCTTTGCCGATGACCCACCTAAAGATGCATTCGCCAGTGAGTGGAGAGTTTCCCAAGTCACCCATGACTTCAATGCTGAACCTTCTACAACGTTGCAGTTTTACAAACCTCAAAAAGCAAAAGATCCTGCGGCTCAACCAGCGACACCGGTAAGTGGCCCAGTTGCCCCGGTAGAAGGGGCGATCTCTGCCAATGGTGCCAAGCTACAAAATCCATGCCCCGGCTTTGTTCTTACGTCACGATTTGGTCCTCGATGGGGACGAATGCACAAAGGAGTAGACCTTGGCACCCCCACAGGCACTCCTGTCCATGCAGCAGGCGACGGAGTTATTACGGTGGCAAGTTGTGGCATCCGTGGATATGGTTGTGCAATTTATATGGATCATGGAACCACCTATGGAAAGCGATACGGCACTCGATATGCTCACCTCAATCATCCTAAAGGTTTATTGGTTAAGGTAGGGCAACAGGTAAAGCAAGGGCAGGTTATTGCTCAAGCTGGAAATACTGGGGTCGGAACTGGCCCCCACCTGCACTTTGAAGTACGGGTGGGGGGCCCTAGTGGTACCGCGATCGATCCGTTAACTGTTTGTGTGAACTTCAAATAAACCTACCGGCAAATCCTTACATCCATGTGTCTAAGTCCTCAGCAGCAGAACAAGATCCTCAACCTTGCCCATCAATGCTCTTTTCAGCTTGCAATCGATATTTTGGAAGAGAGCGCGTCGGATTCCGATGACTGGACTATGGAGGATCTAGGGGCAAAGATCTATCACCTAGAAAACGTGCTCGAGATGATCCAGGATGGTCCAGATAAAGAGGCGATCGCAGAAGCCCTCAAAATACTGCAAGATGCGGAAGCTGATACGCCAGTTCCCTCGACAGAGATCGTGTCGAGAAGTGATCTAGAGAACATCGTCCAGAATTCTAGCGTTCAAACAATACAGGTTCCAGGCGGTCCAGATATCGGTATTGGTGCCTTGCGAGTTGAGGGAAATACAATTGTTGCGGAAGTTTCTCCTGAAGCATTTCAATTGCTTACCGAAATAAGAGAAGGGTACGACCACCTACCTACGTTGAGAGTGTCAGAGGAAGGTGATCATGATTGCAGTAATAACGAGCTAAGTGATGACAGAGAGAATTGAATTCATCGAGCGCTGGACCGAGCTGACAAAGCAGTATTTGCTAGGGACAAAAAGTGGAGTCGGTTCAGGTTGCTCCGTAGATCACGCGGAGGTGACAGATGTTCGCCTTCTGGATAATGGCATTCTGGAAGTTGATGCGCTGGTGGTTGTACCTCCACCAGCAACCCAGATCAGGATTGAGACGCTTGCTGCCAGAAACCTTTTGTCACGACACTCGCTTTTGCAAGAACAGATCGCAAGATGGTGTAACCAAAATGGCTATGATAGTCTTCAATTGGTTGATGATGGCAGCGATGAGGACGATCCACCAATTGAGGGATTGAAAGCTGTCTATTGTAACGGTAAGCGGTGGTGGGCGATCGCTCCAGGAGGTTTCATCCCGTCTCCCTTGTGGGTTCCATCTGAATTACTAGAGACACAATAAATGCTATCGATAAAAAGCCATCTTGCTGATGCCTCAGCAAAAATCCAGAGAGTTCTAGATTCGCTTCTTAGTCCAGGAACTCACCCTCTCAACTGGGAAACAATCAAAGACTCTTTTGTAATTCAAGGGACAGACATCCCAGGAGTTTACCTCTTCCTTGAGCGAAGGGGGGTAAAAGCCTATAAAACGGTTTTGAGCGCCCAAAAAGCACTAAGAAATCACTTTTCTGACAGCGTCACGCTTCATCTAGAGCTGTCTTCCGATCCGGAATGCGATGAAAGAGAGTTTTTGATGATCCTGGTGGAGCCAAACCAAAGATCAGATAATTTTTACGATGAAGTTGATAAGGTTGAATACCTTTGGCTTCCGACAGTACCTTTCAATTGTAGAAGGCTAGTTGAGTTTGATGAGTATGTGTTTGATGAGTAGGTTTCCTGTCAATGTGGTGACAAAAGAAGACGCCCACAGGCAAATCTCCGAATGGATTGACGATGGAAGCCTTATCCCTGGCAGTGATGAATATTTCACCCTTGTCTCTAGTGCAGAAGAGATAGAATCTGAAGTGGAATTGCTGTCAGGGGTGGAAGATGTCACGGTCTAGCGATCGCTCTTCAATTATCACCACCTTCAGCTTGACTGTCAGTGCAATCTTGATCGCCGTATTTTTCTATAATTAGCGACCTAAATCTTGAGTCAAGATGCTTCAATAGAAACTCTTTGTAGTTCCTCCGAATTTCAGGCCTTGGCATGTCTTCAGGAATGTTTCGCCAAAACTCACGCCCAGTCGCTCCATAATGTAGCTCATCGCACGCTTTCTATAGTCCTGTTCAAACTCTCGACGCCTGATTTTGGCGGGGTCAACTTCCCTCAAGTTAAACACGCTACCAATTTAAGTAAATGGTTAAACAGTGTCAGAACACAGGAGTCTCTCAATCACCTGAGTTTAAAAACCGGAATTCCGGTTTTTAAACTAGTAGAGTCCAAGAAAGGCAGGT
>CALGDE010000022.1 GCA_937883785.1 uncultured cyanobacterium
ACTTGATGATGCGCAGGTTAGCTAATTAAGATTTACTTTATAAATTAGCTCTTAATGCCTAAAAGGCGATTCAATCAAGGACTATCGAACTAAAAACCATCAAGAAATTATTAAATCAAAGGCTACGCTGATAGTCCTCAAGAAAATCCATCAAATCACTTTGACATCGCGCAGGAACTAAATCCAATAGATCGACCTCAAGCTTGCCGTCTCCCAAACTTATTTTCATATCTTTCAAAATATCGGTGATTCCTGCTCGGCTAATGTCACCGGCGATCGCCAACGGGTAGATAGCCTCTGCCAAGGGAGTATGCAGCTTTGCGGTGCTCAGATACAAATGCCACTTTGCCACATCGATATATACAATTTCACCAATATCAGCAGCTAAAGCCTCAATTTGTCCAACGGTGCTCATGGTTTATAAGAGTGTTAATAAATAAATTTTGAATAGAAACGTTCTTTTGGGCTTATTTGAATCCGTTTTAAACTATCAAATTAGATAATCAATGGCACTGTATCTATTGCCGTAGATTTCCGCTGAACTGGGTCAGAATTTTGATGGATTCATCAAAGGTTTTTGCAAACTTACCTTTTTGCAGCGACGCAATGGCAAATCGCTTAGCGATCGCATTCTTCTCCATGGCTTCACACACTTTGCCTAAGCCCACCGCCCCTAAGGAACGACTGCTGGATTTCAACGTATGGGCTGCCTGGCGCAGGAGGCTGTCATTTTCCTCCGCAATGCCTTGGAAAACCTGGTCTCGATAGGTGGGGGCATCCTTCAAGTACAGCTCAACTAGCTGGGAAAGGGTGGCGATCCCTTGCTCTTCTTCCAACGTTTCAACACACTGTTGTAGAGGTTCAGGATCAAATAACGGCGGGGGTAGTTGAGCCAGCAAAGCCTCTAAAGAAAAGGATCCAGAGGTCATCCGCCGATCGCTGCCCCATCAGCGAGGGGAATTTTGCGAGCGGCATCGGTGGTGGCGCTGGCGGTGGCTTTCAACGCTGCAGTTTGGGCAGAAACCCAGTCGGGGCGCAGGTGGCGAGCACCACGCATGTAGGGATGGTGGATGGACTGGTTAGGGTTGGGGGTGTTGAAGTGAATTAAAAAACGAATGCACTTTTGCAGGCTGCCGGCTACCGCCATATGCTGCACGTCAATTAGGGGCACGGTGTTCCAGTTAGGACGCTCTCGGGCGATCGCAGCGGGAAAGATGGCGTCCAAATCAGGGGTGACGGAGAAGGTAACGCTAACCACTTCTTCCATATCCAAAGAATTGTAAGCCTCCAGCTCATCCAGTAATTCATGCACCGCTTCTCGCATTGCGGTAACGGTATTTTCGGAAACGGTTGTAGCACCGCGAACTGCCCGGACTCGCCAACCCACGTCCTTTGCCTCCGTTAATTATTTGGTGTGCATTCGTGTGTGTTTCGATGAAAAATAAGCCCCATTGGACGTCGTCCCTGGTGCTTGTTCCATTGTTCCGTAAAACTTACCAGGAACGGCCACTGCTTTTAAGGCGATCGCTCATAAGTTGTAAACATAAGTTATGACTTCTCCCTGCAACGAAGCTCAACGCTGCTTGTAATAATAGTTTTCCCCATATTGAACGGTTTTCTGACCCGGTAATAATTTTTACGCCCGTTTCCGCTTCCCTCCCTCTACAACTGCTGGGGAATCGCCGCTAGCTGTCGGCATTTAAGCAGTTTGCGTCAATCACCACATATCGTCCGGTGTCCAAAACGGTGCACTTCGGAATTAGGGAAACCATTGCCGGTTGCTCGCCCCGCTGAAGCTTTTGGATGATTGTGCTCTGGGTGGGCTGATATTGCTTTAGCCAGTCGTTGGCACGGCGATCGCGACCTTCTAAATAGTCCACCGTAAAAGTGTCTTGATCGACGAGCCAAAAATTAATTTTTGCCTGATTATTAAACTGCTTTAAAACGCTGACGTCGGGGGAATAAAGTGCCTCCATAGTGGCGATGGTGCGATCGCGAAACCCTCGATAGTAACCCCAGTGGTAAGGAATGCCGTATTCGCGGGCAGTGTATACGGAACGGGCAGAAAAGGTGGGGATATTGTCTAATTCGTCAGCGATACCTGCAATTTTTATTGTGTTAGGTAAAAGCTTAAAGAACTCATAGAGAATAGGCGTTTCTCCAGTGACGTAATTGGCTTTTGGATATCGCCCTAGGGTGGCAGGATAAATAAGGAGCAAAACAGTAAAGCTGACGGATATGGCCAACGTGATTGCTGTTTTTAGTCGTGCCTTTGCCGGTTGTTTGTGTTGGTTATTCCAGGTGAAAAGCTGGTCTGTTAATAGGCCCCAGGCGATCGCCGCAGCGGTGGGCATCAGCATGGTTAGCCCGTGTTGGGTGTAGCGTCCTGGTAGGTGCAGGCGGAAAATTAAAGCGTGGGCCAGGAAAAATAGTCCCAATGAGGCGATGCACCAGTGGCTTAGGGTGTGGATTTCAGGGTGAATGCCTTTGTAAATGGGCGATCGCTCCCATCGTTGTTGAATCCAGCGTTTAATGCCAGGGACGGTTCCCAGGGGTAACAGAAGTCCCAATACTAATGGAATCGGGGTTAGAAATCCCCGTGGCATTAAGCTGCTGCGTTTGCCCAATAACCAGAAATCGCCCCAGTCGTTGTCGAAGTAATTGGCACGGCCGTCGGGGGAAAATTCTGGCAGAGTTAAGGCTAAATTGCGATCAACAACGGGACCGTAGTCGGAAGATTGCAGGGCATAGAAAGTTAGGGTGGCGATCGCCACAGCGAGCCCAAAAATTGCAATCTTTTGGGACTTTAATGGCTTAAATTTATTCCCTTTTTCTCCACCGATGAAAGCTCCAGCCAGGCGGACGATTAACACTCCCGCTGCCACCAATAAATACTGTGGATAAAAACAGCCCAGTAGAACCAAAGAAACGGCTAACGCCAGCTTTTTTTGTCGCACTAGACAGTTTAAAACCGCCAGAAAGAGGGCAAATAAAAATGCCCTTGGGGTGCCCGATGCTAAATCATCTTGGGTCCAAAGGGTTTGGTCTAAAAGCAGTGCCCCCACGAATCCGACGGTGGGGATTGGCAACAGAAACGTTACCCAGTTGAACATTAAAAACGTGGTAATTAATCCCAGAAAAATGGGCAACCATTTCACGGCGTCCAGGGGGCTTATGCCTAGCTTGGCAATTCCCCAGTAAAGTCCGCGATAGCCCACGGGAGCCACACCCTGAAAATAGTCGGCGATGGGGTCGTCGGGGAACAGAGCGGGATCCAAATAGCGCTGCATCCAGAAAACATGTTGGCGGGCGTCGTCTTGGACCACATAGGGACCGGCGGTGCCCTGTTGATAAGCGAGCCAGCCGAAGCTTGCGGAGAATGCCAAACTTAGGGCCAGCCAAAACCACCATTCCCGCCGCGTGACCTGTGCTGGCTCAGGTAAAATCCATCGCTGCCAGGATTTTTGCCTCACTAACTGGGTCACTGGGAGTGGCCGGCGAAGGTGGTTTCGATTAGATCTGCCAGGCGATCGCCACTGTCGGGAACGGCAGCGGCTGCGGCATTGCGGGTCATACGTAACCGGCGATCGCCATCGTTCAGCAGCTCCATCACCAGCCCCTGTAAGGTCGGACCATCCAAATCGCCCTGAGGATACAGTCGCGCCGCTCCCGCATCTACAAATGATCGGGCATTGTAGGTTTGGTGATCGTCGGCGGCGGTGGGATAGGGGATTAGGATTGCCGGGGTGTGGGAGGCGGCTAGTTCCGTAAGGGTGCCAGCACCAGCGCGGCTAATGGCTAGGTCTGCCCGCTTTAGCAGCGCCGCCATATTGTTGTAGAACGGCAGGGCGATGTACTGGGAATGGTTGAGCTGATTGGCGTCGGAGTCCCGGTTACCGGTGAGATGCACCACCCAGGCTCCGGCGTCGAACCAGGCGGGGGCTGCGTCGCGCACCAATTGATTCACCCGCACGGCTCCCTGGCTGCCGCCCACCACAACGATTAACGGCACGGTGTCGGGGATCGGCAGGTCTAGGGGATCCGGCTGCCAGAAGTTGGCGCGGACGGGGGTGCCGGTCCATTGGGTTTGGCTTTTGGTCAGGTGCTGGGCGGCGCTGGGGAAGCCGATCGCCACAGAATCGCACCAGGGACCAAACCAGCGGGTCACTTTGCCGGGCATGGCGTTGGACTCGTGGAGAACCACCGGTAAGCCTAGGGAACGCGCCGCCAAAATTGCCGGTCCCGCAATGTAGCCGCCGGTGGTAAACACGCCATCAAAATTGCCTTGCTTTAGAATCTTGCGCGTTTGCCAAATGCCTTTTATCAGATTCAGCCCCGTTTTAATGGTGCGCAGCCCTGGTCGCCCCTGAAAGCCGCCAACGCCGATGGTGTGGAGAGGGTAGCTGTGGACTAGCTCTGTTTCCAGGCGATCGGGCACCCCCAACCATTCAATGGACCAGGTGGAGGTCTCTGGGGTGTGGGGCTGAGACAGGTGCTGCGCGACGGCGAGGGCGGGAAAAATATGACCGCCGGTGCCGCTGGCTGCAATTAAAAGACGCTTGGACACAGATTAAAGACAACCTGACAAGGAGGTGGAAACAATAAAATACGCCAATTTAGTGACGCAAAATTAGCTTGAACCAGCTTCCCCCACTAGTAAGGAGGGATTGAGGGGGGATCCTTGCCCCATAAACCACTGCCGGAATTTTTGGCTGTGGGCTTGGGTCTTGGAGGATCCCCCTTAGTAAGGGGGGCTTTTCGCTGAACTAGCGTGTAAGTGAGCGTATGACTAGAAGTTAGCCAGTGTTTGCCGCTGACCGTTAACACCGTCTGTAAAAGGACGGAGCGCAGTCTAGTGAGCGCTACAATTAGCCACAAGAAATTTCGTAAACCAAGCTATCATCCCATGCCCCAAGTTCTGCGCGATCGCCGGTTTATTCCCCGCTTTTCTGCCTCCCTGCTGTTGGGACTGACGACGGTGATAGGTTTGCCCGTGAGCGCCCAGATGCCTGCCCTCGCTAGTTCTAGGGTGTTAATGGCGCGATCTCCTGATACCGCTCCTGCCGAATTAACAAGCTGGCTATCGGAGTTGGATGCTGCCGCCAGTGCTCAAGATTTGGAAGCGGTGGTGGATTATTACGGGGCAAATTTTCGCTCTGATGACGGGGTGACGCGGGAAATGCTGGGGCGATCGCTGTTTGAGCTGTGGGAAACATTTCCTGGTTTGACCTATCAAACCACCTTGCAAAATTGGGAGCGAGCTGGGGGCGGCTTTGTGGTGGAAACGGTGACGGAAGTAACCAGCTCGGCCAATGACGGCAATGCTAACCAGCCTCGGCTCAAGGCTACGGTCACCACGCGTCAAACTATTCGCGATGGGGTGATTGTGGGCACCACGGTGCTGGCAGAGGAAACGGAAATTAAGCGAGGCGATGCGCCGCCGACGGTGTGGGTGCGCCTGCCGGATACGGTGCGACCGGGGGATGAGTTTAATTTTGATGCCATTGTCCAGGAGCCCCTAAACGATGACCTATTGGCGGGGGCGGCGATCGATGAGCCGGTGACCGCCCAAGGCTACCGTGCTCCTGGAGATTGGCAACTGGAAACCCTATCGGCGGGGGGCTTATTTAAAACCGGCACCGCCCCCGATGAAGAAGGACCCCGCTGGATTTCGGCTGTGCTTGTGTCCGGCAATGGCACCACCATCGTCACCCGCCGTCTCCAGGTGGAACGGTAGGGCAAAAACCGCCCTGTTCTGAGCTTTACGTTGCGTTACATTTGAAGGCAAGCCAACAACTTCAGTTCGACGCCCCAAAAAGCTGAGATTCGCTTCCCCCCTTATCAAGGGGGGACTGAGGGGGGATCCTTACCCCATGTCCTAGTATCAGAATCTTTGGCTACGAGCTTGAACCTGGGAGGATCCCCCCAACCCCCCTTACCAAGGGGGGCTTTTCGTCGAACTGACGTCAACAGCCCAAATGTTTTCGCCCTAAATACTTTTGTCGACGCCATGACTGCCACGATTTCTCTAGCCGATGCCCCCGCTAAACCTGGTCAATACTGGCAGTGGCAGGGACACGAGATTTACTACGTCCATGCCGGGGAGCCTCGCAGCGATCGCCCCCCGTTGCTTTTGGTGCACGGGTTTGGCGCGTCAACGGATCATTGGCGGAAAAACGTTGCGGATTTGGCGGCGGATTTTGATGTGTGGGCGATCGATCTATTGGGATTTGGGCGCTCTGAAAAAGCGGATCGGGTTTACAGCGGTGAACTTTGGCGGGAGCAGCTTCACGATTTTATTACTGAGGTGATTGGCGAACCGGCAGTGCTGGCAGGGAATTCCCTGGGGGGCTACGCGTCCTTGTGTGTGGCGGCGGGGGAGCCCCAATCGGTGCGCGGTTTGGTGTTACTGAATAGCGCCGGTCCCTTTTCTGACGATCCTCGGGTGCAGAAGCCCAACCCGGTAAAGGCGTTTATCGGTAAGGTTTTTCGGTCGGTGCTGCTCCAGCCCCTGCCCAGCTATTTGATCTTTCAAAATGCCCGTCGTAAATCCACCATTCGCAAAACCCTTCAGCGAGTTTATGTGGATCAGTCGGCGGTGACGGATCAGCTAGTGGAGGACATTTACCGTCCCTCTTGCGATCGCGGTGCATCAAGGGTATTCGCATCGGTCTTTAAATCTCCCCGGGGCGATACGCTGGACGTGCTGTTGGAACAAATGGAATGCCCGCTATTGACCATTTGGGGACAAGGCGACCCGTGGATGAACACGGGCGATCGCTCAGCCAAATTCCGCCAATACTATCCCACCCTGACAGAGCATTTCCTCGGCGCTGGGCATTGTCCCCACGATGAATCCCCCAAGGAAGTGGACCAAATCATTCGCCAGTGGATGGACGACACAGTCACAAAAGGGTGAGTTTAAGGGGAGCCTTTATTCGGGGGCTCCGAGTTCCTTGATGAGATCGCCATCTTGCAGTCGTTGTAGCCCAGCGCTGACCACGGATACGCCCGGCTGAAGCCCCGATCGCACCTCCACAAAATCCCCCTGCTGGCGACCTACCTCCACCACCTGTTTTTTCGCCACTAGCTCCTCGCCGTTGCGCTGCACCACGTACACAAACTGTTCCTTGCCTTGGCGGGCGATCGCTGACGCTGGCACCACCGCTTGGTCCTGGCGCTGTCCCCACAGCACTCGCGCCGACACAAACTGCCCATCCCGTAGACTTCCATTTTGGTTGGGCACCCCCACTTTGATCAGCACCGTTTGGGACTCTCCCTCGGTGGTGGGCGAAATAAAGCTGACCCGCCCTGTGCCCAACACCTGCTGATTACTGTTGCTAATTTGTACCGGTGCCCCTGGACGCAACTGGGCAGCTTGCTCCACCGGAATGCTGAGGCGCAGCTCCAAAAGCTGATTTTCAAACCCCGTTGCTAGTACATCGTTCTCGGTGACAAAATCCCCCACCTTCACCGGGATATCACCAATCACACCATCCAGGGACGATCGCACCTGGGTTTCCCGCAGCCGTTCTCGCTCCACCACCGCGGAGGCTTGGGCTCGCCCCAATTCCGCCTCCGCCTGGCGCAGTCGAGCGATCGCCTCCGTTTCCCGTAGCTTTGCCCCGTCCCGTTCCCGCAGCGCCCCCTGAATCCGCTCGGCGATCGCCCGCAACTCCGCCACCGTGCGATCCCGATCCCCTACAGCCCGATCCAGCAATTGCGCCGCCAATACCCCCTCTTCCACCAGTCCCTCAACGCGCCCTAATTCCTGCTCCGCCAACTTCGCCTCAGCCACCTTAGCCTGGCGATCGCGCTCCAATGCCCGCACTTCCGACTCCGCCGCTGCCACTGCTGCCCGCTCCTGGGCCGCGGCCGCCTGGGCTGCCTGCACCGCCGCCTGGACGCTAGCAATATTTGCCTGGGCACCGCCAAAAGCCGCTTCTTGCTCCCGGGGCTCAATTTGAAATAGGGGCTGGTTGATGCGGATTGGCTGTCCCGACCGCGTCAAAATACGCACAATGCGCCCCTCGGTTTCTGCTCGGAAAGTAACCCGATTGACCGCCCGCAATGTGCCCACAAAATCCGACGTGTCTGCCACTGTTGCGGAGCGCACGGGCACAATCGACACTCCCACCGGCGGCTTATCGGTGCTGGCTGTTATGGCTCCGCGCTCTCCGTCCGCCTGGGATTGCTGCCACCATAGGGCTCCCCCCGTTAAGGCTACTAGGGCGATCGCTCCCCCCACAATCAACCAGGGAAAGCCACTCCCTTCAAACTCCTTCTCCGCCTCTAGATCAATTTCCTCCCCCGCTGCCTGCAAGGGCATATCACCATGGCCATTCTGCCCAGACCCGTCCTCGCTAAAACCGTTTTTGTCAATACCGTTTTCGCCAAAGCTGTTCATCTCAAAGTCTTTTTGAGGCACCTTGGGATCAACGGGGTCAGGGGATTCTGAAGAAATGGAAGGGTCAGCCATAGGTTGGGCGTGATCGTTATTTTTATCCTATCCCGTTAAGGATCGTCCGGTTTCTCGCCAAAGGTAGGCAACAATAAATATCCAGGATGGATACTCAAAATCAAGGCTTACGCAAGGCATGCTGTTTGAGCCCAAGAACCAACGCTGCATCGCTTTCTCTCTTACCAAGGGGGGACTGAGGGGGATCCTTTACCTCAAGCATTTTGTTTGAAGTTGGGATGACGAGGTGGAGGGTATGGGAACCCCCCAACCCCTCGGTAAGAGGGCTTTGCGTAAGTCCTGAAAATTAGAAGCACCCGGGGTTAAAGTCGTTAAGCGGACAACTCAAAAACGGGCAACTCAGAAAGGGACATTCACAGGTCATATTGCAGGGATATGAAAGCAATTTCCGTACTGGGCACGGCGTCAAATGTGGGCAAAAGCTGGACGGTGGCGGCGCTGGGGGCATGGCTGCGGCGTCAAGGCGTGCGGGTGGCACCGTTTAAAGCTCAAAATATGTCCAACAATTCCTTTGTGACTCTGGAAGGCGGCGAAATTGGGCGGGCCCAAGGGGCTCAGGCTACGGCATGTGGCCTGCGAGGAATTGCCGAAATGAATCCTATTTTGCTTAAACCCGCCGGAAATTCCACATCCCAGCTCGTTTTACTCGGGCAAGCCAAAGAACATATCGCCGCGCGGGATTATTACCAACATATTGAAACCCTCTGGGAGACGGTGGCGGAGACGCTGGAATTTTGGGAGTCGCGCACCGATGTGCTGCTGCTGGAAGGGGCTGGCAGTCCGGTGGAGCTAAACCTAATGCACCGGGACTTAGTAAATCTGCGCCCCATCGTGCATCTCCAAGGGCGTTGGCTGCTGGTGGCGGATATTGAAAAAGGTGGTGTCTTTGCCCAGGCGGTGGGTACGGCAAACCTGATGCCCCCGGAGGCGCGATCGCTGGGGCTAGGGCTAATCGTCAATAAATTTCGCGGTGATTTAAGTCTGTTCTCCACCGCAGGTAAATATTTCCGGGAGCACTTGCCACACCTGCCTTATTTAGGAACCCTGCCTTATCGCGATAACCTGCAACCGGAAAGCGAAGACAGCCTGTGCCGCGAGGCAGAGGAGGGAGGATCTGGGGCAGCGATCGCCTGGATTCGCTTTCCGTTCGTGTCCAATTCCCAAGACAGTCAGCCATGGCAACTGGACCAGGGAGTGCGCACGGTGTGGGTAAAATCGGTGGGCGAACTACGGGCAGCGAATCCTCGGGCGATCGTTCTTCCCGGCAGTAAAAATACCTTGGCAGATCTGCGCTGGCTAAAGGAATCGGGATTAGCCGCCGAGATCCAGCGACTGGCAGCTCAGCGAGTGCCGGTGGTAGGAATTTGCGGCGGCTACCAAATGCTGGGAAATCGTATTGTCGATCCTACCGGCGGTGGCGGCGAAGTGGGTGAAGAGTCGGGGCTGGGGCTGCTCCCCATGGTGACCCAGTTTGAGGCGACTAAGTCTGTAACCCAGGCCCAAGCCCATAGCGACAATGGCGAAACCTGGAACGCTTACGAAATTCACATGGGACAAACTGACTTTCACGGGCCGTTAACCGCGGAGGAACGGGGACAGCCCCTGGTGACGATAACCAGACCAACGGGCGATCGCCACCCTGAAGGGGTGAAATTCAACAACGTTTGGGGCACCTACCTCCACGGGCTATTTGAGTCAGGCACCTTGCGGAAACAGCTAGCTGCCATAGCGAAAATTCCCGGCTATCAGCGGGGGACAATATCCTGGACCGACCATCAACAGCAGCTTTACGATGCTATGGCCGTTCTGTTGGAAGAATATCTGGATTTAGACCCTATCCGTCACTATCTGGAGCTGTGAATTCAGATCTTTGAGTTTTAGGGCTTTAAAACTTAGGGCTGTGAAATTTAGGGCTGTGAAGTTTGGATCCACAGGGGAACTATTGAACATCAGAAGCCGGTAGGCAAATAATAAACTTCGTTCCTTTCCCCTCTTCCGATTGGCAGGTTAGCTGACCCTGGTGATGTTCAGTCACAATTTGATAGCTAATCGCCATACCCATTCCAATCCCCTGCCCAACAGGTTTAGTTGTGAAAAATGGGTCAAAAACCCTCGATTGAAACTTTTTGGGAATTCCTGATCCATTATCAGAAATAACAACTTCGATCCATTGAGAATCAGCAGACTTCGTTTCAATCACAATCTTCCTTGCATGGAAATCCTCTGGGGCACTGTCTTGAATGATTGAGTTTTCAACTGTGGGATTTTCAAAAGATTCGATCGCATTAGAAAGAATATTGATCAAAGCTTCGCTAAGATAATGCGCATTTCCTTGAATATTGGGAACCTTGCCATAATTTCGAACAACTTTTACTTTGTATGGCGCTAGGCCGATATCACAATCAAAGCGATTATTGACTATTGATAGTGCGTTTTCCAACTCATTATTAATGTCAATGGGATACAAATTAATGGTGCTGGCTTTAGAAAATTGCTGTAGAGAAAGGATAATTCTGCTGATGTGATTAGCTCCTTTCTGAACGGACTGGACGATGCCAGGCAAGTCTTCACGCAAAAAATCGAGCTCTGTTTCTTCAATAGCGTCTTCTATCTCCAAGGGCGGCTGGGGATAATGTTCTTGGTAAAGGGAGATAACTTTTAAAATATCTCGGCAATATCTTTCCAAATGGATCATATTGCCATGGATAAAATGAGTGGGATTATTAATTTCGTGCGCCAAACCACCAACGAGTTTTCCCAAGCTTGACATCTTTTCTGCCTGCACCAATTGATCTTGAGTTTCTTTCAACTCATCAAGGGCTGTCTGAAGCCGTTCATTGGATTGGGTCAAAGCCTGAGTTCTTTGTTGTACCCGACTCTCCAGAGCTGTATTAATGGACTGTAAATCTGAAGCGGCTTTCTTGCGATCAGTGATATCAATTAGGGAGCCAGAAAATATCTTTTTCCCATAGTGAAGTTTGCAAGTCAGTGATAGCTCTAGCCAAACAATTTTCCCGTCTTGATGCAGAAATCTAAGCTCACTGTGAAGCCCTTTAACATCAGTGGATGTTTCCATTGCCTGATGCCAAATAGCCATATCTTCAGAAACTAAAAACTCCTCTGGAGTTGCTCCAAGGCTTCTTTGAATTGGATATCCCAGGGTGACGGTCCAGGCACGGTTTAGCAACGTAAACTTTCCAGAGGCATCACATTCAAAAACGATTTCTCTTAGGGTTTCGATAAGATGCCGGTAACGCTGTTCAGACTCAGTAAGCTTTTCAATTAAGCGGTAGTGAATTTGAGTTTGTAACTCGTTACTTGAGTCCGCTTTGGATTGCGGGGAACCTCCAACTTTACTGTGATCTTCCCTAGACATTAGAAGAGCTGTGAAGATTCAGCGACTGTGGCGTATAGCGGAAAAATATTTTCCACGTAGAATTCTTGCTCCAAGGTCGTTCGGGAAATAATGCAATCTTTTAGAATACTGACCTGATAGCCTCGCTCGTGGGCTGAACGACCTGTGGAATCAATACAGATTGAGGTGACGGCTCCAGCTAGTACCACGGATTGAATTCCCTTCTGCTGTAGCACTGCATCGAGCTCAGTATCAGCGAAAGCATTTAAGCCACGTTTTCCGGTGACTTCCACAATATGCTCGCGAAATGGCGCCAGCTCTTTAATGATCGCTGCCCCTGGTGTTCCTTTCTGAAAGGCGTTGAGATCTTGAACCATTTTCAATATGCCAACGGGATCAACCAGCTCTTCATAGGTGGGAGTGAAGGTAATGGGGGTGGCGATGATAGTGGCGGGGGTCCCAATCCAGTGCTCAATTAAGGTTGTTGTGTGATTTATAACCTGTGTATACCGGCAGGGGTCGTCAATAACTGAATGAACTAGCCCGCTATCGGCGAAATAGTCATTTTGAAATCCGATCAGGACGAGGGCGGTTTTATCTAGGTCAATCATTGTTATTAAAAGAGCTATTTATCAATACGTCTCTATTGATGCATCACCGGAAGAAACATCTCGATCAAAGATGTGCCCAGCCCAGTTGTGTCGGGTAGAAATATAGCTGATGATGCCTGGGAAAACTGCTTAAGCTGTCGAGGCTTTTTGCAGGTGCCATTTGTGACTAAGTTTGCCCTGAATTAACATCATTATTGCCCTTGAAGCTCGTTTAATTTCAGGTCAGCTTTATCTTTAGGAAGACGGTAACTTTAGTTTCGAACTGGGAAGGGGCTTTCTGTTGTTTTTGGCAACCGCGCCAAGGGGGAACGTCGCCTTGGGATCAAAAAATATTTTGGGGTCTGTAACCCTTGTGAAATCAGGGTCTGGGGGCTCCTTTTGATCTGGGACGCAGATGAAAATTGATTGACAGCAGGGACTTGAAAAGGGCGATCGCCATCTAGCGCCCACGGTCGATCAGATACTTCGCTTCAAGTTAAGGAATGTTGTGCTGGGTGATGATGGGAACGGGATAGGATCATTTTGGTGGAGACGGGACCGACGGAGGGGTATGAGCAATATAGATGGGGCGATCGCCGACGATCAAAACCAAGTAGAAGATGCTTGGATTGATGAAGACTGGTCTGAGGCTAAATCTGCTGCACAACCTGTCGAAATCAGTGTGGATTGGGATCGCCAATATCCTGATTTGGTTAAGGCGTTTTCTTGGGAGAGCTACTTTATTTACTGGTGCGAGCAGTGGCGGGGCGATCGCTGCGTAGACCGCCTAATTATTGAGCGCCAAGATCGGGAACCCGTTGGCAATTGGGGAGACTTTCAAACCATGAAAACCCTCATCCTGGGAGAAGAGCGCATCGCCGTGCAGATTTTCCCCCCCGATGAGGCGATCGTGGATCAGGTGAATGTGTATCATCTGTGGTCGCCGAGAGATGGGGAGGCGATCGCCTTTGAATACCAAATGCTGTGCTGCTAAGGCTCTACGGGGCGGCTCCTTGCGATGCCCATAAAAGTAAGGGAAGCAATGAGACACATTACCAGTGGTCTCCTGTCATTAAACCCCAACGAAATGTGTAGAGACTTTAAAAGTCCTCCCCACTTTCCTGGCTCTTAGGACAGAATCAAAACAGCAGCGACGGAATACCCTTCAACCCTGATCGGGTTAACCCCCATCCTTACCCAACCCGGTCATTGTCCGTCGCTGCTCCCTAACTTCGATTTGCGCTTTTAGCCTTTTGGAATCTGAATTAAAAGCTCTGTATTTTTTCGAATTCAATTTTTTGAAATTTAAATAGTGGCTGCCAACCTTGCTTGAAAATGCAGGTTCCACACGGCTAGTGGTTGTTATTCACTGCCCGTTCGCAGTAGGAGATTGGATATGATTCGTGTCCTCGTTGGAATTTTAGTTTTTGTTATTAACGGTATTTACCGTGATCGCCCCTATCCCCGGTTTTATGTGCTGGAGACGGTGGCGCGGGTGCCATACTTTGCCTACATGTCGGTGCTGCACCTGTACGAAACCCTTGGCTGGTGGCGGCGTGCCGATTGGCTGAAGGTACATTTCGCCGAGTCGTGGAATGAGCTGCACCACCTGCTGATTATGGAAGAGTTGGGGGGCAGCGCTTTCTGGGGTGATCGCATCTTGGCTCGGTCAGCGGCGTTGATCTACTACTGGATTGTGGTGGGGCTATATATCGTAACGCCCAAGTCGGCGTACCACTTTATGGAGCTGGTGGAAGAGCATGCCTATGCCACCTACGATAAGTTCCTGACCGAAAATGAAGACGCCTTGAAGCAACAGCCTGCGCCAGCGATCGCGGTGAATTACTATCGAGATGGCGACCTGTATATGTTTGACGAGTTCCAAACGGGACAGGTGCCGGAGCATCGTCGCCCAGTGATGGACACCCTATTCGATACCTTTACGGCGATTCGCGATGACGAGGCGGAACACGTCAAAACCATGGTCGCCTGCCAGCAGCCTGATGCTCAGGCAAACTTCCACAGTCCCCACGGCTCATTAACCAACGCCCTGGAGCCGAAGGTGGTTTTGACGAATACCGAGGTGGAGGAGAAGGTTACTGCTGAGTAGTGTTGGTTGAGCTTGAGGCGCTGCCTGGGCTGGGGTTGGGCGATCGCCAATAGGTTACATCGGGAGTCAAGGGTTGCACCTTGGCTCCTTTGTAGTAGAACTCCACAATGCGCTGGGCTGACCAGCCGATTTTGGCCAGGCGATAGGAACCTGCTTGGCTAAAGCCCACGCCGTGTCCCCATCCGCCGCCGATAAATTTGTAGCCCTTTAGCGCAGCATTGTCCTCAGGATTCTCAACGGTAGCGGTTTCGTAAAAAGGCTCCAGGTAAAACAGGGTGCTGCGCGGTGGCCAAAAAGCGCTGCGAACGGCATCTTTGTGTACCGTGATTTCGCCCATGTCCGTATACGCCACCAGCTTTTGCACTCGACCGCTGGGGGCTCGTTCGGTTACTGCCAGCCTGGTTAGGGTTTGAAAGTTCGCTTGGGGGCTGTTGTTATTGCGCAAATATTTTCGCAAATGGTCCGCTAGCTCCGGCAGGGTTTGTTCACGATTCCAACGAAAATCTCGCCAGCCAATTTCATTAAGCCCCTTAGTCACATTTAAAAAGTCCCGCAGGTTACTTTCATCGGACAACGGACGTGCTGCCAAATCCCACAGGGGCACCGGCGAGTCTACCACTGGCTGGAGGTAGGGGCGCGATGGACCGTTCCACACTTCTTCAAAGGCGGCGGTGACCCCTCCCGACGTGGAGAAATACAGGGCGTCTGCCAGTTCTTTGCCTTCGGGAGCGGCGTACACCAAAACTTGGTTGTTGGTGCGGGCGATCGCCTGGTCCGTCCTAGCCGTCGCTGCCCCCAACCCGCGATACACCTGACAATGGGTGTCGGCGCAAATTTGGTAGCCATCAATGGCAAACCGGCGCACATTGCGCAGGGCATAGGTGCGCGCCAAAATCGTCTGAGCTTCAAGCGCCGCCGTGGGAGCCCCCGGACCAATTTCATAGGGCACCACCCCGCGCAAATAGGTTTCCACCGGCACTCGGTTTACTAAGGAAAAGGTGCCATAGGCATTGGGCTGTAGCTTTAAACTCCCCCCAAAGCGATATTTCCCCACCCACATCGCCTGGTTCACCGTCGTCACCCAAAAATGCTCACCGGCATAGGACTGTCCTCCCAGGGTCCACACCGCCACCGGCCGCGATCGCACCATGCGGCTGTCCAATGCCACGCTGTCTTCGCTGTTGTTCGTATTGTCTTGAATTTGTTGAATACTTTCCAGCAACATACGCCGCGCCAGGGGATCGTCATAGGTATCGCGATCTCCCCACACCTGCCAGCGATTGGACGGCTGGGCAATTTCCACCGCAATGCCCCGCGATCGCCAGCGATTCGCCGCCTCCTCCGCCGTTTCAAAGCTGCGAAACGTGCCCAATATCACAATTTCCCGCAGCTTCGGCTCCGGCAGCGGCTCCGACTTCACCGTCAGCTTAATGGCATCGGTGATTAAGTTGCGCATTTGGTTCGGCGACTTGGGATCTCGAAAGCTAATGGTAAGGCGATCGCCATCCACCGCCTTTAAAACCACCTCATCGTCCGCCTCCTCTCCAAACCGCTGCACCACCCCCACATCTAGCTCTACCGCTCGCGCCGCCGATATCAGTCCCGCCCACAATAAGGGAACGGCGATCGCTACTTTTTTCCAACGGGTCAACTTTTTCGCTTTCGGCTGCGTCACGGAGGTGGTCATGGTTTTTTAGCTGCCATTTTGCGCTTTTGGCTACCATGATTCTAAGGTACAAAAATCATTAATTGCGGCGTAGGGAACCATGGCAAAGACGACATTGGGAGCGGGGGCGATCACCCTGGGGGTAGCCATCACCTTTAGCGGCTGCGTCGCCAGCACCTCTGCCCAGGGCGACGCTCCAATTGTGGGCAATTCCCAAGAGAGCGCCGCCGCCCCAAAACAGCCAGACATTATCGTTGATAAGCCACCGGTAGAATCGGACTTCCCCATTGTTAAGCCAATTGACTGCACCTTGGGGCAAGACTGCTTTGTGCTGCTGTATCCGGATCGGGACCCCACCAGCGCCGCCAAGGATTTTAACTGTGGACAGCTCACCTACGACGGACACAAAGGCACCGATTTTGCGATCGCCGGCTGGACCTCGGACACGGATGTACCGGTTCTAGCCTCCGCCCCCGGTACCGTTCAAGCAGTGCGCGACGGGGTGCGAGACTACCGTATTGAGTCAGAAAATGAGTTTGCCACGGTGAAAGGTATCGAGTGCGGCAACGGCGTGTTGATGGACCACGGCAACGGCTGGACCACCCAGTATTGCCATCTGGAAAAGGGATCCGTATCCGTCAGCCAAGGGGATTCGGTGGAAGCGGGGCAGCAAATTGGGTTTGTGGGACTATCGGGTAAAACCACTTTCCCCCATGTGCACCTCACCATTCGCTACCAGGGGGACGTGGTGGATCCCTTTGTGGGCACCGGGTCTAAGTCGGGCTGCAATGTGGGGGAGCGATCGCCTCTTTGGATTGAGCCTGATGTGGAATACGTGTCCAGCGGTTTAGTGCGCGCCGGATTTTCTGACGGGGCGGTGGATATGCCTGAGCTATGGCTAGACGGGCAGCGGGGCGATCGCTTTCCCCATAACGGTCCCGCCCTCGTGTTTTGGAGCCACGTTTACGGCGTTCAGCAAGGCGACACAGAAATTTTGCAGTTAACGGACCCCAATGGTCGCCAGGAAGTGAACGTCAACCAACCCATCCAATCCAGCAAGCGCGTTTACCTCAGCTACGGCGGCAAGACCACCCGCAATGGTCCCCTCGTCAAAGGCACCTGGACCGGGCGTTACCGCCTAGTTCGCAATGGCGAGACCATCGTTGACGTAACCAAAACCAGCGTCGTTGAATAAGACCGTTCAAGGCGAGGCGACCAAGGCATCCCGCGGGATAAGGACCAAGACACCACCTGCGGGACTTGATGCGGGATTAAGGACCCGCAGGATAAGGGCGCTCTACCATGGCTTTTCGTAGCCGTTCCGGGTTGCCCGAATCTACAACTTTTCCTTGCTCCAATAAGATTGCTCCGTGGGCAAACTGTAGCTCCTCCAATCGATGGGTGACCCACAGGGCCGTAATCCCTCGCTGATCCACCAGTGATCGCACCTGGCGCACCAAATCCAGCTGACTATCAGGATCTAACAACGCCGTGGGCTCATCTAAGAGCAACACTTCACAATGGGCAGCGATCGCTCCGGCAATGGCCACCCGTTGCTTTTGTCCGCCGCTAAGGGCATAAATCGGCCGTCGCTCGAATCCGTCCAGCCCTACCTCGCCCAACGACTCCCGAATGCGATCGCGAATCTCCACCTGGGACAAATTTTCTGCCGCTAACCCAAAAGCAATATCTGCCCCCACCGTTGGCATCACTAACTGGCGATCGGGATTTTGAAAGACAAACCCCACCGGCTGTCGTAACTTAATATCGCCCCCGTCAGGACGCAACAAGCCCGCCAAAAGCTGAAGTAACGTAGACTTACCGCTGCCATTTGCCCCCAGCAGCATCCAAAGTTCGCCGTTGGGCACCTCCAGCGAGCATTCCCTCAAAACCGGCTGACTTGGAGACCAGCCAAAGCTCAAGGAATCCACCACCACAGACGCCATCGCCGTAGACTGCATCGGAGTCGTCCTCATTTTCATAACAGTGAATTGGGGCTCGCATCTACAAAGGGCACTCCACAAGAGCGCCCAATGGCATCGTCTAAAATCTCGAAGATCCTAACCAGCCAAAATCTCAGCTAGCCAAAACCCTAACCCGCTCAACGTTCCTAATCTTCACCGTCTTTCTTATCGTCACCTTCTAGTTCTGCCGCCAGAAAACCAGGGGGACGCCGTCCAGAGGACGTTGCTCTCCCCTTCCCAGTCATCTGCACCGCCATCACATCAGCGCCCAAGAAAGCTACTTTCTTATCTTCCTGGTCCTCGCAAGTCAGCTCCACCAAACCTCCATTTTCCCCACGTAAAGTCGCTAACAACTCTCCATAAAGTACTTTTGCATCGTCTAGCTCCTTACGCTGCACCGACACCGTGGTCGACGAGATGCTCTTAAGGGTGACTTCAATCGTGTACATAGGGCGCTACCAAGGACATTGTTAACCCAGATTTACATAAGCGAAATCCCGGCAAATCTGGGGTCTCAATAAACTTACTGTATAATCAAAACAGATACGTAAAGTTTTTTAACGCTTTACTCAGAAAGTTCTCAGAATCTGGCGACATCGTTCTTTTATTTTTTTGCGATCGCCTTAAAATACTTTGAGAAACTTCTGTCCTTATTTCGATATACGAAAACTCACAAGGAGTTAACTATGACCATCGCAGTTGGACGCGTGCCAGCAGAGCGAGGGTGGTTTGACGGAGTCGACGACTGGTTGAAGCGAGATCGCTTTGTGT